>JBGSPP010000102.1:0-25591 GCA_041738515.1 Desulfobulbus sp.
GCCCGCGCTCGGCGGCCTCGCGCGCATAGGCGCAGGCCTGCTCCGGTGTGCGGTGGGCCGAACTGACGCGCATCTCGTAGCCAACGCCTGCCCAGTCGAGAAACTCGGCTGCAGCCCGCATCACCGGCAGATCGGAGTCGCTGCCCATGACAATGCCGACCACGGGCTTTGCCTTGGCGCCCAGCCGGGCCAGGGCGCGGTGACCGATGTCGCGGCGGTATTGGCAGCCCTGCCACTTGATCTCCTTGGCCGCCTTGTAGGCCCGGTCAATAGCTTCCCTGATGTCCTTGCCGATGGCCGTCACCCCCAGCACCCGGCCCCCGTTGGTGACCGTCTCCCCTTCCTTCGTGGCGGTCCCGGCGTGAAAAACCTCGACACCCTCGACTTTGCCGGCCTTGCGCAATCCTTTGATCACTCTGCCGGTTTCGTACGAGCCGGGGTAGCCGCCCGAGGCGAGGACCACACAGACCGTTGGCCGGGGATCGATGTCGAGTTCGACCGTATCGAGGCGCTCATCAATGCAGGCCTGGAGCACATCGATCAGGTCGCCGCGCAACCGCATCAACAGCGGCTGGCATTCCGGATCGCCGAAACGGCAGTTGAATTCAAGAACATTGAGCCGATCGCCGTCGATCATCAAACCGGCATAGAGCATGCCCTTGTACGGCCGCCCCTCGGCAGCCATGCCCTGGACGGTGGGCAGCATGACTTCCTCCATGACCCTTTTGGTCAGGGCCTCGGTCATTACCGGGGCGGGCGAATAGGCGCCCATGCCGCCGGTGTTCGGCCCCTGATCGCCCTCGCCGACGGCCTTGTGGTCCTGGGAGGATGGCAGCGGCAACACGGTGACGCCATCGGTGAAGGCGATGAACGAGGCCTCCTCGCCTTGAAGAAACTCTTCGATCACCACCCGATTGCCGGCCTCGCCAAACGCCTTGTCCTTCATGATCAGGTCCACAGCTTCTTCGGCTTCGGCCAGGGTGTGGGCGATGATGACGCCTTTGCCGGCCGCCAGCCCGTCAGCCTTGACCACGCAGGGAACGCCGATGGACTTGAGGAATTTCTTGGCCTCGCCCCGCTTGACAAACGACTGGTAGCGGGCGCTGGGGATCTTGTATTTACTGAGGAAATCCTTGGTGAAGACTTTGCTGCCCTCCAGGATCGCGCCTTTGCTGTCCGGCCCGAAGATGCGCAAGTCATTTTCGTGGAATACATCGACGATCCCCTTGGTCAACGGCTCCTCGGGGCCGACGATGGTCAGGTCGATGTGCTCCCGAAGGGCAAAGGCGAGCAGCCCATCGATGTCGCCGGCGGAGATGTCCACGCAGTCAGCCAGGGCGCCAATGCCGGCGTTGCCTGGCGCACAAAATACCTTTGGTTTTCTCGGGGACTGATTGAGTTTCCAGACGAGCGCATGTTCGCGACCGCCTCCACCAATGACCAGAATTTTCATTGCCACCCTCTCCCTCCCAGGAATTGAACGTTCAATCACACCAAGTAACGTCTCTTTCTAATAAATCTGCGCCGTTCCCGTCCAGAAAAATCAAGAGGATCCGGGATTTTGCCGAAAAAGCCAATCTTTCTCAATTGTTCCACCCCTCGTTTCTGCCTGCTTACCGGTATTTTTCTTGACACCGGGCTGACAGAACTGGTAGGTTACAAAAATGAGGATTCATTCATTTTTTTCAGCAACTGCCTGTTTGAACATATTTAATGAAATCTCCTGATAAGCATCGCAAGATCATTCGCGCTGCCACCAAGGTGTTCGCCAAAAAAGGCTTCTTCAATGCCAGGATCTCTGACATTGCCAAGGAGGCCAAGGTCGCCGACGGCACCATCTATCTCTATTTCAATAATAAATTCGATATATTGCTTTCTGTTTTCGAAGAAGAGATCGGCAGGTTGATCGAACAGGTCACCGTGTTGCTGGCCAAAGAAGATAATCCCAAGCGGATGCTGGAGGTCTTCATCGCCAACCATCTCGAAGAAATGCGAAAAAACCGCAACCTGGCCGAGGTGATTCACATCGAGATGCGCCAGACCAGCAAACTGATCCGCGAATACCGCAAGAACAAATTCAGCGAATACCTCGATCTGATCGCTTCGATCATCGAGCGGGGCCAGCAGGCCGGGGTCTTTCGCCAGGACATTCACCCCGAGATCGCCAAGCAGATCATCTTCGGCGCCCTGGACGAGGTCTCGCGCATCTGCAACCTGGGCAAGGAGCATCCGTTCACCATGGAAGAGGCGAGCCGGATGATCACCGCGACCTACCTGGAAGGGTTGCTGCCACAGGCCGCCTGAGGCGGCGTTCTTTCCTGTTTGACGGCCGCCCGAACGCGCGGCCGATGAGGCATCGTCAATGCCGCCGGCGGACAGCCGACGGCTCCTGGGCAACGCCAATCTTATCGCATCTCGGCGGCGCCGATATTGATCACTTCGAATTCCCGCACGCCTCCCGGCGCTTTGGTCACCACCTCGTCCCCGACCTCCTTGCCCAGCAGCGCCCTGCCCAAGGGCGAGAATACCGAGATCGAACCTTTTTTCACGTCAGCCTCTTCGGGTCCGAGTAACTGATACGTCACCTCCACCTCGGTGGTCAGATCCATCAGGGTGACCACTGTGCCGAATACGCAACGGCGGATGGCGACCTTGGAACAGTCGATGATCTCCGCCCGCCCGAGCTTGTCCTTCAATTCCAGAATCCGCCCCTCGACATGACTCTGCCGCTCCTTGGCCGCATGATATTCGGCATTTTCGCTGAGATCACCGTGCGCCCGTGCCACCTCGATTGCCCGGACGATTTCATGCCGCTCCACCCGTTCGAGTCGATCCAGTTCGTCGCGAAGGTACTGATGCCCGGTCACGGACATCGGGATGCGCTCAACCATGTTTGTTCCTCCTGATATGCAAAACGTGCGCTCTGCGGGCCGCAGGCGCACGGTGTGAAAATGTTTGTTCTGGGTGTGTTGTCCCGTTTCGGACGGAAAATTGCAAGCCGTTCGCCCGTGTCAGCGGGCATCCCGGCTGGCCTGGACGATCAGGCCGTGGTGAAGAACTGCCGGATCGTCTCGACCACGAGTTCCAGCTGTTCCCGGCTCAGCTCCGGATAGATAGGCAGGGCCAGGGAGTTGGCTGCCGCATGCTCGGCCACGGGAAAGCTCAGGCGTTTGAAGGCGTCGTCTTGCAGGCACTCCTGTTGGTGCAGACAGAGCGGGTAGTAAATCTCGCAGCCGATACCGTTGTCCTGCAGATGCTTGCGAAGAGCGTCACGGCGGGGAACGAGAATGACGAACTGGTTGTAGATGTGGTGGTTATGCCGCTCAGACCCTGCAACGTCGGCATGGACCGCCGTGGGCAGGACCACTGGACTGCCGGCCAGGCCAGCCTCCTGAAAGAGCTGCCGATAGATGGCCGCGTTCCTTCGCCTGGCCGCATGCCACTCTTCGAGGTAATCGAGCTTGACCGCCAGCACCGCAGCCTGGATGGGATCAAGGCGGAAGTTGCCGCCCACCCTGCTGTGGAAGTATTTGGGTTCAGCCCCGTGGTTGCGGTTGGAGCGGAGAATGGCGGCAAAGGCTGCATCCGAAGTGGTGATCATGCCGCCATCACCGATGCCGCCCAGATTCTTGCTGGGAAAGAAGGAAAAACAGCCGCAAAGTCCAAGGGCGCCGGCCCGTCGCCAGACGACCTTGCCGTTTTCGGCACAAGGATATTCAGCGCCGATGGCCTGGGCGGCGTCCTCGATCACCGGAAGATTGTATTCCCTTGCCAGTCGGTTGATGCGTCCCATGTCCGCGCACTGACCGTAGAGATGCACCGGCATGATCGCCTTGATGCGCGCGCCTGCCTTGCGGTCCTGGGCGAGGGCCTCGGCCATGCGCTCCGGATCGATGTTCAGACTGGCTGGCTCGACGTCGACAAAGAGCGGCCGGGCGCCGGTGCGCAGCACCGTGCCCATGGTGGCAAAAAAGGTGTAGGGGGTTGTCAGAACCAGATCGCCGGGGCCGATGTCCAGCGACATCAGGGCGGCCAGCAGGGCGTCGGTGCCGCTGGAGACGCCAATACCGTGGCTCGCGCCGCAATAGGCCGCGATTTTTTCTTCCAGCTCCGTGACCTCGCGGCCTAGGATGTAGCCGGTGGAATCGATGACCCGGGTGACCGCCTCCATGATCTGCGGACGTAGACGAATCAGCTGCGGTTTCAAATCAAGCAGGGGAACATTCATGATCAATACAAAAAGAAGGGGATAGGGGTGAAAGGAATGAAAGGTCGGGAAACCTTCAGGAGGAACGATCGGCAGGACCGGCAGCCAGGATGACACTGTCGCCGCTGAGGAAATCCTGGATGTCGGGAATATCTTTCTCGAACTGTTTTCTCAGCTTCTTCAGCAGGTTCGATTCAATCTGCCGGACCCGTTCCCGCGAGATGTTGAACTCATCGGCAATGGTCTGCAAAGTTTTCGGCTCATCGCTGAGCAGACGGGTGGTGAGGATGACCTGCTCCTTCTCGTTCAGCCGGGTGCTGAGATCGGCCAGGACCGTGGCCAGCCGTTCGCGCATCTCCTGGCTGGCGACCATCTCCTCGACACCCGGGCCCTCGTGGGGCAAAAAATTCTTCTGCTCGTCCTCGGAATCACTGCGCACCGGGGCCTCCAGGGAGACATCCCAGTTGTCCATGCGCTGCCCCATCTCGATGACTTCGCTTTCCTTGACGTTCAGGCGTTCGGCGAGCAGTTTCACCTCCGGCTTGAAGCCCTGGGACTCGAGCAGCTTTTTCTCCTTGTTGAGGCTGAAAAACAGTTTGCGCTGGGCCTGGGTGGTGCCGATCTTCACCAGCCGCCAGTTGTCCATGATGAACTTGAGAATGTAGGCGCGGATCCAGTAGGCAGCATAGTAGGAAAACTTGACGCCACGATAAGGGTCGAACTTCTTGGTCGCCTGCACCAGGCCGACGTTGCCCTCCTGAATCAGGTCCATGAAGTTCTGCATCCAGTACTTCTGGAAGTCCATGGCCACCTTGACCACCAGACGCAGGTTGGACGAGACCAGACGGTAGGCAGCGTCGGGGTCGCCGGTCTCCTGAAAACGCACCGCCAATTCCTCGGTATCTTCCCGGCTGAGCAACTCGTACTGGCTGATCTCCTGGAGATACCGATGCAGGGCCGGATTGGTCAGCGCCGGCAGGTTGTCGTCCTGGTCGACCAGCACCAGCGGGTGCAGCATCGGCTCGTCCAGGTCGTTCTGACTGTCTCTTTCGGTTTCGTCTCTCATGGTCTTGCGAACTGTAGGAAAACGCAACCCTGCAAGGAGTTGACTCGCATGCAGGGTTTTTCGGGCTAAACATTACCCCAAATGGGGAAAAAAACCACTTTAAACTGTCCGGCGACGGCAGGAAGGTTTTTTTTTGGCCCGATCTGTGCTAATGATACCGGTTTACTCTTCCGTAACAACCTCCTCTGTTTCTCACGCATGGATAATATACGCAATTTCAGCATCATCGCCCACATCGACCATGGCAAATCCACCCTTGCCGATCGGATGATCCAGCTCTGCAACATGGTCACGGACCGGGAGTTCAAGGATCAGTTGCTCGACACCATGGACATTGAGCGGGAACGCGGCATCACCATCAAGTCGCAGACCATCTGCCTGCCCTTCAAGGCTGAAGACGGCCGCACCTACACCCTCAATCTGGTGGACACGCCGGGCCATGTCGACTTCAGCTACGAGGTCTCACGCGCTCTTTCCTCCTGCGAGGGAGCGCTGCTGCTGATCGACGCAGCCCAAGGTATCGAGGCCCAAACCCTGGCCAATCTCTACCTGGCCATGGAGAACAACCTTGAGATCATCCCGGTGATCAACAAGATCGATTTGCCCGCCGCTGAACCGGACAAGGTGGCGACGCAGATCGAGGATGATCTGGGCCTGGACGGGACCACCATCCGAAAATGCTCGGCCAAGACCGGAGAGGGCGTGCCCGATCTGCTCAATGCCATCGTCCGGCTGTTGCCACCACCCAAGGGCGACCCGAACAAACCGCTGGAGGCGCTTATCTTCGACGCCAACTACGACCCCTACCGCGGCACAGTCATCTCGGTGCGCCTCTTCAACGGCACGGTCAACACCGGCGACCAGATTGTGTTCATGTCCAACGGGGCCGAATACCGGGTGGAGGAACTGGGCATTTACCAGTTGCGACGCGAGCCCAGGCAGCAGCTCAGCGCCGGCGAGGTCGGCTACATTATCGCAGGCGTCAAGACCGTGTCCGACACCCGGCCTGGCGACACCATCACCCTGCGGGATCGCCCCGCCGCCTGCTCCCTGCCCGGCTTCAAGGAGGTGCAGCAGGTGGTGTTCTCCTCGCTCTACCCGGTGTCCACCGACGATTACGAGGATTTGGCCAGCGCGCTGGAAAAGCTGAAGCTCAACGATGCCGCCCTCACCTTTCAAAAAGATTCCTCGGCCGCGCTGGGTTTCGGCTTCCGCTGCGGCTTCCTTGGTCTCTTGCACCTGGAGGTGGTGCAGGAACGGCTGGAGCGGGAGTTCGACATCTCGCTGATCCTCACCGTGCCCTCGGTCAAATATGTCTTCTATCTGCACAACAAGACCCAGATCGAGGTCGACAATCCGGCTTATTTTCCGGACCCCGGTTCCATCGAACGGGTCGAGGAACCCTTCATCAAGGCCACCATCCACATACCGGAGCGCTACATGGGCGTGGTCATGACCCTGAGTATGGAGCGGCGGGGCGAGAACACCAAGTATCACTACCCCATGCCCGGCCGCATCGAGTTTGTCTGCGAACTGCCCCTGGCCGAGGTCATCTACGATTTTTACGACCGGCTTAAATCCGTCACTCAAGGCTACGGCTCGTTTGATTACGAACTGATCGACTACCGGGCCAGCGACCTGGTCAAACTCGACATCCTGGTCAATGGCGAGCAGGTGGACGCCCTTTCCCAGCTGGTGCACCGCACCCGTGCCCGGGAGCGAGGGCTGAAAGCCTGCGAGAGCCTCAGGGAGGAGATTCCTCGGCAGATGTTCAAAATCGCCATCCAGGCGGCCATCGGTGGCAACATCATTGCCCGGGAGACCATTTCGGCCCTGCGCAAGGACGTCACCGCCAAGTGTTACGGTGGCGATATTTCAAGAAAACGGAAGCTGCTGGAAAAACAGAAAGCGGGCAAGAAGCGGATGAAGACCATCGGCAACGTCGACATCCCCCAGCGGGCCTTCCTGGCGGTGCTCAAGTCTGATCAGTGAGGCTATATGGTCAGAGAGAATCCGGGCAAAAAACTGTTGTTCGTGCCATCCGTGCCGGAACGGCTTAATGCAGACCTGCCAATTTGTTATTCTCAAGATTCATTTTTTAATTACAATGGTTCGTCGCCCCCCAGGGGGCAGACGTCATCTCGTCACGAAAGCAAAGCATAGCAAGGCTGAAGTCAATGCGTCCCATCCTTCTGACCCTTTGTGCCCTGACTAACCTGTGGATCCTCCCGGTTACCCCTTGCCACAGCGAACAAATCGTTGTCGATGCCTTTGGCGACAGCATCACTTCCGGATACCCCTATTACTCATCGAACGGCAACGGCTGCCTGCCTCCCTGCGGCGGCTATGAGCCGGAATTGCAGCGGTTGCTGAGAAGTTCCAACCCGGAGGCGGCGGTCCGCAATTACGGTGTTCGGGGTGACACCAGCACGTCCGGCCTGCAACGAATCGATGCCGTCATGACTGCCAGCAACCCCAGATATATCCTCCTGATGGAAGGCACCAACGAAATATATTTCCTGAGTCCCTTAACCGTAAAGACAAACATGTCGCGCATGGTGGACAAGGCGCTTGCCCGGGGCGTCATTCCCATCATCGGCACCATCACCCCGGATGCACACCTCCCGAGCAAGCCAATCGGCACCACCAACGCCCTGCTCATCGACCTGGCCAAGCAAAAGAACGTGCCGCTCTCCGACCAGTACCAGGCCGCGGCGTACCAATGGAGTTCTATTTCCTATAGCGACGGCGTTCACCCCAACCTGACCGGGTACAAGATTATGGCCCAAACCTGGTTCAACACCCTGGTGGCCGCAGAACAGCAATACGGATCCGGATCAACCAGCTTCCTGCCAGCGATCTACCAGTTGCTGCTCTCCGACTGACCTTCCGCACCCTGACGGTGCTCAAGGAAATCCCGCAAGACTACCCTCGTTGCCCCCGGCTCGGGGGATGTATGTACTCGCAAGACTGTAGAAGGAACGGAGGGCGGGAGGTATGCGGTGGTGCGTCTCCGGCCTAATCGGCCGGGTCTGCACTCAAACTGGATCGGCCAGACCTGCCTGCGCCTGGGCGACGATTTTGGCAATCTGCTGGCGCAGGGCGTCGCTGCCCTGGCCGGTTTCGGCCGAAAAGACGATCCGCTCGGCCGGGGTGATGGTCAGGCCGGCGTCGAGCAGGGCCGCGTTCTTGGCCTGGGCGTTGCGGCTGAGTTTGTCGGCCTTGGTGTAGACCGGCAGAAACGACCTGTTGAGATGGCGGAGCCAGTCGATCAGCTCCCGGTCGAGCGCCTTGAGTTCATGGCGCAGATCGATGATCACCACCACGCAGGCCAGCGTCGGCCGGGTCTCGACGTAGTCGCTGATCAGCCCCTGCCAGAAGCGCTGGGTCTCCCGGGAAACCCGGGCATATCCATACCCCGGAAGATCCACCAGGTAGAGTGCCTCATCGACGAGAAAGTAGTTGAGGCTCTGGGTTTTGCCGGGTTTGGAGCTGGTCTTGACCAGACTGGTTCGGTTGAGCAGCCGGTTGATAAGGCTTGACTTGCCCACATTGGACCGGCCGGCAAAGGCGATATCCGGGTAAATCGGCGGCGGCAGCTGCCGGATGGCATGGGCGGACAGGAGAAATTGCACTGTACCGAAATTCATCGCTGTGTCCGCCCTTGTTCCTTGCCGGCCTATTGCTGGTCAGATGACCTTGTTGAGCGAGTACTCGATAATCCCTTCGGCGCCGCTCTTCTTCAGCTTGGGCACCAGATCGCGAACCTGATGTTCCGAGATCACAGTTTCCACCGAGAACCACTCCTGCTTATACAATTGCGCCACGGTCGGGGCGTTGAGACTCGGCAGCATGGAGATGACAAAATCCAGCTTCTCCGTGGGCACGTTCATCTTCAGGCCGACGATACGGTCGGCCCGCAGCGCGCCCTGGAGCAGCATGGCTATGTTCTCGATCTTCTCGCGCTTCCAGGGGTCGGCCAGGGCTGCCTTGCTGGCTATCAGCTGGGTGTTGGACTGCATCAGCTCATGGATCACGCGCAGGCCGTGGGCCCGGATGGTGGATTCGGTCTCCGTGACCTCGACGATGGCGTCGGCCAGGCCGGAGACGGCCTTGGCCTCGGTGGCGCCCCAGGAAAAGGTGATCTCCACCTTGATGCCCCGCTGCTCGAAGAAGCGGCGGGTGACGTTGACCAGTTCGGTGGCGATGCGCTTGCCGTCCAACTGCTCGATGCGGGTGATGTTGGAGTCGCCCGGCACGGCGATCACCCAGCGGGTGGGCTTCTTGCTCACCTTGGAATAGACCAGGTCGGCCACGACTTCGACGTCGGACTCGTTTTCCATGGTCCAGTCCTTGCCGGTGATGCCGGCATCCAGCATGCCGCCCTCGATGTAGCGCGACATCTCTTGCGGCCGGCAGATCGAGCAGGACAGTTCGGGATCGTCCACCTCGGGGAAATAATTGCGCGAGGCCAGTTTGATCCGCCATCCCGATTTCTCGAACAGGGCAATGGTGGCGTTCTCCAGGCTGCCCTTGGGTATCCCCAGTTTCAATTGATTCATTCCATCCACCTGTTGATTGTACGATGCATTGACTTATTTCGATCCATAGACCGCGGCCGGGTCGAACACCTTTTCCAGTTCGTGGATCACCAGTTGCTCACCCTCGACCCGGCGGTAAAAACAGCTGCGATACCCTGTGTGGCAAGCCGCGCCGCCCAGTTGTTCCACCCGGTAGACCACTGTGTCTTGGTCGCAATCCACAAAAATATCCTTGATGAGCTGCACATGCCCCGAGGTTTCACCCTTCAGCCACAGGCTGTTGCGCGAACGGCTCCAATAGTGGGCCTTGCCGGTCGCAAGGGTCTGCTCCCAAGCCTGGCGGTTGATGTAGGCAAGCATCAGCACCTCGCCGGAGGCGGCATCCTGGACAATGGCCGGCACAAGGCCGTCCGCACTTTTGTGAAAGGCAAGTTCGATCATGGAAACGAGACAGGGGTGGCGGTGAACGGTGAGGCGGCCTGATACCACGGCAGCCGCCGGCTGAACGCGCTGAATGGCCCTGGCAACAAGCGCTTCGGCCATCCGGCAACTCGGGGCTTGCACTTTTATGCACTCTGCCCGGCTTTGTCAAGTCTTCCTTCCGCCAGCACCTTGTCAAACCCTGGCCTGTTTCTTATAGTGGCGCGCACTGAAGATTAACACTCTGCCAAGGATATCCGCCATGAACCCCGTTCAGTTTCTCGATACCGTTTCCATCAGCTACACTGCCGCCCTGCCCACGGGGGAGATCATTGAAAGCGTGCCGGCTGACAAGCCGATCACCCTGGTCATCGGCAGCGGCCGCATACTCAAGGCGGTCGAGGCCTCGCTGGTCGGCCTGGAGCCGGGCCAGACCCGCACCGTGGACATCCTGCCCGAAGACGCCTACGGCCCCTATCATCGCGCCCTGGTGCACGAAATGCCCCGGACCGCCTTTGCCGGCCGCATCGACCCCAAGCCCGGCATGATCCTGGCGCTGTCGATTGATCGTGACGGCCAACCGCAGCAGGTGCCCGCCACCGTGCTCGCCGCCGGCAGCCAGACCGTGACCGTGGATTACAATCATCCCCTGGCCGGCAAGACCATCACCTATACAGTCAAGGTGCACGCCATCGGCCACTGACAGACGTTCCGGTACCTGCGCCAAGACTCGATCCGTTGGCATGAACAGGTGTCTATCGCGGGCCTGCCCATTATCCCAGCCTGCCCACCCCTGAATGCCTTTGCAGTCAGCTGTTTTGCCCTGGGTGACTTGTAAAATAAATCTGTACAATCATCGTCTGATACGTACAATGGTACTAGGACGTGGTACGGAAAAAAGCCGCTGCAGGGCGTTGCGGCAGAACCGATCCGGATCCAGAGGCCATGACGGCCAGTCGCCATTTCAGTGGGAGAAATGTGTCTATGTCTATCGAAGATGATGAGATCCTGCAGGGTTTTATTGAGGAATCGCTGGAACACCTGTCCGATATCGAAAACGATCTCCTGGCCATCGAGGAAGGCGGGGCCGACATCGATGTCGAACTGGTGAACAAGGTGTTCCGCGCCGCCCATTCGATCAAGGGCGGGGCCGGATTCATGGGGCTGTCCGTGATCCAGGATCTGGCCCATGCCGCCGAGAACGTACTGGGCCTGATCCGCAGCGGGAAGCTGATCCCCAAGCCTGATATTGTTAATGTCCTGCTGCTGGCGGCTGACGAGTTGCAGCATCTGATCGAGGATGTGGCCAACAGCAACAGTGCCGACATCTCCAGCCATACCGCCGCGCTCAACGCCATCTTTGAAGGCGGCGAAGCGCCGGCGGCTGCGCCCAGACAGGAGCGGGCCGCCAAGCCGGCAGAGCCTGTGGTCAAAGAGGTCGCGGCAGAGCCCGAACCTGAGCCCGAGCCCGAAGAAGAGCAGGCCGAGCTTTCGGTCGAGGAGGCTGAAGTCGACGCCGCCGACGAGTCCGAGCACGACGACCACGACGTCATGGCCCAGGAAACAGCTGGAGCGTCGAGGGCGCGACGCGGCGCAGCTGCACCGCAGAAGACCGACACCACCATTCGGGTCACGGTCAGCCTGCTCGACCAGTTGATGAATCTGGCCGGCGAGCTGGTACTGTCCCGCAACCAGCTGCTGCAGACCATCACCTCCGGCGACGTCCGCAATGCCGAGGCCGTAGGCCAGCGCATCGATCTGGTGACTTCAGAGTTGCAGGAGGCCATCATGCTCACCCGCATGCAGCCCATCGGCAACGTCTTCAACAAGTTTCCGCGCGTAGTCCGCGATCTGTCGAAAAAACTGGGCAAGCAGATCGACCTGACCATCGTCGGCAAGGATGTCGAGCTGGACAAGACCATTATCGAATCCATCAACGATCCCCTGACCCATCTGATCCGCAACTCGGTGGATCATGGGATTGAATCGCCCGAGGACCGGCTCAAGAAAGGTAAGGACATCCGCGGGTTGATCGTGCTCAAGGCCTACCACGCCGCCGGCCAGGTGGTGATTGAGATCAGCGACGACGGCAAGGGCCTGGACGGCAATATGCTGGCCGAGGCCGCGGTCAAAAAGGGGCTGATCACCGCCGACCAGGCCAAGGTGATGTCGGAGAAGGAACGGATCAACCTGATCCTCCTGCCCGGTTTCTCTACCGCCAAGAAGGTCACCGACGTCTCCGGCCGGGGCGTGGGCATGGATGTGGTCAAGACCAACCTCGACCAGTTGGGCGGCTCCATCGAGATCGATTCCGAAGTCGGCAAGGGCACCACCATCGGCATCAAGCTGCCATTGACCCTGGCCATCATCCCCTGTCAGATCGTCATGACCGGCGGCGAGCGCTACGCCATCCCCCAGGTGAACCTCGAAGAGCTGTTACGTATCCCGGCCGCCAAGGTCAAGGAGCGGGTGGAGCGGGTCGGTGACGCCGAGGTGGTCCGTCTGCGCGGCAACCTGCTGCCGCTGATCCGCATGTCCAAGGTTTTTGACATCGATCCAACCTATTACGATCCGCTGGTCGAGGAAATTAAACAGGACCGGCGGCAGAACGTTGCTGACCCGCGCTCCAGGAAAACGCCGCTGTTTCGAGAGGAAAGGGCTGTCGACGAGCCTCCCCGCGACACCTCCGGGGATGTCCAGCGGCAGCAGGGCGAGCGCCGGCAGAGCCCGGCCAGCGCCCTCAACATCGTGGTCGTTTCCACAGGGGCGATGAAATACGGCCTGATCGTCGATCGGCTGCACGACTCCGAGGAAATCGTCATCAAGCCGCTCGGCCGCCACCTGCAGCAATGCCAGGGTTATGCCGGCGCTACCATCATGGGCGACGGCCGCATTGCCCTGATCCTCGATGTGAGCAATATTGCCCGCATGGCCGGCCTGACCTCGCTGGAAGGTTCCGAGCGGGCCGCGGAAATGGCCGAGGCCGCCAAGGAGGCCATCACCAAGACCCGTGACCGGCAGGCCCTGCTCACCTTCTCGAGTTCGCCCACCGAGCAGTTCGGCGTGCCGCTCAACCAGGTGGAACGCGTGGAGAAGATCAAACGTACCGATATCGAGGAGATCGGCGGCCGCAGGGTCATGCAGTATCGCGGCGGCAGCCTGCCCCTGATCAGCATCGACGAGGTGGCTTCGGTGCTGCCGCTGGCCGACCGGGAAGATTTTCTGGTGATCGTCTTCCACCTGGCTGGCAAAGACGTCGGCCTGCTGGCCACCGGACCCATCGACGCCATCGAGATCTCGGCCGAGATCGACGACGTCACCCTCAAGCAGACCGGCATCATGGGCTCGACCATCATCAACAGCAAGACCACCATGCTGGTCAATATCTTCGAGATCGTCCAGACCTCCAACCCGCAGTGGTTCGAGGATCATGCTGCCTATGCCGGCATCGATGCCGACGAGGCGCAGGCCCCGACCATTCTCATTGTCGAGGATTCCAATTTCTTCCGCAACCAGGTAAAAGGCTACCTGGAAGAGGCCGGGTTCAACGTCATTGAGGCCGAGGACGGCCGGATCGCCTGGAAGAAACTCGAGGAGCACAGCGAGGAGATCGCCCTGGTGGTTACGGACATCGAGATGCCCAACATGAACGGCTTCCAGTTGACCGAGGCCATCAAGGCCGACAAGCGACACCGCCGTCTGCCAGTGGTGGCCCTGACCACACTCGCGGCAGAAGAGGACATCGCCCACGGCAAGGCAGTCGGCATTGACGAGTACCACATTAAACTCGACAAGGAGCGGCTGATGGAATGTGTCCATCGGTTCACCAAATCGGCGATGGCGGCCTGACAGGCACTCCTGCGGCCTGGCTGGCGGGGCGAGCACGCCCTGCCCATTGATCCGATTCATGCACACGGGGAATCTCACATGGCTGAAGCAAGCAAACTGACCAAGAATGTTCTCGAACTGGCCACCTTCTATGTCGGCAACGCCCTCTGCGGTATGGACATCCTCAAGGTCCAGGAAATCAATAAACTGATGGAGATGACCTTGGTGCCGCAGGCGCCGGAATACGTCACCGGCATCCTCAACCTGCGCGGCCAGATAGTGACCATCATCGACCTGGGGCAGAAACTCGGCCTGGGCAAGGCCGAGATCAGCAGCGAATCCCGCAATATCATCGTCAATGCCCCTGGCGAGCACGTTGGCCTCCTGGTCAGCCGGATCAGCGACGTGGTCATGGCCGATCCGGACAGAATCGAACCGGCGCCGGCCAACATGCGCGGCCTCCAGGGCGATTTTTTTACCGGTGTGTACAAGACGGAAAACAAACTGATCGGCATTCTCGACGTCAAAGAGGTGCTGCGGATCGAATCCGAAAACCTGGGCAGGGGAGCGGAGCGCTGATCGCCCCGCTCCCCTGCCCCATCCTGCAACGGCACCCTCGGTTTATGATAGGAAAAACCATCAAAGTTTTGGTTGTGGACGACACCATCGTCTACCGCAAGGCGGTCAGCGACATCCTGGCCGAGATGCCGGGCGTCGAGGTGGTGGGCGTGGCCCACAATGGCAAGATAGCGGTCTCGAAGATCCAGACCCTCAAGCCGGACCTGTTGACGCTTGACATCGAAATGCCGGAAATGAACGGCCTGGAAGTGCTCCAGTACCTGCAGCAGCACGCTCCGGACGTCTCGGCTATCATGGTCTCCACCCTCACCAGCGAGGGCGGCGACATGACCATGCGGGCGCTTGAACTGGGTGCCTTTGATTTTCTGCTCAAGCCGAGCACCACCAACATCAACGACAGCAAGAAGTACCTCCGGACCATGCTGACGCCGCTGATCAAGGCGTTTCAGACCGGACGGACCACCATCGGCTCGATGCAGTCGGGCGCCCGGCCCGGAGCTGCGCTCCGCAAACCTGCCCTTGTCACCGGGCCATCAGGGGCAACCGCCGTCCGCAGGCCGCTGGCACCCGCGGCAGGCTCGGTCAAGCGCCAGGGTAAGTCTGAAATTGTCACCATCGGCATTTCCACCGGCGGTCCCAACGCCCTGGCCAGGATGATGCCCATGCTGCCCGGCGACCTCGGTGTGCCCATCGTCATTGTCCAGCACATGCCCCCGGTGTTTACCAAGTCGCTGGCCAACAGCCTGAATGCCAAGTGCGCCCTGACGGTGAAGGAAGCCCAGGATGGCGAGGCCATTTTGCCCAATGTCGCCTACATTGCACCTGGCGGCAAGCAGATGAAGCTGGTTGCCTCTGCTGACGGCCTCAACCGACTGATTAAGATAACCAACGATCCACCTGAAAATTCGTGCAAACCCTCGGCTGACTACCTCTTCCGTTCTGTGGCCGATTACTATGTCGGCCGTTCCACGGCGGTAATCATGACTGGCATGGGCTCCGACGGCACCAAGGGCCTGCAGGTGCTCAAACAAAAGGGCGCCCTGGTCATCGGCCAGAACGAGGCCAGCTGCGTCGTCTACGGCATGCCCAAGGCCCCGGCGGAACTGGGCCTGACCGACGTGGTGACGCCGCTGGACAAGATAGCCGGCGAAATCGTCAAAACGGTCAAATAGCGGAACCTCTCAGGCGGCAGGCCCATGATGAAAATATCCACCGATGAGATCAAGCTGATCACCAAGTATATCTACGATGCGTCAGGGATATACCTGGATGAGAGCAAAAAGTATCTCCTCGAGACCCGCCTGAACGTGCTCGTCCAGGAGCATGGCTGCGCCACCTATCTGGAATTCCTGCAGAAGGCAAAGGTCGATGCGAGCAAAACCATTGAACGCAAGATCATTGACGCCATCTCCACCAACGAGACCCTGTTTTTTCGCGATACCGGCCCGTTTCAGCTGCTGCAGCACAAGATCTTTCCCGAACTGATCGACGCCCGCAGCCCCAGGATGGCCGGTATGAAAACGCCGCTCAAGATCTGGAGCGCGGCCAGTTCTACTGGCCAGGAGCTCTATTCCGTGGCCATCGTCCTCCAGGAACTCCTCGGCGACCTGTCCAAATACACCGTCAAGCTGTTGGGCACCGACATCTCCGATGCCGCCCTGGCCCAGGCCAGCAGCGGCAAGTACAACAAGTTCGAGATCGAGCGCGGCCTGCCCCGGGATAAACTGGCCCGGTACTTCACCTCCAGCGGCCAGACCTGGAAAGTCAACGACCATCTCCGGTCCATGGTCAACTTTCGCAAGCTCAACCTGATGCAGTCCTTCACCGGCCTGGGCAAATTCGATGTGGTGCTATGCCGCAACGTCGCCATCTATTTCACCCTGGAGGACAGGAAGAAGCTGTTCAACAGGATTGCCGACGTGCTCGAGCCTGACGGGTATCTGCTCATCGGATCGACCGAGTCCCTGACCGGGATATGCGCGCGGTTTATTCCCAAGCGGCATCTCCGGTCCATTTTTTATCAGCTGAAATAGCGGCATGCGAACAACCTCCCCTGCAACTCCGAGCGGTGCGCCCATGAAGACCATGACCATACTCGTTGCCGACGACGATCCCGTCATCCGCAAGCTGTTTGAAAAACGCCTCCACAGAGAAGGATACGAGGTGTCGGTGGCCGCGGACGGGGTCGAGGCGGCGCGGATGCTCGACAAAGAGCATTACGACGTGGTAATCACCGATCTGGTCATGCCCGGCGACATTGGCGGCATAGAGCTGCTCAACATTGCCAAGGAAAAAGACCTGGGCATTGAAGTCATCGTCATCACCGCCCACTCTTCCGTCGATACCGCGGTCGACGCCATGAAGAAAGGCGCGGTCGACTACCTGGAAAAGCCGGTCAACTTCGAAGAACTCTTTCTCCGCCTGGAAAAGATCTGGGAGGTCAAGTCGCTGCTGAAAAACGCCGGCGACCTGCGCGAAGCCATGGATGTAACCGAGACCTCGGCCGCCCAGACCATCCAGGATCTGGAGATGCTCAACAACGGCCTTCAGGGCAAGCTCGAACGGATCGAGGCGATTCTCAATGACCTGCGGCTCGACGAATACAGCCGCATCGAACAGGCCCTGCAGGTTATTGAGAGCCGCTAAGCCGCATGGAACCCAAAATAAACCAGGAAACCGCGACCTTCGAGCAGCTGCGACAGATCGTTGCCGTCCTGCGTGGCGACGGCGGCTGTCCCTGGGACCAACGGCAGACGCCCGGCACGCTGAAGAAATACCTGCTTGAGGAGTGCCGCGAACTGGCCGAGGCCATCGACAGCGGACAGGAAGAACACATTGCCGAGGAGACCGGCGACGTGCTCTTCATTCTTGCGCTGCTGATCACCATGTTCGAGGAACAGGACCGGTTCACCGCCGAATCGGTGCTGGAGCGGATCATCGCCAAGATGATCCGGCGTCACCCCCACGTCTTTGCCGGAGTGCCCCTCGGCGACGAGCACGAATTGCGCCTGCAGTGGGAGCGGATCAAGGCAGAGGAAAAATCTGGCGACCGTCCCTGAACGGGCCGCCCGGCTTTTTCCCTTGACACCCATAGCTGTAATCTTCTATATAATCCCCTTTATTCATCACCCTTCTTGCTCTCTGCCCGCACAAGGGCGAGGGCCACTTATGACCGCGAGGAGGAATCATGCGTCATTACGAGACCACGTTCATTCTGCGCCCAAACCTGGGCGAAGAGCAATTCACCGAAATCATTGACCGCACCGTCGGTATCATCACCGGCGACGGCGGTGCGATGATCACCCTCGACCGCTGGGGCATCAAGCGCCTGGCCTACGAGATCAACCGGGAAGTGCAGGGCTACTACGTGTACCTGAACTTCGCCGCTCCTGGAAAGACGGTCAACGAGATCGAGCGTATCTTCCGCATTGACGACAGGGTTCTGCGCTATCTGACGGTCAAGCTTGGCGACGCAATGAACGCCGAGGCTATCGAGGCCGAGAAAGAGCGCATCGCCGAATTGGCCGCCCAGGCTGCCGCCAAGGCCGCTGCCGCCGAAGGCGAGGAGTTCGAGGGCGAGACCGCCTCGGACGACGAGGCCACGGAAGAATAACGCGCAAACAATTCCCTATCTTTCAAGGAGATACCCATGGCACAGCCAAAAAAAGTTTTTTCCCGGCGCCGCGCCTGCCGCTTCTGCACGGACAAGGAAGTCGTCATTGATTACAAGGACGCCAAGACCCTGAAGAATTTCGTCACCGAGCGGGGCAAGATCGTCCCCCGTCGCATCTACGGCACCTGCGCCAAGCACCAGCGTCAGCTGACCGAAGCGGTCAAGCGCGCCCGTCAGCTGGCCCTGCTGCCGTACATGGGGTCAACACTGTTCTGATCGCCGTCCCAGGCCCATGGCGGAATTCAGATCGGGGTGGAAAACCGGCGCCATCCATCCCGGTCAGACGCTTCTGTATGCTGCCTTCTTCCTGCTGCCGGCCTTGAGCCCGCCGCTGTTTGGCCTGCTGGGCAGCCTGTTGGCAGTACCTGTCTTGTATCTCCTCTTTTGCAAGGGATTCAGGGCAGGCTCCATGCAGTTGCAGGTCAGCATAGTGCTGGCCGGGTTGGTCGCCCTGCTACTGCAACAGCTGGAAACGTTTCTCTTTTCCCTGACGTTGATTCCCCTGGGATACGCCCTCTGTCAGAGCGCGCTCCAGGGAGAGTCTCCGGCCGCGAGCGGCGGCAAGGGGGCCGTGGTACTGGCCCTGACCTGGCTGCTTTTCTGGGGCATCTTCGGTGCCCTGGCCGGCGTCAACCCGTACACGCATCTCCTGCAGACGCTGGACGCCGGGTTCAAGGAGATGATGGAGTTTTCCGCCAAGGAACAGACCGGACTCTCGCCGGAGGCGCTGTACGCGCTCCAGCAGGGGATCGACGAGGTGCGGCAGGGTTTGCCGCGTCTGCTGCCGGGAGTGCTGGCCGCCATGGTACCGGTCACAGTCTGGGGCAACATGATCGCGGCCAATGGATTGGCCAGGCGGTTTAGCCTCGAACGTCCATTCTGGGACCGATACGCCACCTGGACCCTGCCCGACCATCTGGTCTGGCTGCCCATTGCCGCGGGCATTGGCGTTTTGATCGGCAGCGGCGGCGTTCAGGACGCGAGCATCTGTGTCTTGTTCGTGGCCGGCGTCCTCTACTTCTTTCAGGGGCTGGCGGTATGCCTGGCCCTGCTGGACCGGTGGAACATGCCGGTCTATATGCGCATCGTGCTGTATTTGTTTTTCATCTTTCAGAGCTACGGCATCCTCTTGCTGGCGCTTCTGGGGATCGGCGACGTCTGGATCAATTTCAGGCGATATGCCAAAGACTGACAACAACCCGGCCCGGACCGTGGCGCTGCAGCTGCGGGCATTGGCCGTCGTACCTTGTACCGAAACCGTATTCACTCGAGACAACTGAGGGTTGCAATCATGGAAATCATATTACGCGAAACAATCGACACCCTGGGCCTGGAAGGCGAAATCGTCAAGGTCAAGCCCGGCTATGCACGCAACTTCCTGATCCCGAAACAGAAGGCCGTGCTGGTGAACAAGGCCTCCCTGGCCCGGCTGGAGAAGGAAAAACAGGCCATTGCCGCCCGGTTGGCCGATCAGAAGAAACGCGCCGAGGGACTGGCCAGCCAACTGGAAGGAAAGGTGGTCGCCATTGCCAAGCGGGTCGGCGACGAAAACCGCCTGTTTGGATCGGTCACCGGCAGCGACATCGTTACCGCCCTGGAAAAGGCCGGTGTCACGGTCGATAAGCGGGCCATCGTCCTGACCGATCCGATCAAGACCATCGGTGAGTTCAAGGTGGCGGTGAAGGCCGGTTATCAGACCATGGCCCAGGTACTGGTGCAGGTAGTGCCGGAGACCGTCGGCGAGCAGCAGTAATCGCGCTGCGGCCGAAACGCTCGACCGCAAGATTTGCGTTACGCCTGTCCAGTTCATGACTGACGGCGGCGGGCTCAGTCGATCCGAACCCACACCTGCTCCACGACCACTGCTTTTCGCAGCTAAATGCCTTTTCTGACTCCAGAAAAGGCATTTTCATTTTGCGCGTGCCATCGCAGGCTGGTGCAGGTATAGTGGCCCAAATCAAACCGCAGCCCCGCACCCGCTTCTGACCAGACAGCCATGCAGCCCAACGCTTCCCCGAATTTCCAGCCCAACACTCGCATGCTCCCGCCGCAGAACATCGAGGCGGAACAGGCGGTGCTTGGCACCATCCTGCTGCAGGACAAGGCACTGCTCAAGGTGGTTGATCTCCTCTCTGCCAAGGATTTCTACCGCGACGCCCACAAGACCATCTTTTCGGCCATGGTCACCCTGTTCGAACGCCGTGAGCCGCACGACCTGATCACGGTCACCGGCCTGCTCAACGACCAGAACAAACTTGAAGAGATTGGCGGCGCCGGCTATCTCGCCTCGCTGACCGACGTCATTCCCTTCACTGGCACCCTGGTGCACCACGCCCAGATCATCCGCAAGAAATCAATCCTGCGGCGGCTGATCCAGACCTCCTCCGAGGTGGCGGCGCGCTGCTACGATGCCCAGGACGATATCGACGCCCTGGTGGATGAGGCGGAAAAGACCATCTTCGAGATCGCCCACTCGAAAAAAGGCCAGGGGTTCCAGGCCATGTCCACGGTGGTACCCAAGGCCTTTGCCCGCATCAACCTCCTGTTCGAACGGAAGGAGCACATCACCGGCGTGGCCACCGGTTTTGACGAACTTGACCGCATGACTGCCGGCCTCCAGCCCTCGGAGATGATTATCCTCGCCGCCCGACCCTCCATGGGCAAGACTGCGCTGGCAATGAACATGGTCCAGCACGCGGCCCTGATCGGCAAGATCCCGGTGGCGGTGTTCAGCCTGGAAATGTCGGTGGAATCCCTGGCTCTGCGCATGCTCTGCTCGCTCGGGCCCATCGATTCACAGCGCATCCGCACCGGCCGGCTGCATGACAACGACTGGCAGAAACTCACCCGGGCCACGGGCATGCTTGGCGAGGCGCCGATCTTCATCGACGACACCGCCGGCCTGACCGTGCTCGAGATGCGGGCCAAGGCCAGGCGCCTGAAAACCGAGCACGACCTGGGGCTGATCGTGGTCGACTACCTCCAACTGATGCAGGGAAAATCCAGCTCCGAGAACCGGGCCCAGGAGATCTCCGACATCTCCCGCTCGCTCAAGGCCATGGCCAAGGAACTGGACGTGCCGGTGCTGGCCTTGTCCCAGCTCAACCGCAGCCTGGAAAACCGCACCGACAAACGACCCCAGCTGGCTGATTTGCGCGAATCCGGCGCCATCGAGCAGGACGCCGACGTCATCATCTTCATTTACCGCGACGAGGTCTACAACCGCTCCGAGGACAACCCCAACCGGGGCATGGCCGAAATCATCGTCGGCAAGCAGCGCAACGGCCCCACCGGCATGGTCAAGCTGACCTTTCTCGGCGAGTATACCAAATTCGAGAACTACTCCCGGATGGTGGTCCCCGGATTTTTCCCGGACCAGGGCCAGCCGGAAGAGGTTGACATCAATTAACCGCACCCTTTTTTGCAACAGGCAGGACGATGCACGACAGATACGAATTCAAGGCCATTGAAGCGAAATGGCAGCAGCGATGGGATCGCGACAAGACCTTCAAGGTCACCCACCAGCCGGGCCGCGCCAAATACTACGTCCTGGAGATGTTCCCCTATCCTTCGGGGAAAATCCACATGGGCCATGTGCGCAACTATTCCATCGGCGACGTGGTGGCCCGCTACAAGCGGATGCGCGGCTTCAACGTGATGCACCCCATGGGCTGGGACGCCTTCGGCCTGCCTGCGGAAAACGCGGCCATGAAACGCGGCATCCACCCCGCCTCCTGGACCTACGACAACATCGCCTACATGCGCACCCAGCTCAAGGCCATGGGCCTGAGCTATGACTGGGATCGGGAACTGGCCACCTGCAGTCCTGAGTACTATCGCTGGGAGCAGCTGCTCCTGCTGCGGATGCTTGAACGCGGCCTGATCTACCGCAAACAGACCACGGTCAACTGGTGCGACGACTGCCAGACCGTGCTCGCCCGCGAGCAGGTCATCGACGGCCTCTGCTGGCGCTGCGACCAGCCGGTGCTGCCCAAGACCATGCACGGATGGTTTTTCCGCATCACCGACTATGCCGAGGAACTGCTGGCCGATCTGGACAAACTCGGGGGATGGCCGGAAAAGGTGGTCACCATGCAGCGCAACTGGATCGGCAAGAGCACCGGTCTGGCCTGCGATTTCAAGGTCGAAGGCAGCGACCTGACGATCCCCATCTTCACCACCCGACCGGACACGATCCACGGCGTCACCTTCATGTCGCTTGCGGTCGAGCATCCCCTGCTGCAAACCCTGACCGCTGGCACGGGTCAGGCGCGAGCGGTGGAGGAATTTATCCAGCAGACCCTGATTGAAAAGCAGCGGGCCAGCCTGGACGAGGAGCAGGACAAGCGCGGCGTGTTCACCGGCCGCCACTGCATCAACCCTTTCAACGGCGAGCGGGTGCCGATCTATGCCGCCAACTTCGTCCTGATGGAGTACGGAACCGGTGCGGTCATGGCCGTGCCGGCTCACGATCAGCGCGATTTCGAATTTGCCCGCGCTTACAGCCTGCCGGTGCGGATCGTGGTCCAGCCCGAGGGCGAATTCCTCAATCCGGCGGTCATGGCTGAAGCCTCGACGGTCCCAGGCATCCTGATCAACTCCGGCCCGTTCAACGGCATGGACTCCCTGGCCGCCCAACAGGCGATCATCGAGCATGCCGAGCAGCAGGGATTCGGCCGGGCGCACGTCACCTATCGCCTGCGCGACTGGGGCATATCCCGGCAGCGCTACTGGGGCACCCCCATTCCGGTGGTCCACTGCGACCACTGCGGCATCGTGCCGGTACCGGAGCAGCAACTGCCGGTGCTGCTGCCGGGCGCGGGTGAGCCCAAGGGCAGCCACAGCCCCCTGCACCAGCAAGAGGAGTTTATCGCCACCACCTGCCCCAGCTGCGGCCAGGCAGCGCGGCGCGAGACCGACACACTCGACACCTTTGTCGAATCATCCTGGTATTTTGCCCGCTACACAAGTCCTGATCTGACCACCGCCCCGCTGGACCGGGAAGCAGCCCGCTACTGGCTGCCGGTGGACCAGTACATCGGCGGCGTCGAGCACGCCATCCTCCACCTGCTCTACTCGCGCTTCTTTACCAAGATGCTCCGCGACCTCGGCTATCTCGACGTGGACGAGCCCTTCACCAACCTGCTCACCCAGGGCATGGTGATCAAGGACGGGGCCAAGATGTCCAAGTCCAAGGGCAACGTGGTCGACCCCAACGACCTGATCGAGCAGTACGGGGCCGACACGGTGCGGCTTTTCTCCCTGTTCGCGGCTCCGCCCGAGCGCGACCTGGAATGGAACGCCCAGGGGGTGGAAGGAGCCTCGCGGTTCCTGAATCGGGTCTACCGCATGGTCTATCAGAACCTGGACTGCTTCCGGAGCGACCGGCCCATCGATGCCGAATCGCTCAACGAAACCTCGCGACAGCTCTACCGCAAGACCCACCAGACCATCCGCCGGGTGACGGAGAGCATCGAGTCCAACTTCCATTTTAATACTGCTATCTCCGGCGTCATGGAACTGGTCAACCTGACTACCTCGTCAGTGGGCGAGGCTGAGAACGTCGATCCGGCGGTGCTGCGCCAGACCCTGGAGACCGTGCTGACCCTGCTCTTCCCCATGGTGCCGCATTTCTGCGAGGAACTGTGGCAGGAGAGCGGCCACCCGGCGCAGCTCAACGGTGCGGTCTGGCCACAATTCAACCCGGAGGCGGCTCGCGAGGACGAAATCACCATCGTGGTCCAGGTCAACGGCAAGGTCCGGAGCAAGCTGGTGGTCGCGGCCGACGCCGACGATCAGACCCTGCAGCGGCTGGCCATGGCCGACGAAAAGATCGCCAGGCTGCTGGAGACAAAAGAACCGAAAAAAATCATTGTGGTTCAAAAGAAACTTGTTAATATTGTCCTCTAACTGACCAAAGCTGTTCAACTTTCCGGTGCATGCGCCATATAGGCGCCCAGCCGGCCGCAAAAGGACAACCATGTTGAAAACTGGAACGATCGGACTCGGTGTGGCGCTGCTGCTGGCTCTTTTCCTGGGCGGCTGCGGCTATTACAACCCCCATGTGTACAGCGGCGAACCCCGGGTCATCTACATGCCCAACTGGCAGAACCGGACCAACAAACTGGGCATTGACGCCAAAGTATATCACTCCCTGTCCCGGTGGTTCCAGAAGTCGGAAGCCCTCGACCTGACCAAGGACAAGGCCAAGGCCGATTATATCCTTGCCGGCGAGATCCTGGCCATCGATCTGCCCAGCGTATCCTGGGACGGGGTCTCCAGTTCCACCGGGCACAAGGTGAGAATATTTGTCCGGTACGTGCTCAAGGATTTGAAGAGCGGCACTATCCTCTGGGAGGTGCCGAAAAAGCTCTACACCGACGACTATGAAAAAGTCAAGGTGACCACCGACTCCGAAAATCAGGCACTGCTGACCATCATCGACGACATGTCCGAGGACATCTATCTCGGCCTGCTCGACAAGATCAGGAAACAGAGCATGAAGAAAGACCAGCAGGCGCCGACGCCCGCGCCCCAGGCCAAACCGCCGGAGCAGAAGGCCAGCAATTAACCTCGCTCCCCATACCTTGACCAAGGCGCGGCAGAATCCTTCTGAAGCGCCTTTTTTATTTCCCCCCGCCTGTGCCCCATGACCATGGAACCATCCGCCGCACCTGTCCCCCTTGCCATCGGTCCGCTGCGGTTGGCCTCGCCCATGGTGCTGGCGCCGCTGGCCGGCTACACCGACCTGCCCTTTCGCCTGCTCTGCCGCGAACAGGGAGCGGCCCTCTGCTACTCCGAGATGATCAGCAGCCACGGCCTGGTGTACGGCCAGAAGAACACCCTGGACATGATTCACACTGTGGCCGCGGAACGTCCCTTCGGCCTGCAACTGTTCGGCGGCGATCTCGACTACATGGCCAGGGCCGCGGCCCTGCTGGCCAACCAGCCCATCGACTGTATTGACATCAACATGGGCTGCCCGGTGCGCAAGGTGGTGAAGCGGGGTGCCGGCGTGGCCCTGATGCAGAACATGGCGCTGGCCCGCGCCATGATCCAGGCGGTGGTTGCCAACACCGACCAGCCGGTAACGGTCAAGTTTCGCAGCGGGCTGGATCAGCGCAGCCTGATTGCGCCGGAGTTCGCGGCAATGGCCGAGGCGGCGGGCGCCGCGGCGGTAATCGTCCATGGCCGGACTTGGGCCCAGGGGTTTGGCGGCACAGCGGATTGGGAGATGATAGCTGCAGTGAAGCGGGCGGTGTCCATCCCGGTGATCG
>JBGSPP010000118.1:0-9293 GCA_041738515.1 Desulfobulbus sp.
GGCCAGGGTTTCCTCCAGCGGCGGAAAGCCCTCCACCGTCGAGACCAGGGTGAGCACCTCGGGGTACAGCCGCCGCATCGCGGCCGCGAACTCAAGATAGAGGCCGGAGGCGGGAAAGTACGGGTTGCCGTGGCCCATGTAGACCAGGGCCGCACCCTCACGGCGGGCCAGTTCGGCGTCACTCGCCAGCGCTTCGGCGGCAAGGCGGATATCCTCGCCGTAGGGGCGGGCCGGATCGTAGCCGCCCAGGGCCGGACGGCCGAGGGCAATCGTCTTGAACGGTCGCCAGCGCGGTTTCATGGTGCGGATGGCGAGCAGGCCGCGGACGTAGGAGGCCAGATCGTGAAACTCCTCGGCCGGGACCATGTGCACCGATTGCACTACCAGGCTGTCGAAGCCCTGATCCTGGAGGTTGGCGATGGCCGCGAGCGGCCCCTGAATCCCGAGGATCTCCTGCGGGATGGCCGGGTGGGCGGCGACATAGTCGGGGTCGGCGGCGCGGTTTCGCCAGACGCGGCGGATCTGGTTGGCGGTGAAGGCCAGGACCACGGGCGTATGCGGAAAGGCCTCGACCATGGCGGCACGGATCGCCAGCAGGCCGCGCAGGCCCGACTCGACTGTGGTTCCGAACATGGCCAGGACAATCGCCCGGTTCTTCTCCATCCGCTCTCCTCCCCCGCCCGGATCGTCCGGTCGCCCCGTCGCGCGGACAAAAAAAAGCCCGGATCAAGTGTGCTTGATCCAGGACGTCCCGTGTTTCCCGCTGGAATCTTGCTTCGCCTTTTTTGCCGGAAAGACGAAGTATGTGCTCAGGCAGGTCTTCTGACTTCCGGCTCATCCTCCTCCCGCGCCTTCCCATTTCACGGAGGAAACAGTGGCGTTTGTGCGGGATTTGTCCCCGGGTACAGCGGCGGGCCCGTTCCGGCATCAAACCGGATTCCCTTTTCATCCGTTGATACGGACACCTGAAGCAATGTGGGCGCTAATCTACCCGTCGCCACCGGTGAAGTCAAGCCGCGAATGGCGCGGCAACGACGAATAACCGGCCGCTTGCGCGGGGATGCGTTCTATGCGTGGGGTGGCGCGGAACGAGCGCCAAGGCCCTGAACCTAGGCTGCATTGCTCAATAGTGACGATTCGTGGCCAAAGACTTACTGCCCAGCGCGAGGCCACCTTGATGTCGGTTCTCGCAAAACTGGCCACCCCGGCCCAACGAACGATACGATATCCACGAGCCGTTGTGCGCTCCGGCCCTGTTTGTGCCATCGTTCATTTTTTCCAGGACCAGCCCCGGCCCGGTATCCATTGCGCGCCAATGGATACCAAGAATTATCGTTTAATCTCAGATACATGTGCTCATTTTTTCTCTTGATTTCGGGCTGTTTTTCCTTTAGGCCTTATCAGGACATCCAGCATCGCTTTGCATCTTCTCCTCTGCCGGACTTCCCGCTGAACCAATGAGGTAAATGCGTTCATGTCGATTCCTGCCCTCCCCACGCGCCCCGCACTCCCGTTCGCAACCGCCTTCCTGTCGTTCGTTCTCGCCGCTGTTCTTGCCTCGGCGGCCTACGCCTCCGTCACTTACACCTACGACGCCCACCACCGGCTGGCCTCCGCCACCTATGACGACGGGACCAGCGAGCACTACAGCTACGACGACACCGGCAACCGCCTTACCTCCGCCTCCAGCCCAGCCGCCTCGCGCGTGTATGAAAACGCCGAGGACGGCGACACCCTGGATTGGGACATCTACGACAACGACCCGGCCGGATCAACCATTGCCAACGTCTACGACAACGACCGGGCCAGCCGGGTGATCGAGTTCACCGGCAGCGGTTCGAACAACGGGTACAGGCTGCGCAATGCAAGCGGCGTGTACTGGAACGACGCCACCTTCAAAACACTGTCGTGGAGCTTGCGATACAGCGAGTCCTTTACGGTGTATATCGCCGTGCAGACCACAAACGGCTTCCGCTATCTCTATTACACGCCCGAGAACACGAGCCGATTGGGCAACGACGTCTATATTCATCACGGCCTGGGCGCCCAGGCCCGCAACGGCCATTGGCAGACCATTGACCGTGACCTGGTCTATGATCTGAAGCAGGCGCAGCCGGAAAACGAACTGATTTCGGTGTTGGACTTCCTCATCCGGGGCAGCGGCAGGGTGGATGACATTGCCACCAGGAGCGGGCTGCCCACCGATCTGGACACCGACGGCGACAGCCTGAACGACGTGCTGGAGATCGGTACGTACGGGACCAATCCCTACGACGCCGACACCGATGCCGACGGCATGGACGACAAGGCTGAACTTGAGTTCTGGGGCGCGCACTGGAACGCCGATCCCGACGGCGACGGGTCGATCAATCTGCTCGATCCCGATGCCGACAACGACGGTTTCACCGACGGAGTGGAACGCAGGCAGGCGACAGACCCGGCGATCGCCTCGTCCGTACCCAACTTGATCATGTACGAGGATGCCGAGAACGGCGATACCGCTGGTTGGGACATCTACGATAACGACCCGGCCGGAGCAGCCATCGCCAACGTCTATGACAACGACCGGGCCAGCCAGGTGATCGAGTTCACTGGCAGCGGTTCGAACAATGGGTACAGGCTGCGCGATGCCAATGGATCCTACTGGAACGACGCCAACTTCAAAACCCTGTTGTGGAGCATGAAGTATAACGAGCCCTTCACCGTGTATATCGCCGTGCAGACCAAGAACGGCTTCCGCTACCTCTACTATACCCCTATCGCGTCAAACAATCTGGGAAGTGAAACCTATGTCCATCATGGCCTGGGGGGCACAACAAGGGACGGCGCCTGGCATACCCTGACCCGCAACCTAGAGCAGGATTTGAAAGACGCACAACCGGACAACGAACTCCAGGC
Source organism: Desulfobulbus sp. (assembly GCA_041738515.1). GTDB lineage: Bacteria > Desulfobacterota > Desulfobulbia > Desulfobulbales > Desulfobulbaceae > Desulfobulbus. The sequence continues at coordinate 2,899 of JBGSPP010000118.1, forward strand.
CGTGCTAGGCTTCCTCATCAGGGGCAGCGGCAGGGTGGATGGGATCAAAACCAAGTGATGCACCGGCTCTGCCAAGGATTGTTCCAGACCATGACCACCTCGCCCATCAGGATGCTCATTGCTTGCCTCGTCATGCTCGCGGTGTGGACGCAACCCGCCATGACCTTTCCCCGCAAGGTGCTGACAGTTCAACCCGCGAAGGAAGGCGCGACAAAAAACTCGCCGTTGCGGCTGGAACTCCGAGAAGCGGCGGATGGCCTGCAACTGTCCATCAACTTTGCGGAAACGCCGGAAATGGGGGACAAGATCCTGCCTGCCGAGCAGGCCGGGGGCGACTACATGCTGTACCTTGATGATGCGATGCTCGAGGGCGCGCCCTACAAAGGCTTCAAGCTGAACGTGGTCCGCGAGGTGTCAATCACGGCCCTGCACAGCGGCAAGCACTCGCTCCGCTGCGAGCTGCGAGCCCCTTCGGGGAAAGCCCATACGGGCGAGATCGACTTCATCTTTGACGGTGCGCCCGCCGTCAGCCTGGGCGAGTTGGCCGTGAACAAGAGCGGTGAACTCGACGGCGAGGTCACGGTAGACTTCCTTGGGGCAGCCGAAGGCCTCTCCGGTTTTGTCGATCTACTGCTCGACGAACGTCCCGTGGCGACAACCAAGATCAAGAAGGAGCAGGCCAGCCAGAAGACAACCCTCGCCCACCTTGTCGGCAAAGCCATTGCCACCACCCACTTGGCCACGGGCACGCATCTGCTGACCTTGAAGGCGACGGCTGTCAACGGCAACGCGACCACCCTGCGCGGCTCCCTTGTCGTCCAGACCACACCCGAACTGGAAATCAAACAGGATAAACACGGCGCATTCCAGGAGGCGCGGGCTGTGTTTCTCAAGGCCCCGGAGGGGTTCTCAGGGAGCGTGGAGATATTCTACGATCAAGGCCTGGTGCTGTCCAAACGAAGCGAAGCGGCCACGATCCCGGTCACGCGAGACGAGATCGTGCAGGGACTGCGAAAGAACAAGGTGAAACTGGATGGCCCGGTTGAGGTAGTGGTGTCGCTTCGGGCCATGAACAATACCGAACGCTGGCAAGTGCTAAAGGTGCAGCCATGAGCCGAGGCGCGGACGCCGCTGACCCGCGCAAGGAGAGAGGAATGGGTGATGGACAATGGCTGCGGCTCGTGCGCAGCGTATTATGTGGCCTGCTGGCACCACTGTTTTTTACCGTCTCGGGCCTGGCGGCTTCAGCGACTATAACCGCGGTGGACCAGGGCAATGGCGGCGTCCTGGTGACCGCGACCGGCACCTTCGACACTTGCACCTATTGCGACGCCAATGGCAAAAACTGCTCCTCGACCAGCAACGGGAGCATTGCCGCTTATCTTAATGGTGGTCTCGTTTGCAGTAGAGGCGGTAGCGGCTCGGCCACCTGCACGGCAACGCTGGACCGCGGCAGCCTGCACGGCCCCCACAGCTATTCCGCGACAGCGTCAGATTGCAAAGGCAATTCCTCGGCAGGTACTTCCACTAATTTTGACAACACGCCCTCAATAACGGTCACTGGTCCAAGCGGGACGGTTACGGGACCTTTCGATATTACCGGCACGGCCACATTCAAACCGACCCTCAACGCCACAAAAGGGTTCATTCGCGGATATGTAAATGGATCTTTTATTGGAGACAAGAGCTGTTCCACCGAAATCTGCTCCTATAGCTACAAGGAATTAACCAGCAAACTCTACGACATGAACCACGGTGGACCGTACACCATCACCATGACGGCGTACGGTGGTGGAACCTCGGCAACGGCCACTGGCTCGTTTTCCGTCAATAAAACTCCAACAGTGAGCGTCACGGCTCCCGCTGGCAATGTACGAACGCCATTCGACATCATTGGCAAAGCCCAATTCAAACCAACCACAAGCACCACCAAGGGCTCGATGACTGCGTATATCAACGGAGGATATGTTGGCTCGAAGTCGTGCACCATGGAGACCTGCTCGTTCAGTTACAAGGAAATAACCGGAAACCTCTATACCTTGCCCCCCGGTCAATCCTACACCGTCAAACTCACGGCCAGTGGCGGCGGTTCCAGCGCTTCGGATGAAAAGTCTTTCTTTGTGGAAGACCTTATCCCGGATCAGGGGTGCCCGGAACCGGCGCCCGACGTCAGTTCCTGCTGCAACAAATAGCCATGGCGCCCCTCCCTTTCGCAAGGATCACTATGAAACGGCTCACTTGCCCCTTCTCCCTGGTCGTTCTGTTTGCGCTTGCCCTTGCCGCCCCGGCCGAGGCGTCCAGCATTCCCTCGCTGCCCAGACATGGCGTCAGTTTTTCCACCGGCAACAAGTTCCTCCAGCACCACGACGTCGCCCTGGCCGGGCCGGACTCGCACCTCCGCTTCACGCGCAGCTACAACAGCCAGAGCACTGATATCTCCATCCTCGGCCACGGCTGGACCTTCTCGCTGGGTGACCGCATCAGCTTCGAGGGTACCGTGGCAGTCTGCAAACGCGCCGACGGCCACATCATCCGCCTGCCTTCCGCCGGCACGGACGTCTGGAGCAACCAGACCGGCCGCAAGCTGGTCTTGACCAAGACCGCGACTGGCTACACCCTGACCGAAGCCGACACCTCCGTGCGGCTCTTTGATGCCAACGGGCAACTCCTGGAAAAGCGAGACCGGAGCAACAACAGCCTGACCATCACCTACGAAAACGCCCTGCCGCGCACGATCGCGGACAACTTCGGCCATGTCCTCACGCTCCAGTACAACGCCAATAACCTGCTCGACGCCCTGACCACCCCGCTTGGCCTCTTCCGCTACGACTACGACCACGAGAATAACCTGGTCGCGGTGACCCGTCCCGACGGCAAGATTGTGCGCTATCTTTACCAAGACCCGGCCGATCCCCACAACCTCACCGGGATCATCGACGAAACCGGGACGCGCACCCAAACCATCGGCTACGGCACAAATGACCGGGTTGTCTCCTCGTCCCTGGTCAACGGGTCCGACGCCGTTGCCATCGAGTACCTGCCAGGCTACAAACGGGTCGTCACCGACGCCCTGGGCACGGCCACCACCTACCAGCTGGCGGTGCAAGACGGCGTGGCCCGGATCAAATCCTTCACCGGGCCGGGTTGCGCCTCGTGCGGTTCGGACAGCGGCGCATCCTATGTCTACGACGCGCGGCAGCAGGTCACGTCCATGACCGACGCCAAGGGCGTCGTCACCACCTTCACCCACGACGCCAGGGGCAATCGCCTAACCGAGACCGAGGCCTCGGGCACGGCCCTGGCCCGCACCACGACCACCACCTACACCGCCCAGAACCAGGCAGCCGCCATCACCCGTCCCTCGGTGGGCAGCCCCGGCAAGAACCAGGTCACCAGCCACACCTACGACGCCAGGGGCAACCTGCTCACCCGCACGGTCTCGGGCTTTGCCGGCGCAACCGCCGTCTCGGCCACGACCAGCTTCAGCTATAACGAGCTGGGGCAGATCATTGCCATCGACGGGCCGCGCACCGATGTGAACGACATCACCACGCTCGCCTATTATCCCAACGATCCGGCCGAGGGCAGCAATCGCGGCCAGCTCCGCACCGTGACCAACGCGCTCGGCCACGCCACCACCTGCAGCGACTACACCCCGCAGGGCAGGCCGGGCCGGATCACTGGCTCGGACGGCCTGGTAACCACCTTGACCTACACGTTCCGTGGCGATGTGCTTACCCGCACCACCGGTGGTCTCACCACCAGCTACAGCCATGACGACGCCGGCCGTCTGCTGTGCGTCACCCTGCCCGGCGGCCGCAGCCTCGCCTATGCCTACAGTGGCGACCGGGTTGCCTCGATCACCGACGGCCTGGGCAACCGGATCAGCTACAGCTACGATGCCAAGGGCCAGCGCACCGGCGAGGAGGTCCGCAATCCAGAAGGTAACCTGACCCACACCCTGGGCCTGGCCTACGACGCCGCCGGCAACCTGATCAGCCGCGCCTGGGCCGGAGACGCCCAGGAGACCTCGACCCATGACGCGGTGCGCAACCTGGTGCAGACCATCGACCCCACCGGCATGCGGACCGACTTCACCCATGACGCCCTGCGCCGGCTGCAGGGCGTGACCGAGGCCGGGACCGCCCTGGCCAGCTACACTTACGACAGCCAGGACAACCCCGTCAGCGTCACCGACGCGCGGGGCCATGTCACCAGATTTACGTACGACGACCTGGGCAACCGGCTCAGCGTCACCTCGCCGGACGCGGGCACAACCCGGATGAGCTATGATCCGGCCGGCAACCTGGTCAGCAGGACCGACGCCGGCAACCGCACAACCACCTTTGCCTACGACGCCCTGAACCGCCACCTCCGCCAGAGCGTGCCCGGCGCGGCCCGCGACATCGTCTTCACCTATGATGCTGATGTGCCCGGCAGGCTGGCCTCGGTGCAGGAAGAGACCAGCAACCGCGGCTTCAGCTACAACAGCCTAGGCCAGTTGATTGGCGAAACCCGCACCATAGGCAGCACCACCGCCAACGTTGGCTACAACTACGATGCCGCCACCGGCGATTTGTCCGCCATCACCTACCCCAGCGGCCGGGTGCTGCGCTACAGCCAGGACGCCGCCGGCCGGATCAGCGGCCTGCAATGGGACGGCGCGCCCCTGGCCTCCGGCATCACCCATCTGCCCTTTGGCCCAATGCGCTCGGCCCAGTTGGGCACGCTCAATCTGGCCAAAACCTTTGATCAGCGCTACCAGCTCAGCCGCATCCAGGCCGGAACACTGGAGTACAACTACACCCGCGACGCGGCCGGCCAGGTCACCGGCATCACCGGTCTGCCCACACCCACGACCACCGGGGTCGCCGAGACCGCGACCATCAATCCGGCAAACAACCAGATCAGCGGGATTTCCGGTGCGAGCGCGAGCAGCTGGAGCTATGATGCCAACGGCAACCTGGTCTCCGACGGCAGCCGCACCTTTGTCTGGGATGGGCTCAACCGATTGGTCCGGGTCGAGCAGGACGGCACGGTAGTGGCCAGCTACAGCTACGACAGCCAGAACCGGCGGATCAGCAAGACCGTCGGCGGCCAAACCATCCTGTACCACTACGATCTGGACAGCCTGCTGATCGCCGAGACCCTGGCCGACGGCACGCCCCTGCGCGACTACCTGTACCTGGACGGCGAATCCCTGGCCCTGCGCGAGTACCAGACCAATCCGGGGCTGTATTATTACCTGAACGACCACCTGGGCACCCCGCAGCAACTGGTGAAGCCCGATGGAACCGTGGTCTGGAGCGCCGCCTACCTGCCCTACGGCGAGGCCCAAGTGAAGGTCGGAACCGTCACAGAAGTGGCTCCGGAAATATGAACAAGCCGTAAAGTGGAGAATCTGCTACTAAGAGGCCTTTGCATTGGCCAAGCAAGGGGCAGAACATGACCAAAAAGACACGGAAGAGTTACACGGCGGATTTCAAGGCCAAGGTGGCCTCGGCGGCTTTGGCTGGCGAGAAGAGCTGGGTGAGTTGTCACAGCAGTTTGAGATTCATCCCAACCAGATCACCACCTGGAAGAGGCAACTGGGCGAGCGGGCCGCCGAGGTGTTCGGCAAGACCGGCTCGAGCGAGCAGCTGGTTGACGTCAAGGCCATGCACGCCAAGATCGGGCAGCTGGCGTTGGAGAACGATTTTTTAGAGGGCGCGCTCATCAAGGCGGGGTTGCTGAGCGCAAAACGATGATCGACCGTTGATATCCGCTGCCCATCAAGCGTCAGGCGGAGCTTGCCGGTATAAGCCGGGGTAGCGCCTATACCGACCTCACTTTACGGCTTTTGTTCAAATTTCCGGAGCCTCTTCTATCTGATCGGCGTCGGTGGGCACCAGGGGCGGCAGCAGGGCCATGACTTCGGGGGCGGTCCATGCCGGCCGGCCGGAGAGGGTGGCGGCTCCGATCCGGTTCAGGCCGAGCGCTATTTCCTCCCAGCCCTTGCCCTTCTTTCGCAGCTGGCGGATGGAGGCGGCCAGCTGCTCCCGGCGGAAGATCTTCTTCCCAGGTTGCGCCGGCCCGGGTTCGCGGTTTGGAGACGGCCCCAATTCAATGACCACCGGCGGTTCGTACACGTCCGGGATGTCGCCCGCCTCGGCCATGTCCGATTCCGCCGTCTCAACCCTGTCACCCGCCACCCCGACCTGGACCGGCGTTCCCCCGACCAGCGGCTTGTACTCCAGCTGCAGACCAACCATCAGCCGCATCAGGTCGTCGATCTGCCGGTCCCGGCGGGCCAGCTGCGCCCGCATGTCCTCCAACTGCTCGCGCAGGATCTCGATCTGCTCTCGGTAGGCGGCGAGCAGATCCTGGAGGAAATCCTCGTCGGCGTGGCCCCGGTC
>JBGSPP010000088.1:0-10453 GCA_041738515.1 Desulfobulbus sp.
TCACCGGCCAGTCGCCGCCGGAGAGCCGCGGCCGCATTGTCGAGGAGGTGCGGGCCGGCCGCGTGCCGGTGCTGGTCTCCACCCTGCAGCTGATCGGCGAGGGTTTCGACTGCCCCGGGCTCAACACCCTGGTGCTGGCGACGCCGATCAAGTTCGAGGGGCGGCTGCTGCAGGTGGTGGGCCGGATCATGCGGCCGGCAGAGGGCAAGCGGGCCCGGGTCATCGATTATGTCGACGCCCGCATCCCGGTGCTGCAGCGCTCGGCCGCGGCCCGGCGCGCATTTTTTTCAGCCTGGTAACGGGATCCCTGCGCAATCTCCTTGTCTTTTTGTTCTTCTTCCGGTAAATATACCATTTTTTTTTCATTTGTATGAACGGTAGCCGGCGGCTGGTCCGCATGGCGCCGCTCAGGTTCCCTTTCGGTGTGCATCCCCATCGCCCAGATTCTCCGGGGTTTTCCCCGGTTTCTTTTTTTCAACCACGCAACAAGGCCCCAGATCGGGGCAGGAGCAGCATGGAGCAGCAGTATATTCGCAACGTCGCCATTATCGCCCACGTCGATCATGGCAAGACCACCTTGGTCGATCAGCTTTTCCGCCAGAGCGGCATGTTCCGCGACAACCAGCAGGTGGCCGATCGGCTGATGGATTCCATGGACCTCGAGCGCGAGCGGGGTATCACCATCGCCTCCAAGAACGGGTCCTACCTGCACGGCGACTATTGCATCAACATCATCGACACCCCCGGCCACGCCGACTTTGGCGGCCAGGTGGAGCGGGTGCTGCGCATGGCCGACGGCGCGGTCCTGCTGGTCGACGCCCAGGAAGGGCCGATGCCGCAGACCTTTTTCGTAGTCAAGAAAGCCCTGGCCGCCGGCCTGCCCATCCTGGTGGTGATCAACAAGATAGACAAGCCCGCCGCCCGCTGCGACTGGGCGGTGGATCAGGTGTTCGACCTGTTGGTCCGCCTGGGTGCGCCCGACAGTACCCTCGATTTTCCGGTGGCCTACGCCTCGGCCAAGTCCGGCTACGCGATGAATAGCCTGGATGAACCGGTGACGCCGGAGACCGGCATGCGCGCCATCTCCGACATGATCGTCACCCATGTGCCTCCGCCTTCGGGCAGCCCGGATGCACCGCTGCAACTGCAGATCAACACCATCGACTACTCCCCCTACATGGGCCGGTTGGGCATCGGCAAGTTGGTCAACGGCCGTCTGGACCTGCGCACCAACCTGGTAGTGGCCCGCCGCGACGGTTCGATCAGCCCGGTGCGGATCAACAAGATCTTCGCCTTTGCCGGCGACCAGAAGGTGCCGACGGAGAGTGCCTCTACCGGTGACATCGTTGCAGTGGCAGGTATGGAGGACGTCACCGTCGGCGTCACCTTCACCGATCCGAATGACCCGCGGCCCCTGCCGCTGATCGAGATCGACCCGCCGACCATCTCCATGAACTTCATCCCCAACGACTCGCCCTTTGCCGGCCAGGACGGCAAATTTGTCACCTCGCGTCACATCGAGGAGCGTCTGTCTCGGGAGACACTCGGCGACGTAGCCCTCCAGGTCGAACCGCTCACCGATGCGGTCGGGTTCCGGGTGGCCGGTCGCGGCGAACTGCACCTCTCCATCCTCATCGAGAAGATGCGGCGCGAGGGCTACGAGTTCCAGGTGACCCGGCCGCACGTCATCATGCGCGAGATCGACGGCCAGACTATGGAGCCCTACGAGGAACTGTCCGTGGATGTGGACGAGCAGTACCAGGGCGTGGTCATCGAAAAACTGGGCAAGCTCAAGGGTGTGCTGCTCGACATGCAGGTCGAGCGGGAGATGACCCGGATGAAGTTCAAGGTGCCGACCCGCGGCCTGCTCGGCTACCGCTCCACCTTCATGACCGACACCCGCGGCATGGGGGTGATGAACTACATCTTCGCCGAGTGGGGCCCCCATGCCGGCGAGATCCAGAACCGCATTAACGGCGCGATGCTCGTCAAGGAGCCCTGCACCACCGTGGCCTACGCCCTGTTCAACCTGCAGGATCGGGGCAAGCTCTTCCTCGGAGCAGGCGTGGACGTCTATCCCGGCATGATCATCGGCGAGCACTGCCGGCCGGCCGACCTGATCGTCAACCCGGCCAAGGGCAAGAAGCTGACCAACATGCGGGCCTCGGGCTCGGACGAGGCGGTGATCCTGACGCCGCCCATTGACATGAGCCTGGAAGACTGTATAAGCTATATCAACGACGATGAACTGGTGGAAATCACCCCCAAGGCGATCCGGTTGCGCAAGAAAAAAGACGCCAAAATAAGGGGGTAAGCGGTGCTTGCACGGAGGTGAGGATGAGGGAACTATTATTCATCGGTGTGGCCGCCCTGGCAGGCATCGCCGCGTTCGTGGCCCTGAACCGGAAAACCGGCGGCGACTGTCTGCCCTGACTGCTGCTCTACGGCTCCGCGGGCGCGGGGCTTGCCGCCTATGCCGTACTGAAGTTTCTTTTTTGACCTGCTGCCAGCGCACGGCCCGGCCCGTTCCGGTTTGACCGGCATGCCGCTCGGTTCGGCCGTGGCTGCGGCAACCCCTGACCGCTCACCCCTTGGTAGCGCCGATGCCCGTCCGTTCCCGCGAACCCGAATTCCGCATCGATAACCCCTCGGCTCTCATCCGGGCCAGAATCAGGGAAAAGCGGATCTTCGAGGCCCGGTTTCTCTGCCGCCAACTGGGCAGCGAATTGGGGGCAATGGAAAAGAACGCCCTGGAGGGAGAGTTGGCCCGGGTCATGGCCCAGGTGGACAAGTTGCGCAAGCAGGCGATCGCTTATGCTGCGGCGGGCAAGCTGCAACTGGCCGCCAAGGTCTACCGGGAGATCGAGCGGATCGCCATCGATGTGCCGGATCTGGCGGCGGAACGACAGCGGATCGACGGGGCCGAGGCGGCGCTGACCAGGGTGACGAACGGCGCGGTGCACAGAGGTTCATCCGCAGTCGCGCCTCCGCCGTCGGACCTCGCCGGAATGGAAAAAATACCACTGGCGGTCCGCCCGCCCGCCCGCATGGGCCGGTCGATGCGGTTGTCCCGCAGGCAGGCGGCAGTGCTCTTTGTCGGTCTGCTGGTGCTTGTCGGTCTGCTGGCCTACGTCTTGCGGCGCGACCAGGCGCCTCCCCAAGCGGCGCCAACAGCTATCGGCCAGCCGGCCGGCCGGATCGTCATCCGCCCGGTGGTGTCGTCATCACCCCAGCCTGTTCCGGAGACGAACGAGGCTGCCCCAGCTGAAGAAACCTCCCCAGAATTGCCGCCCGCAAGGAGCGGCTCCCTCTCCATCGGCGAGTTGCAGGTGCAGCCGGCGGTCAAAGAGTAACGCCTCTCTCTCAGCCGGTCACCAGTTGCGGCAGCCGGCCGGTCTGTTTGAAGCAGAAGTAGTCGCGCAGAATGTGCGCGTGGTCGAAGGTGAGCTGCGGCAGAGTACCCTGGCTGAAGATGGCGGCGTTTTTGGCGTCGTCCAGGGCCTGGGGCCGGCCAGTGGCGGTGGCGATGAAGACCGTCGAGGCGGTGTGCTGGCGGGCGTCGCGCTCCGGGTTGGAGTAGGTGTGCAACTGCATCACCAGGATGACCGCAAGCCCGGTTTCCTCAAGGGCCTCTCGACGGGCGGCCGTCTCGAAGCTCTCGCCGTAGTCGACAAAACCGCCGGGCAGGGCCCAGCCGTGGGGCGGGTTCTTGCGCTCGATCAGCACAATCCCGCCTTCGGTCTCGATGATGATGTCCACGGTGGGGGTCGGGTTGCGGTACACTTGGATGGCGGCGCCGCAAGAGGGGCATTGCATGGCAAGGGCTCCGGTGCGCCCTAGAGGCAGAGGGCGCGGATTTCCGCCCAGTTCCGCACCAGCGGCAGGCTGTGCCGGTCGCGGTTCCAGGGCTGGTGGAAGACAATGGGATTGATGCCGGCCTCGCGCAACTGCAGGCAGGTCTCGGCCCGGTCGTCGATAAAGGTGGAGAGCCCGGCCATCCTGATGTGCCGGGCCTTGTCGTCATGATCGCCCATGGCCACCACGCGAATGCGCGACCTGGCTTCGGTCGGGAACATGGCGTCCAGCCACAGGTGCACCGCTCCGGGCTCCGGTCGGGCGGTGATGATGGTCACCCCGGCCCTAAGCGACAGGTCGCTCAACACCTCAACCGCGCCGGGCATGGGCCGGACCCCGCAGCCCACCGAATCGCGCAGGATCTGGAGAAAGATCGAGTCGGCGGTGGCGGCGTCCATCTCCAGGCACTCTTCCACCAGGAAATGGGTGATGTCCTCCGGTCGGAGGCCACAGTGGCCGTACTGCTCGCAGGCTATGCGGATAAAGGCCTCGACCGTGTCGGCGATGACGCCGTCAAAATCAAAGCCGATTTCGGAAGGATGAATACGGATTGCGGTCATGGCGGGATCGTTTACCGCTCCAGCTTGGCGTCTTCGATGATCACCTCGTACTTGTAGCCAGCGCCGAAATCGCGGTTGGCCCTGAGCACGCCCTGAACGGTGATCACCTCGCCTTCCTTGGGCTCCTCAGCGGTTGTCACTACCAGATCATGCTGGTTCTTCATCGGATTGCCGGTACCGTCCTGGATGTGGAGCCAGTTCTTTCCCATGATCATGCGCGAAATCTTCATCACCTTGCCCCGGACCCGCACGGTCTTGGAATCCAGTTCCTTGCCCTTCTCGAAGCATTCCCCCACCGACTGGCTGTTCTCGCCCGTGGCCTTGTGCACGTTGACTTCCGACGAGGGAACTATGGCCCCGGCGCTGCCGGTGGATTGCTCCATCGCTGGCGCCTGAGCCCCAGCCGGCGCCTTCTGCTCCGCCTGCATGGCCTCTGAGAAGTTTGCCGCGTCCTTGCCAGTCCCGGGCTGCGCCCTGGCGACCGCAGCCGGCTGTCCGGTCCCCGGTTCCAGGCCGGGCGAGAAGACGATGGCGTCAAAGGTGCGGTTGAGGGACTTGGAGAGGAAGGCATGCATGGTCATTCCCGGTGCCAGGGTGACCTTCGCACCGACTTCGAGCTTGGTTTCCGGAATGGCAGCCCAGATTTTGCCCTTGGCGCTGTCAAGCAGGAGGTAGGTGTAGCCGCCAGTGTTCATGGTTTCGACGATAGTCCCCGGCAGGGCCACACCATCGAGGGCGGTCTCGGCCTTGACCGGTTCCTTGCCGGGCGCCGGCTGCGACTCGACCGCGGCCAGCGCGGGCGTGGTCAGGAGGAGGGAAAGGACAGCGGCTGGGAAGGTTTTATGAAAGAATAACATGACGATACGCTCCAGGAAAATGGCTTTGGGTACGGGAATGCGGCCGGACGATAACCGGTACGATCCCTTGAATCACCGACAAGTACAACCGCATCGAGCAGGCCAACCGGCGAAATGACAACAGCAGATTGTATAAGAACCGCTCCCGAATCTGTCAACTAGGCTGCCGGTCGGGAAACAGTTGGCGCAGGCAGCGATCGATCTCCCCTGCCCATACCTGGTAGCCGCGGGTGCTGAGATGCACCTGGTCGTTGAGGAAGCCGGGGTGGGTGATGGGCAGGCAGCGTTCGTGAAAAGGCCCGACCGTGTCGAGGAAATGGCAGTTGTCGATGGTCGCCGCCACCTCTGCCAGGCGTAGGTTGACTTGCGCCAACTCGGCAGCAGGGACGATGGGCATTGGCATGAGCGAGCAGATGATGATCGGTCGGTCAGGATAGGCCTGGCGCAGGCGGGGCACCATGGATTGCAGGATAAAGGGGAAGAACTGGTCGCCGAACAGGAGGTTGTTGGTGCCCGACTCGATCAGCACCGCGTCCGGGTCGGTACAGGCCTCGATCTCCTCGCCCAGGCGCACCGCCAACTCGCCGGTCATCTCGCCGGCTATACCCCGGTTGATCACCGCCACCCCGGGCAGAAAACGCTCCCAGTCGCCCCATTCCACCAGGGAATCGCCCAGCATCAGCAGTCGGATCATCACTCACCTCGCGGCAACGGACTGCAGCACCACGCAGCCCATGGGGGAAACGGAAACAGTGGAGCCGCACTCTACCGCATCGGCCCGCTCCGGGTCAACAAAGTCACGCGGCCCGGGGCGGCTGGTGTCGATGATGCGCACCCACCTCCGATTCCGCGACGGTGACGGCACGGTAAAATCGGCCGGCGCCGCGGCGCTGCCGTTGAGCGCGACAAAGAAATCGTCGTCCTCCAGGTCGCCCAGGGCCGCACCGTTGAGGAGAAAGGCCAGCGCCCAGCCCTCGTCGGACCAATCGGGCTCGCCTGCCTGTAACCCCTGCCAGCTGATTTCCGGGCCGGCCGCAGCGTCGCTGGTCTGAAAGAAGTCTTCGCGCCGGAAGATGGGGTGGGCTCGGCGCAAGCCGATCAGCTTGCGGAAAAAGCGTAACTGATGCCGGTTCTTCTCGGCGAGCGTCCAGTCAATCCAACTCAAGTCGTTGTCCTGGCACCAGGCATTATTGTTGCCCCGCTGGCTGCGGCCGAACTCGTCGCCGGCCACCAGCATAGGCACGCCCTGGGAAAGCAGGAGAATCACCGCCATGGTGCGCAGGCGGCGGGAGCGCAGGGTCAGGATCGCCCGGTTGCGGGTCGGGCCTTCGATGCCGCTGTTCCAACTCAGGTTGTTGTTGTCACCGTCGCGGTTGGCCTCGCCATTGGCCAGATTGTGCTTTTCACCATAGCTGACCAGGTCGGCCAGGGTGAAGCCGTCATGGCTGGTGATGAAGTTGATCGAGTTGCAGGGCCTGCGGTTGTGGCGCTGGTAGAGGTCGGAGCTGCCGGCGATGCGGGTGGCCAGGGCAGGGATCGTGCCTGTCCGGTCGCAGAGGAAGGCGCGGACGTCGTCGCGGAAGCGGCCGTTCCATTCTGCCCAGCGGTGGTGCGGAGAAAAGCTGCCCACCTGGTACAGGCCGGCCGCGTCCCAGGCCTCGGCGATGATCTTGGTATTGGCCAGCACCGGGTCCTCGGCGATCGCCTCCACCACCGGCGGGTTGGCGAGCACCTTGCCCAGCATGTCGCGGCCGAGAATCGAGGCCAGGTCGAAACGGAACCCGTCCACATGCATGTCCACTACCCACCAGCGCAGGGCGTTCATGATCAGGTTGCGGACAATGGGGTGGTTGCAGTTGCAGGTGTTGCCGCAGCCGGAGAAATTGAGGTAAGCCCGGGTCCAGGGGTCGAGCAGGTAGTAGATGGTGTTGTCGATGCCGCGAAAGCTGGTGGTCGGACCGTCGCCGCCGCCCTCGGCGGTGTGGTTGTAGACAATATCGAGGATGACCTCGATGCCGGCCCGGTGCAGGGCCTTGACCATGTCGCGGAATTCTTTGAGCGGATGATCGAGGTTGCTGCTGTAGCCGGTTTTCGGGGCAAAGAAGGAGAGCGGGCTGTAGCCCCAGAAGTTCTTGAGGCGCTCTCCGGTCTCCGGATTGACGAAGGTGGTCTCGTTCTCGTTGAATTCGGTCACCGGCATCAACTCCACCGCGGTGACCCCCAGCCGCTTGAGATAGGGAATCTTCTCGGTGACGCCGCGAAAGGTGCCCGGATGGACGACGCCAGCGGATGGATGGCGGGTGAAGCCGCGGACGTGCAGCTCGTAGATCACCGAATCCCGCAACGGAATACTTAAAGGGCGGTCGCCTTCCCAGTCGTATCGATGCCGGTCGATCAGGCAACAGGGCTCCCTGCCCAGGCAGGAGCGCGGCCGGCCCCAGTCGGGTGAATGGATCTCCTTGGCATATGGGTCGAGCAGGACCAGGTCGGGGTTGAAGATATGCCCCGTGCCGAGCGGGTCGTGGGGGCCATCGAGCCGGTATCCGTAACGCAGACTTGGCGTTGCGTCCACCAGCAGGATGTGCCAGACATCACCGGTCTTGTTGTGGCAGGGATCCAGAGGAAATTCGAGCCATTTGCCCCCTGCTGCCGCGATATCGGCGACCACCAGGGTGACGGCGGTGGCATTGCGTGAGAACAGGGCGAAGTTGACGCCCTCGGCGGTGATCGTGCTGCCGAAGGGCATGGGCATGCCGGCCTGGGTGGAAAAGGTGTTTTTCATCTTGTCTCAGGAATGATGATCAATATAGTATAAGCATAATCTGGATTGTCATCATACTCCATCCACCACTTTTTCCAAACCGCTTCGGAGGCGCCTATGGGACTGTTCACCAAACTGCTGGATACCAATATACCCAACATCGACTGGGAGATGACCCCTGACCACACCTTTGGTACCTTCGAGAGTTGGGGCGGCAAGGAGCGGGTGCGGAGCAAGAACGAGCGAATCTATTACTTCTTCATCGATGCCTGGGATGATACGCCCAAGCTGTGCCTGATGGAGCGCGGCATCAAGCATGCCCGGGTGGTTGCCGAGATTCTCGCCCCGGCCGAGATGGTCGCCCAATGCGTCAAGAACCACGGCAAGGTGGCTCTGTTTGAGCGGACTCTGCCGATCAACGAGGAGTTGAAGCAGTGGCTGATCACCCATGTGATTGAAACCGAGGATGATTCCAAGGTCGTGCCGGTCGAACTGGAACTGGATACGGAAAGTTTGGCCACCAGTCTGCCGGGGCGAACCGAGGCCATTGCCGTGCCGGCGAGGGTGGACCTGCCCAGCGGGCATGCGGAACTGAGCGAGGAGGATGTGGTCGCGCTGGTGCGGAAATACGATTTTCCTGATCAGGACCGCAACCCGGGCGGCCGCTTTGCCCGCGCCCTGGTGGACAACGGCGATGGCCTGACGGTGACCGACCGGGCGACCGGTCTGATGTGGCAGCGGGCAGGGACCGACATCATGAGTCACCGCTCCATGGCGCGGGAAATTGCCCGCATCAATCGGGAGCGCTTTGCCGGTTTCGACGACTGGCGGTTGCCTTCCATGGCCGAGGCCCTGTCGCTCATGGAGCAGGAGAAAGTGGCCAAGGATCAGTTTCTCCACCCCTGTTTTTCCAAGGAGCAGCCTTTTGTCTTTGTCGATGCAACCAGAAGCCCGGGCGGCTATTGGTTTGTTGATTTCAAGCAGGGGCGGGCATACTGGTCTTCCGGCACCATTCCCGGCGGCTTTGGCCGCCTGTGCCGGAAGGAAAAATGAGGCCGTCCGTGGAAAAACGTTGAACCATTGGATGCGAAATTGTAATCTCCCTGACTTAGAACAGTCATTTTAAAGGGTTGGGAGAGGAGCTCATGAAGCGCATACTTGTTGTTGATGATGAAGCGCAGATGCGCACCATGCTGGCCCAGATGCTGGAAGACGAGGGCTATGAGGTCCATACCGCCGAACACGGCGAGGAGGGCCTCACCAGGATCCGCCAGACCCGCTTCGACCTGGTGATCACCGACATGATCATGCCGGTGAAGGACGGGCTGAAATTCATCATGGAGTTGCTGAAGGACTATCCTGACCTGAAAATCATGGCCATTTCGGGCGGCGGCGCGATCAAGGCCGAACGGTACCTGAACATGGCCGGATATCTCGGCGATATCGCCACCCTGGAAAAGCCGTTCAAACGGGAGGTGCTGCTCGATATGGTGAGAAAGCAGCTCGCCGCGTAACCCAGCCCCTTGCCCACAAAAAAAGGCCTGCTCCCGAGAGCAGGCCTTTTTTTGTGGGCAAAACGAGATGGTCAATGAAGCTCAGTTGACGCTGACGTTGCCGTCCCGGGTGCCTGAGGTCTCGCTCGTGCCGCGGGCCAGTTGATCCCGCCGTTTTTTCTCGAAGCCGTAATTGACCAGCTTGGCCAGGTCGTTCCACATCGATTCGCTGCCCATGATGGCCACCACGATGGTGTGGCCGTCCCGGCTGAACTGGCCGACATAGGTCTGGCGGGCGGCAGTGGTGTAGCCGGTCTTGCCGCCGTCGGCGCCGTCGATCCGCCAGAGGGCCTTGTTGTGGTTGCGCAGGGACTTGCCGTAGGAGGTGGAGATGGTTCGTTCATGCATGCGTCGGGCAAAGTCCTCGTGGCGCATGGCGTAACGGAAGAGGTTGGCCAGGTCGCGGGCAGTGGATTGCTGGCCCTCGGCAGTCAGGCCGGAGGCGGTGCGGCAGACGGTGTTGCTGGCGCCCCACATGCGGGCGCTCATGGTCATGAGGTTGGCAAACTGTTCTTCGCTGCCGGCGATGCCTTCGGCGAGGGCGACGCTGGCGTCGTTGGCCGAGGCCAGGAGCACCGCATTGATGAGATCGTCGACCTTGTAGCTCTGGCCGGGGTCGAGGTTGACCTTGGAACTGGGCATGCCCGCCGCCCTGGGGCTGACGCGGACGACGTCGTCTTCCTCGAGCGATTTGAGCGCGATCATGCCGGTGACGATCTTGATGGTCGAAGCCGGCTGGCGCGGGGCGTCCGGCGCCTTGGCAAAGATCGCCTCGCCGGTGGCTGCGTCCATGACCATGACACTTTTCGAGCTGATCTGTTCGGCAATGTCGGGCAGGGTGCCCGTCGCCGCCACGGCGGCAGGGGC
>JBGSPP010000135.1:0-5137 GCA_041738515.1 Desulfobulbus sp.
GACCGGGCCGCCGCCGTGGTCGCCGCCCTGACCGGCAAGGGCATCGCCGCTGCCCGTCTGACCTCCGCCGGCGTCGGACCCTACTGCCCGGTGTCCAGCAACCGCACGGATGACGGCAAAGCCCAGAACCGCCGCGTCGAACTGGTCGAAATGGCCAACTGAAGCGTGGGCCATCGCGGCGAAGGACTCCCTCTGTCGCGCCAACCCGTGCCATGAATCGAGCGGGGCGGGCCGTGCATGCGGCCGCCCCGTTTTTTTTCTGGCCAACCCTTGCGGCAAAACGGCCCGCCGACTTTTTCCGCTTCTATTTTGACGCGTTTTCGGGTAGATTCGCGGCTCTCTTGTCATCGCCGTGAGAGAGACGGCATCTCCGGCATCTTCCGGTAAGGTCACGCATGATTCGTGGCCCTTTCTTTTTCGTACAGGACACCCCCCATGCTGCAGGCCACCAACATCGCGCTTTCCTATGGCAAGCGTGTCATCTTCAAGGACGTCAACATCAAGTTCACCCACGGCAACTGCTACGGCCTGATCGGGGCCAACGGCGCCGGCAAGTCGACCTTCCTCCGCATCCTCGCCGGCCAGAAGGAACCGGACAAAGGCGAGGTCTCCATCGACCCCAAGGAGCGGATCGCGGTGCTGCAGCAGGACCAGTTCGCCTATGACGAACACACCGTGCTCGACACGGTCATTCGCGGCCACAAGCGGCTCTACGATATCATGCGCGAACGCGAGGAACTGTATGCCCGGGCCGAGCTCACCGAGGCCGACGGCATGCGCCTTGGGGATCTGGAGGTCGAGTTCGGCGAGATGAACGGCTACGAGTCGGAGTCCGAGGCTTACGTGCTCCTTGGCGGCCTGGGCATTGCCGAGGAGATGGGCAGCCTGCGGATGAAAGAGCTGGACGGCGGCGACAAGGTTCGGGTGCTGCTGGCCCAGGCCCTGTTCGGCAGCCCGGACATCCTTCTGCTGGACGAGCCGACCAACAACCTGGACGTCACGTCCATCGCCTGGCTGGAGGAGTTCCTCATCCGCTTTCCCAACACGGTTATCATCGTCTCGCATGACCGCCATTTCCTCAACCAGGTCTGCACCCACATGGCGGACATCGACTACGGCCAGATCCGGGTCTATGTCGGCAACTACGACTTCTGGTACCAGGCCAGCCAGCTGGCCCTGCAGCAGCGGCAGAACGAGAACAAGAAGTCCGCGGCCAAGGTGGCCGAGCTGAAAGAATTCATTCAGCGCTTCTCCTCCAACGCCTCCAAGGCCAAGCAGGCGACCTCGCGCAAGAAACTGCTGGACAAGATCACCATCGAGGATATGCCGGTCTCCTCGCGCAAGTACCCGTGGATCGCCTTTAAACCGGAGCGGCCCTGCGGCAACGTCATTCTCGAAGTGGATAACCTCGGCAAAACCATCGACGGCGTCCAGGTGCTGCGAGGCCTCAGTTTCTCGGTCACCAAGGGCGAGAAGATCGCCTTTGTCGGCCCCAACGGCCTGGCCAAGACCACTCTGTTTCAGATCCTGATGGGTGAGATGGAGCCGGACGAGGGCAGCTTCCGCTGGGGCCAGACCATCACCAGCTCGTACTTTCCCAAGGAAAACAGCAGATTTTTCAGTGACAACCTGACCCTCCTGGAGTGGTTTGGCCAGTTTATTCCGCCGTCCGAGGGTGAGAATTTCTCGCGCGGCTTTCTTGGGCGGATGCTCTTTTCCGGCGACGAGGTGCTGAAAAAGACCGGCGTGCTTTCGGGCGGGGAGCGGGTCCGCTGTTTGCTGGCGCGGATGATGCTCGCCGGCGCCAACGTGCTGCTGCTGGATGAGCCGACCAACCATCTCGACCTGGAATCGATCACCTCGCTCAACAACGGCCTGATCGCCTTTCCCGAGGTGCTGCTCTTTGCCTCACACGACCACGAATGCGTGGCCACCGTGGCCAACCGGATCATCGAGATCGGCCACAAGGGAGTGATTGACCGGATGCTGCAGTACGACGACTACCTGGCCGACGAGGAGCTGGCAGCCCGGAGGGAGCAGATCTACAACAAGGACGGACGGCGGTAGCTCGAGCTTATCTGGTGGCTGTGGCCAGTTTGACGGCCAGGGCGGCGAAGATGGCAGCGGCGGTTTTGTTGAGAAACTGCTGCGCCCGTGCTGAGCGACGCAGCCAGTCGCCGATGACGGCGGCAAGCAAGCTGAAGCCGCCGAACACGAGCAGGGTGGCCGCGATGAACACCAGCCCCAGAAGGCCGATCTGCAGGGGCAGGTGGCCTTTGGCCGGGTCGGTGAACTGGGGCAGGAAGGCGAGGAAGAAAATCGAGACCTTGGGATTGGTTACGTTCATGATGATGCCGCGCAGGTAGTAGCGCCACAGGCTGGTCTCGCGACCGGCCTCGGCGTTCAACTCGCTTACGCCGGCGCGGAAAGCGCCCCAGGCGAGGTAGAGCAGATAGGCCGCGCCTGCGAACTTGAGCAGGTTGAAAGCCAGGGCCGAAGCCTGGAACACGGCGGCCACGCCCAGGGCCACGGCGCTGGTGTGGACGATCAGGCCGGTGCAGAGGCCCAGGGTGATGACAATGCCCATCACCCGCCCCTTGAGGGCCGACTCCGTGAGGACAAAGATGTTGTCCGGCCCGGGAGCCAATGCCAGCAGGATGGAGGCGGAGGCGAAGAACGTCAGGGTGGCGGCGTCAAGCATGGGCAGACCTGTGCTGAGCTAAGGATGGTGGAGCCGGGGCGGATGGGTGTTCCGGGGGGTGGTGGACGTTGGCCTCAAGTTGGTGCGGCTTGCTGGCTCGGGCCTTCGTCGCCAAGACTGCCGGGAGCCTTCATCTGTCCACCGCAGGAGCGTCACCCCGGCGAAGGCCGGGGTTCAGAACCCGTTGCAAACAATCGAACAAGAGTTTTTTCTGGTTGGTGTGCCCGGATCGCCAGAGTTGGGGCCTATCTCTTTTTGCCCTTGCCCTTGTTGGCGCGACCAAACTTGCCGTCCGCATAGACCCACACCTCTTCCGTCACGGCTTTCTTGCCCTTCTTGGGCTGATAGCCGGCAAGGGTCAGGGTCACCCTGGTCGGGGTCACGGTGAAGCTGGGCGGCGGTCCGCCGCAGCGCTCGGCTGCCTCGGAGACTGCATGGCTGCCGTCGGCCTTCACCCCCAGAAACCAGATCGCGCCGTTTTCGCAGGCATTGCCCCATCCATGCTGCTGGATGACGAACACCTCGTCATAGGGCGGTACGCCCTTGCTCAGGTGGAGGATGACTTCGGGCAGGGGCAACCCGTGAAAACGAAAATCGTCGCTGTTCTTTTCACCCCCGGTTTTCATGATCATATTGCCGTTCAAAGTGATGGCATAAGCCGTGGGCTGGGGTTTGTCCTCCATGGGCACGATCCGCAGTTCCATCAGATCGGTGGCGATTCTCTTGGCGTTGGCCACCAGCTTGCTGTCCAGCGCCTGCGCCGGGGTGGCTGCAATGATCCACAGCAAAGCTCCAACAATGATTGTCTTCATAATTCCTCGTTCACGAGCAAGAGAACAGTTACCAGGAGTGTGTGCAGTCTAAAACCGTTTGCGCGCAACGTTCATAGCATCTGTCCCGGCGGGAGCGCATCATTTTTTTACATGCGAAAATGATTAGCTCGCCGGCTCCAATCTCCGTCCTGGTTGCACCCCGCGATATTCACTTGGCATACACCCGGAATTTTTCAACAAAGCCGGTGGGCCTGTAGCTGAGCTTGGCCTGACGCAGGCCCGGGTCGCCCAAGTCCTGTTCCCGGTTGATGGTCTCATAATCCTCGGGCAGGATAGCGGCAAAGCTCTGGTTGATGAACTGGTACAGCCCTTTGTACCCGGGAACCGCCTTCTCGAAATGAATGACAAAGCTGGACCCGCCGGCCAGTTCCTCGCCGAGCACGTAGGCCGCCGGCTGCCCCGCCACGGTGTAGATGCCGCCGCAGAGCTGCAGAGGCTCCATCTGTTTCAGGGCCTCGCGCGCTGCCTCGTAATCTCCAGGCTGCCCGGCCCCTGCTATCCAGGCGTCGAGCACGGCCAGAGCCTCGCCGCGAAATTCCTCTCTGAGCGGTCGGGCCTCGTATTCATGCGAACTGACAAAGGCCTTGACCAGGTTGCGTTTCTTGTGATAGTTGCGGCCCCCCAACTCGGCCAGGTCCTGCCGCCGATAGAGGTAGTCGAAGTTGTCCCGGTCCTCAACAGCCTGGTAGCCCATGGCTGTGAGCTGGCGAGCCTGGTCGGCCGAGGCGCACTTCAGCATTCCCTGGTCGGCAAACAGCCGGGCCAGCATCTCCGGTGCGGGCAAGCCCAGGGGCAGGAGGAAGAAGGGCCGCTCCTGCTCCCGGCCGAGCACGGCCAGGACACCGTCCCCGAGCACGGTCAGGCGGTAGTGGTGCTTGTGTCGGAAGAGGTAGAGATTGGCAAAGGTGAATTCGGAGATGCCCAGGGTGAGCGGCTGCAAGAGCGGGTGGAGCAGAGGGCGCAGGTCCAGGTGTAATTCCGCCGTTGCCGGGTAGGACGGCAGGAAGGCCCGGGGTGGTTGGCTTGGTTCGATGGACTGGCCACCGGGGTGGTCGGTCAGGTCGCGGCACAGCGTGGTCATGCGCGGGCGTCTCTGCTCAGTATGCGGGTTGCGGCCGGGGCTGGGGCGTCTGTGTTGCCGGCTCGGCCTCCGGGGGAGGAATGCGTTCCTCGACGATCGGCGGATTGCCCTGTTGTGCCGGCGCGGACCCCGGTTGGGCTGCAGTCGCCGGGTTGGCGGGGGCCGCTGCGGGCGGAATCCGCTCTTCAATGATCGGTGGTGGTGCGTCTTCGCCGCCCGCACCCGGGTGGATGATCCGCGAGGGTGTGTCCGGCGTTGTTGTATCGGCTCGCGGTTGTCGCTGGGGTGCAATAGCGGGCGAGGTCGGCACGGTTTCGCTGGTGGCCTGACCGGCAGATCGTTCCTGCGGCGGGGGCTGAACCGGAGCGGGTTGCTCCTCCATGGTGCTCCGATCTGGATTCGTCGCGGGCTGTTCACGGTCTGGTTGCGCCTCAACGGCAGGAGATGCAGCCTGCTCGGCGGCCGGCGCGCTATCGGCTTGGCCCGAATCCGCGGGTGCGACCCCGGTCTCCGTTCGGTCGA
>JBGSPP010000138.1:0-9728 GCA_041738515.1 Desulfobulbus sp.
CGGGCGCCATCATGCCAAACCAGTTCGCCAACCCGGCCAACCCGGCCATGCACCGGCGGACCACTGGTCCTGAGATTTGGCAGCAGACCGGGGGCCGGCTGGACGTCTTTGTCGCCGGCGTCGGCACCGGCGGCACCATCACCGGGGCCGGCGGCTATCTCAAGGAGCAGTTCCCGGGACTGCATGTGGTGGCCGTGGAACCGGCGGCCTCGCCGGTACTCTCCGGCGGCAAGCCCGGCCCGCACAAGATCCAGGGCATCGGCGCAGGCTTTGTCCCCGAAATTCTCGACCGGTCGGTGATTGACGAGATCATCGCCATCGACAACGAGGAGGCCATTCTCCAGGCCAGGACCCTCGCCCGGCGAGAGGGCATCCTCTGCGGCATCTCCTGCGGCGCAGCCCTGGCCGGGGCGCTCAGGATAGCCGCCCGGCCAGGATTTGCCGGCAAGCGGATCGTGGTCATCCTGCCCGACACCGGCGAGCGCTACCTGAGCACGGATCTGATGGCCTTACCTGCCGGCTGCTCGCAGCCCGAATAGTGGTCATGTTCTGCGCTCTTTAACAATTTCAAGCCATTCATCTTACCCATGGGAACAATCATCTCACTGAATATCAGCCGGGAAAAAGGCGTCAACAAGGAACCGGTGGAACAGGTGGAACTGCGAGTCGATCATGGCATGGTCGGCGACGCCCACGCCGGCAACTGGCACCGCCAGGTCAGCCTGCTGGCCGAGGAATCCATCGATTTCATGCGCAACAAGGGGCTCGAACTCGAACCCGGAGCCTTTGCCGAGAACATCACCACCGAGGGGCTCGATTTGGCGCACCTGCCCATCGGTACACGACTAGGCAACGGCGAGGTGGTACTTGAGGTGACCCAGATCGGTAAGAAATGCCACCATGGCTGCGCCATCTTCAAGCAGGTCGGCGACTGCATCATGCCGCGCGAGGGCATTTTCGCCAAGGTGATCACCCCGGGCACCCTGCGCCGGGGCGACCATCTCGACCTCCTTCCGTGAGCGAGACCACGACCGCGTGCCGTCGGTGCGGCGACTGCTGCCGCCAAGGCGGCCCCGCCCTGCATGGCCCGGATCTGGCACTGATCCGCGACGGCGCACTTGAACTGGAAGATCTGGTGACTGTGCGCCGGGGCGAGCTGGCCATTGCGCCGCTTGCTGACAGCCCCGAGACGGTGCGCAACGAGTTCCTCAAGTTGCGGGGCCGGGACGGCACTTGGTGCTGCGCCTTCTATGACGAAAAAGCCAGCGGCTGCCTGCGCTACGACCGACGGCCCATGGCCTGCGGCCTGCTTGACTGCGCCGACACCGGACCCTTGCTGGCGCTCGCCGGCCGCGACCTGCTCACCCGGTTCAACTGCCTTGTCGCGGATGATCCCCTAGTGCCGCTGATGCGCGAGCATGAGCAGCGCTACCCCTGCCCTGATCTGCACGCCGTGGCCCTGCACCTGCAACAGGCCTCGACTCGTCCCCGCCTGATCGGCGAACTCGAGCGGGCCGTCGCCGCTGACCTGGCCTTCCGCGAACAGGTGCAGTCAAGCCTCGGCCTCACCGTGCACCGCGAACTCTTCGCCTTCGGCCGGCCGCTCTTTCATCTGCTCCTGCCGCTGGGCCTCCAGCCTGTGGGCACGCCCGAGGGTCTCCGATTGCGGTACACATCCCGCTGATCCGACAGCCTTCCCCAGAGCCCTGCATTGACTGGCCGAACAAAAGCCGGTACCTTGCCGCCGTTGCCCATTTGCCACTTCATCATCAAGAGGATCCCCGAATGCATCTGTCACCGGACATCGAGCGGCTGCTGGCCCGATTCGACTTTGTCACCACAACCTACCTGCGCGAGGAGATGGAAGAGGCGCTGACCCTGCGGGAGCAGCTCACGCCGCATCTGATCGCCATTCTGGAGGATGTCGCCGAAAACCCCTACCGCTATCTGCTGGAAGACCGCAATGGCCACACCTATGCCGCCTCGCTCCTGGCCCATTTCCAGGAGCCGGCCGCTCATCTGCCGATCATCCGGGCCTTTTCCATATCCGGGGAGCATCTGGAGCCGCTCTGGGGCGACATGAGCACCGAAACCCTGCCCGCCCTGCTCCACCGGACCTGTAACGGCTCTGTCGAACAGATTAAACGGCTGATCAGCAACCGGCAGGTCGATGAGTTCGTCCGCGGAGCAGCGGTGGAAGCGCTGACTTTTGCCGTGGCCGACGCCACCATCGCCCGGGACGAGGCGGTTGCCTTTCTCCAAGGCCTGTTCACCGGCGAGGAGGCCGAACCCGGCTCCACCTTCTGGGGCATGGTGGCGGCCACGCTCTGCGACCTCCATCCCGGCGACTCCAAAGCCATTCTCGATCAGGCCATTGCCGACGGCCTCTTTGACGCACGCTTCATCGGACCAGATGACATTGCCCGGGCGGCAGGCCTGACGGCTGCGGACTCGCAGGAAGCGTTGCGGCAATGGGCGGCCCGCCGGATGCCGGCTGACATCCACGGTTATATCGCCTGGTTCGACGAGTTTCAGCCGAAATCAGCTGAACCTTGGAGGGCATCGACCAAGGGTGGCGGCAAAATCAAGCGGGCTGATAACAAGAAGAAGGCCAACCGGGCCAAAAACAAGGAAGCGAAAAAGGCGCGGAAAAAGAACCGATGAGGGGCACCGGGTGCAGGTGTAATCGCACGAGACGAGTGCAAAGACCGGTGTGAGGAGGTCTGAACGATTGGCTGCAATCCGCTGGTAGCGAAGGGGATTGGCAGGCTCTCTTTCAAAATTTTTTACCGGGTTCAAAAATTTACATTTTTTCACTTAAAGCCGTTGCCAGAGAATTAAAAGAGCGTTATATATCAAGCTAGAGTTGGCGGGATTATTCCTGCAACGATATTTTCCTATCATTCGGTTCCGGGTAATCATACCCACCTACAACCTACAGTGCACAACCAAGGAGAAAACAATGAAAAAAGTATTGAGCGTCATGGCGGTATCGGCCTTTGTTCTGACGGCAAGCGTTTGTCTGGCCGGCGGCCCCGGCAAGAAGGCAAAAGCCGATGACTGCCAAGACAGGATTGATGCCCTGCAGGCCCAGTTGAGCCAGAAAGACGAAATGCTGCGTGCTTGCCAGCAGGCCAAGGCAACCCCGGCTCCGGTCAAGGCACAGGAATCCGCTGGTATGGCCTATCCGATCTATGTCAAGGCTCTGGGCAAGTGGGCCATCTCCAGCGATCCGGCGATCGAGGGTTTTGAGCTCGACACCAGCGACGGCTATGGCTTCGGCGGCGCCGTGGGCATGGTGTTCAACCAGTTCCGCGCTGAGTTCGAGGTTGCCACCCAGAAGACGGACATCGACGAGATCAAACTGGGCAACTTGTCTGCCAGCCTGGGTTCCGGCGATGTTCGCATCACCACCTACATGGTCAACGGCTTCTATGAGTTCCCGATCATGGACGGCTTTGGCATCTATGTAATGGGCGGCCTGGGCATGGGCACCACCGACGTCAGCATCTATAACGCCGATGGCGACGACACCACCTTTGCCTACAAGGCAGGCACCGGCGTTTCCTACGCCTTCACCCCGAACGTAGCCGTTGACCTTGGCTACGAGTTCCTGGGTGTTGAAGATGCGGACATCGAAGGCACCGAAGTCACTGACCTCTACAGCCACAACGTAGTTGGCGCAGTTCGCTTCACCTTCTGATCTGATTCGAACACCGCTGCAAACAAAAAGCCCGGTCGGCCTTGCGCCGATCGGGCTTTCTTTATTCTTTGCGGAAACGTTGAACGCGTGACCGCCAGCGACTTTCCAGTGTTATTCTTTCAGCACGATCTGAAGGTTGCCTTCCCGCACCTGAATGGCGGCGACACCGTCAGCGAAGCCTTGCCAGAAGCCCTTTTCCGCCCCGAACACCTCCACCAGATCGATGTTTTTCAAGCCGGCCATCCAGGCGTTGGGGATCGGCACGCCCATGACCGAGACGCCGCGCAGGATAAACACCGGCCGGCCCTGGCGAAAGGCCAATTCCGCCCCGGCCCGGACCTTGAGGGTCTTGCCGCCGATAAAGGGGAAGTCCGGATCCACCGGGATGAGCATCTTCAGGCTGACCAGATCGTTGGCCAGGTCGATGACCACCTTGTCAGCCAGGTCGGTGTTCTTGGCGATCATGGCGTTGATCTCCCGTTCGGTCAGCTTGATCTCCCGCGAGGCCCCTTCCTCGGAATAAGCCTCGGGCTCAAGCGGCGCATCGGTTGGCAAGCCCGGGTTCCGGCCTGGCTCGCCCGCGCCGGACTGGCCTGTGCCAATCTGCTCGAACCTGGAGAGTTTGGTTTCCAGCCGCTGTTCCTCTGCCGCGCTGAGTTGCACCGGCTTGAAGGGCGCTGGAAACAGCCAGACCTTGACGAGGAACAGGGTGGCGGCCATGGTTGCCAACATGGCCGCGACGACAATGCCCAGAATCTGCAGGCCGGAAAGGCGCGATGGCGGCTTTGGCGGCTCCATGGGCTGATTTGGCACCTGCTGCATATTGGTATTCATTCCTTCTCTATACGGGATGGTAACCCATCTGTCAAATGGCAAAACAGGGAGATGGGGCGCTCGGGAGGGCGCCACGGTATGTATTGACTTGCGTGCCCCTGCAATCTCCTGTATTGCATTGCACCTGGATTTTTGCATGCCCGAACCCCGACAAGGCCAAGCCTTGATCTCCTCCCGTCGCCTGCCCATGAACGGATACCTGCTCTTCATCCTGAGCGTCCTCGTCCTTGACTTTCTGATCAGTCTTGCGGCCTCGCTGCTCAACCTGCGCGCCCTTGACCCCGCCTTGCCGGCCGAATTTGCCGGCCTGTACGACCCTGAAGCCTATGCCCGGTCCCAACACTACACCCGTGAGCAGACCCGTTTCGCCCTTGTCCAGTTGGCTATCGGCCTGGTCCTGACCCTGGCCTTCCTGCTCGCTGGCGGATTCAACCTGGTCGATCAGACGGCCCGCGGGTTCGGGTTCGGGCCGATCCCCACCGGCCTGCTCTTCACCGCCCTGCTGGCCCTGCTCTCCGGCGCGGTCAACCTGCCCTTTTCCGTGTATGCCACCTTTGTCCTCGAGCAGCGCTACGGCTTCAACACCACCACGGTCGCCACTTTTGTTCTCGACCGGCTCAAGGCATTGCTGCTGGCCGCCCTGCTCGGCGGGCCGCTGCTCGCCGCCATCCTCTGGCTGTTCGGGACGCTGGGGTCCAAGGCCTGGTTGCTCTGCTGGCTGGTGGTCACCGTGGTCATCTTGCTTCTCCAGTTCCTCGCCCCGGTGCTTATCCTGCCGCTGTTCAACCGGTTCACGCCGCTGGCCGACGGCCCTCTCAAAGAAGCCATCACCGACTATGCCGCCTCGCAGCGCTTCGCCATCCAGGGTATTTCCACCATGGATGGCTCCAAGCGCTCCACTCGGGCCAACGCTCTCTTCACCGGGTTCGGCCGCTTCCGCCGCATCGTTTTCTTCGACACTCTGTTGGACCAGCTGACCACCACCGAGATTGTGGCCGTGCTCGCCCACGAGATGGGCCATTACCAACGCGGCCATATCCCGGCGATGATGGGTTTAAGCATCCTCCAAACCGGTCTGCTGCTCTTCATCCTTTCCATTTTTCTCAACAATCCAGGTCTGTTTGCCGCCTTTGGCATGGAGCACCTGTCCATCCACGCCTCGCTGGTGTTCTTCGGCTTTCTCGCCCTGCCGATCACTGCCCTCCTGGCTATCGGCATGAACGCCGTCTCCCGGCGCAACGAGTTCCAGGCCGACCGCTTCGTCGCCGAGAGTGGCGTCGATGCCGAGGCCCTGATCAGCGGGCTGAAGAAACTCAGCGTCGGCAACCTGACCAACCTGACCCCGCACCCGCTGCAAGTCCTCCTCCACTACGGCCATCCGCCGGTCCTGGCCCGCATCGCGGCCCTGCGGCGGATGCAGGCCGTTGCCTGAAGCCCATGAACGATTTCGCAAGCCGTCTGGAGACCGCCTGGCTCTGCCAGCTGACGCGGGAATATAACGACATCTGCTACCAGTACGGCGTTCGCCTGACGCCGCCGATCCTGCGCATCAACCGCGATCGCAGGCAAATGGGCTCCTGGTCGGCCACCGACCGCATCCTCGGGCTGAGCGAGGCGCTGATCGGCAACCATCCCTGGCGCGTCACCCTGCGGATACTCAAGCACGAGATGGCGCACCAGATCTGCAGCGAACTGTACTCCCGCCAGGATGTCGACCACGGCCCGCTCTTCCGCCAGGCTTGCGATCGGCTCGGCCTGGAGGCCGCCTTTCAGCGCGCCGGAGCCGATCTCACCGAAGGGCTGGCTGAGCTGGATGCGGGATCGTGCATCACTCGGCAGGGGCGGCAGATTATCGATCGGGTGCGCAAGCTGCTGGCCCTGGGCGGCTCGGACAATGAGCACGAGGCCGCGCTGGCCGTGCAGCGCGCGGCTGAACTCCTGGCCCGCCACCGGCTTGACTTCGACGCCCTGGCCGAGGGCGAGGGGCTGGTCCACCGAACCATCAACACCGGCGGCCGGACCTTGCCGGTGCATCGCAAGGCAATCTGCAACATTCTCGAAACCTGCTTCTTGGTGCGGGTGATCTGCGCCTCGCTCTACGACCCGCTGGCCGATGTGTCGCTGAAAACCATCGAAGTGCTCGGGCGCGAGGAGGACGCGGCCATTGCCGAGCACTGCTATCACTTCCTTGAGGATCGACTGGAGGTGCTGTGGCAGAGAAACCGGCGCGCCTTCGCCGGCAACGGCCGCACTGCCCGGCAGAGTTATTTTCTCGGCCTGCTGGCCGGATTCCGCCAGACCCTGGAGCGAGGCCTGGCCGCAAGCCGCGCCGCAACCGGCAAACTCGTGCAGGGGAAAGCCCAGCCCGCCGCTGCCGGCCTGCCGGTGCTGACCGCCGAACAGCGTCTGGAGGAATTCGTCGCCAGCCGATTCCCGCGTCTGCGCCGCATGCGCAGCCAGGGCATCAGCATGCATCCGGAAGCATATCGACAGGCGGTCGCCGAAGGACGGGAACTCACCCTGCATCGACCGGTACGGGGCAACGGCGGCGCCATCCGGCAGCTCACCTGAAGACGGCCGTTGGGGCCAACCCGGCCACAGTGTTAGGTTTCCGTCAGGGAGCCCGGGCGTCCTTGACGCGCCGCTTGCGCATTGAGTACAATATACGAAGTTGTTTTTTTTAAGGGAGGAACTCGGTTGAACTATACCACCATGGAACGCTGGAACATCGCCAAGTCCTCGGACCTGTACGGGGTTTCCGAATGGGGCGGGGGCTATTTCTTCATCGCCGAGAACGGCGATATGATGGTCATGCCTGCACCCGGAGCCACCGACCGGGCGGTGAGCATTGCCGCCGTGGCCAACGGCATCCGCGAACGCGGCTTTGACATGCCGGTGCTGCTGCGCATTGAAAACATCCTCGATTCCCAGATCACCAGCCTCAACGAGACCTTCCGCGCTGCCATGGAGGAACTGGGCTACCAGGGCTCCTTCATGGGCGCCTACCCGATCAAGGTCAACCAGCAGAAGCAGGTGGTGGAAAAAATCACCCAGTTCGGCTCCCGCTACCACCACGGCCTGGAAGCGGGATCCAAGGCCGAGCTGATCGCCGCCATGGGCATGATGCGTGACAAGCAGGCGGTGCTGATCTGCAACGGCTACAAGGACGAGGAGTTCATCGACCTCGGCCTGCATGCCACCAAGATCGGCTTCACCTGTATCCTGGTGGTGGAGATGCCCGACGAGTTGCCGCTGATTATCGAGCGTTCCAAGGCGCTGAATGCCAAACCCATCCTCGGCATCCGCATCAAGCTCTCGGCCCAGGCCGGCGGCCACTGGTCGGAATCCGGCGGCGAACGATCCATCTTCGGCCTCAACACCAGCCAGATCATCCAGGCGGTGGACCTGCTGGCCAGCGCCGGCATGCTCGACTGTCTCAAACTGGTGCACTACCATCTCGGCTCGCAGATCTCCAACATCCGTGAGATCCGCTCCGCGGTCAACGAGGCCTGCCGCGTCTACGCCGGCCTGGTCAAGGAGGGCGCCCAGGTAACGTATCTCGATCTGGGCGGCGGCCTGGCCGTGGATTACGACGGCTCCCAGTCCAACTTCCTCTCCAGCCGCAACTATACCCTCAAGGAGTACTGCACCGACATCATCGAGGCAGTGATGACCTCGCTGGAGGACGAACAGATCCCGCACCCGATCATCGTCACCGAATCGGGCCGGGCGCTGGTGGCCTACTACTCGATCCTGCTCTTCAATATCCTCGACGTCACCCGCTTCCACGCCGATCCGCTGCCGGAGCAGCTGCCCGAGGGCTGCCCGTCCCAGCTCGAATACATGTACCAGGCGCTCCGGGACCTGACCATCCGCAACATCCAGGAGGTGCTCAACGACGCCATCTTCTACCGTGACGAGACCCGGCGGCTCTTCCACACCGGCCAAATCAGCCTGCGCGACCGCTCGCTGGCCGAGCAGCTGTTCTGGACCACGATCAGCGAGATCAACCGGCTGGCCAAGGAACTGAAAAACCCGAGCGCCGAGCTGGTCGACCTCGACCGGGTGCTGTCTGATTTTTATTACTGTAACTTCAGCGTGTTCCAGAGCCTGCCCGACAGCTGGGCCATCGGCCAGCTGTTCCCCATCATGCCCATCCACCGCCTGGACGAGGAACCGACCCGCAAGGGCATCTTGGCCGACATCACCTGCGACTGCGACGGCAAGATCGACCAGTTCATCGACAAGCGCGGCACAAAGCGCTTTCTGCCCCTGCACGAGATGCGGCCCTACGAGGAATACATCCTCGGCGCCTTCCTCGTCGGCGCCTACCAGGAGACCCTGGGCGACCTGCATAACCTGCTCGGCGACACCAACGTGGTCACCATCCGCATCCAGGCGGGCGGTGAATACGAATTCGTCAGCGAGCAGGAGGGGGACACGGTGGCCGAGGTGCTGTCCTATGTCCAGTACGACCCCAAGCGGCTCTTTGTCCGCTTCCGCGAAACCGCAGAGCAGGCGGTGCGCGCCGGCAAGATCAGCGCCCAGGAACGACGGGAGATCGTCGAGGCCTACGAGGCCGGGCTGCGAGGCTATACGTATTTTGAGCGGTGATTTAGGATGGTTAGGCGTTTAGGTTGATAGTCTGTGAGCTGTTATCAATCCCATGTCGCCCCTGAGGGGTTCCCACGCTCCAGAGTCACTTGGTTATGAGGTCGGAAGGGGCTACCTGCTCGATTTGTGACTGTACCTGATCGCTCGGGAACGATCTAAAAATAACAAGCACCTACTTCTTCAGAACATAATTCTTCGACACACCTTCATGGAAAAAAATCACTATTTTGGAATTTTTCAACTAAAGCATATCCTTTTTTTGTTTATAATTATTATTTTTAACGTAGATATCTCCTTGGCATCAACCCCAATTGCCAATCAACCAATTCCTGCTTGCCTAGAAATTGCAGACGCTATAGATTTTTATTCTGCTAGGATTAAAAAAGACACAGAAGGCATTGCTTATTTAATTAAAAATAATAGATGCATTTATATAAACCTGAATCAGTGAAAATCCATCAGTAAAAAGTGGCCAAATATACAATCAATATATTGAAATTTCAGTAAAAATTTATCAATATACGCCTGTCCGAAAAACTCACTTGGCAGGTGAAAACATGAAGCGACTGATCCTTGA
>JBGSPP010000144.1:0-2927 GCA_041738515.1 Desulfobulbus sp.
ACCCGCAGGTTGTACCACCGCTGCTCCATGGGGGAGTGGCAAGGGTAAGGGATGAGAAATTCGTTGATCTCTCCCGCGATCACCTGGCGGATTGCACGCCCGATCAGGTGGCTGTCGCTCCCCTCTCGGCCATCAGCATCACAGGCTGAGAGATAGTTGAGGCCGACGCAATCCACCGGCTCGAGCATGCCGTTTTCGCGGGCGAACTGCTGCCAGGCGCGGTTGGTCTCGACAATCACGCCGTGCTCATCCAGCACCGCCACATGTGCCGACAGCGAATTGACAATCACCTTGTACATTTCCTGCTCTGCCATGGGTCCGGCCTCCATCACAGTAGGTTCTGCCGCTGTATTGCTTTCCCGTCGCCTTGATTGCTCAGAGAAACAGGGAACCGATAGCTGGCGCAAGAGTGAATCGCCCCAGATGTGGTTACAGGGCATGAAAAAGGCCCGGACCCATTGAGAGTCCAGGCCTTGGATGGGAATCCTGCCGGCTACCAGCGCTCGTCACCGACGATCGCGTTGACATTCATGCAACTGGCGCGCTCGTGCTCATTGAGCTCATGAATGCTGCGTACTCCGTTTCTGGCGGTATCGAGGGTGCAACTGAACTCCGTTCCGGTGTCATCTTGTACCCAAACCAAACTCTCGTATCCGACTGCGTTGACCTTGGGATCACGTTCTGAATATTCCATGACATCCTCCATGTATTCGATATTATAGATTGTTTGTATAAAACTGTTGCAAAGCTACCAGCGCTCTGTGCCAATAATCAGGTTTACATCCATACAGGCTTGCTGTTCTTCTGGGGTCAGTTCGGAACGATCACCAGTATCCCCCTTGAGAACGTCAATCGGGCAAACATATTCTTTGCCATTCTTGTCCTTGATCCAAGCCAACGATTCATATCCGCCCATGGTGTCCTCCCATGTCTGTTTTGGTGTTTGAAATTCCTTTCTCTTTGCCTGGTAAAGTAACCAGGAAACAGCCCCCCACAATAGTGAATAAATAGCAGATTAATGATAGTTCAAACTATCATATCAGGATTGGACGTGCAGGAGCGAACTGAACCGGGCAGATAAGGACATCCACGTGTATGTTGCCAACGGCGTGGTGCTGGGCGTCGGGTTGAAACATGACGTGAGTCCCCCAAGAATTGGGACCATTCGGCCTCAAGTTCTCCTCGGCTGGCCCACATTTCAGCAGGACCATGATGCCGGCCGTGTGTGGAGTCGGGATTGGCGAAGATTCCTGCTGGTGCTGACAACTACCGAGTACTACGGAGAGTATCGTCCAGCGGGGGCAAGGAGTGTGACTGCGGCGGCAGGCAGGGGTCTGCCTCGTCTAGTGGCAGACCTGCCACCAGCGGCGGCTGAGGAAATGCTGGTAGGGTTCGGCCAGGAAAACCTGGGAAATCAAATGGAGTTCCTTGCAGAGGAAGGAAACATCCTTCTGCTGCATGGTGGTGATGTCCTGGCCGGCGTTCAACTGGCTCAACAGCAGTTGGATGTGGACGATGCCGTCGATATAGGTGGCATCTTCTTTGGTCAGGTTGAGGAACATGATGCCAAGAACAAATCGGTCGGTCACGGCGCGGACCTGTTTAACAACTCCCCGGCACGAAATGGTCCGTTCTCCGAGGGTGAATTCGACCGCAAGGGCGAGATCCAAATCCAGCGGAACAGGCAGTTCCACTGCCAGCCCGCCCACGCCGATATCGACCATGGAGCCGGCCAGCGTGGACTCGTTGACGATCACCTGGACCGATATTTCCTGCACTTCGCAGAGCTTGACAATATCACCCTTGGTGATCCTGACATACGCTCTTTTCCCTTGGGCTTTCACTGGCATGGTCATGGCCTTCGTCCTTGCAAGGTGCGTGGTCCTTTCAATCCATTACTTGTCTTAATAACATAATGGTGATTCAATCGCAGCATGAATCTGCCGTGAATCGATCTGGCCCCTGCCCATGGGGGTGGTAAAAGGGGTAATGTTTGCAGGCCTTCCAGGCGATGGAGGGTACTGCGGGCCTCCGCCGGATGCTCCACGGATGGGTCCGGTGAATACGCTGTGAGGGAGTGCCGGAGCAGTGCGGAAAGTCGCCTGCGCGGGGGGGCGGGAATGTACGCCTCGCCGCTACGGTCGGCAGGCAAGGGCTCTCCCTGTCGACCTTGGAAACGGAGCGTGGCGCAGGTGTCAGCCGATCAAGGCGAAGCAGGGCAGTTCTCCAGGCCTCAAAGGATCTGCATTCCCAGGAAGGTGGTGGGGACATGGGGGTTGTCGATCAACTCCGGGGTCGTGCCCTCCATGCCCTCCCGGCCTCGACCGAGACCATGGCCCTGGTAAAAAAATGCTTTGACCACGGCCTGATCATCCTGGACTGGGGTGGCCATGGCAACATTATCCGCTTCCTCATGCCGCTGGTGATCACCGATGAGCAGTTGCGGCGGGGCCTTGCCATCGTCAAGGCAGGCCTCGCCTCGATCAATTGGTGACAATTCCCCGGAATTGCCATAGGTTGGACAGGGCCGATGCACCCATCACCGGCCCTGTCCGCAGGATGAAGCGATGCCGCCGCGGGCGGTGTATCTCCCGGAAACCAAGGAGTGAGCCATGTTTGCCTATTATAACCGCTTTCTGATTGTCGATCTGAGCGCCAGGACCTTTGCCATTGAAACACTGGACGATGAGACGCTGCGCCTGTATGGCGGCGGCAAGGGCCTGGCCACTCGCCTGCTCCTTGACCGAAACCCCGCCGGGGTCGATCCCCTGGGGCCGGACAACAACCTGATCTTCGCCACCGGGCCGTTTTGCGGTGGCAGGCTGTGGGGCGGCAGCCGCTACGGGGTGTATACCAAGTCGCCCCTGACCGGCTTCTACGCCGAGTCGTATTCGGGCGGCAAGGTGCCCGAAGCCATCGACGCCGCC
>JBGSPP010000153.1:0-6414 GCA_041738515.1 Desulfobulbus sp.
GCCCGGCGCGAAGCTCAAGCGCAAGGAGTACGAGGCCGAACTCGAAACGCTCCAGGGTGAGCTCGTCGCGATGCAGGAGTGGGTCAAGGCCACCGGGGCCAAGGTCTGTGTTGTATTCGAGGGCCGGGACACGGCGGGCAAGGGCGGCACGATCAAGGCCATCACCGAGAGGGTGAGTCCACGGACGTTCCGAGTCATTGCTCTCCCAGCCCCGACGGAGCGCGAGAAGTCCCAGATGTACGTCCAGCGTTATGTCCCGCACTTTCCGGCGGCCGGTGAAGTGGTCATCTTCGACCGTAGCTGGTACAACCGGGCCGGGGTTGAGCGGGTGATGGGGTTTTGCAGCGAGGAGATGGCCCAGCGCTTTCTCGGGGTGGTGCCGGACTTTGAGAAGATGATGATCGAGTCGGGCATCATCCTGATCAAGTACTGGCTCGAGGTCAACCCAGACGAGCAGACCCGGCGGCTGACCGCCCGCATCGATGACCCGCGCAAGGTGTGGAAGCTCTCGCCCATGGACGTCAAGTCCTATGACAAGTGGGATGCATACACCCGCGCCCGCGACGACATGTTCACCCACACTGACACGCCCTGGGCGCCGTGGCATGTGGTTCGTTCGGATGACAAGAAGCGGGCCCGGCTCAACCTCATCACTCACCTGCTGAATTCCGTCGAGTACAAGGAGGTCAAGCTGGACAAGATCGAGCTGCCCAAGCGCAAAATTGGCAAGACCTACAAGGAAAAGGAATATCCCTTCAAAATCATTCCGGAAAAATACTGATCCCCGCCGCCGTTTGCGGGCCGTCTTCAGAACCGACGGCCCGCAGCGGCGAAGGTCCGGCCAGGGTCATTGTCTGGCTGGAGTCCCCCGCAGTTCATCAAACCGCTGCCGGAACAGCTTGGCCCAGAGGTCGAAGGCGCCCTTGGCGTAGTTCCAGGTGGTGAATGAGTCGAGATAGCCGTCCGCCCATTTCTTGGCCGCATCCACTCCACCCGCCGAGGCGTCGACATCGTACTTCTTGCCGATCTTCCTGTCCGTGAATTCGGCCACCACCTGGCCGGTCTTGCCGTCCACGAACTGCACCTCGATGCCGCACTCGCCCAGGTAGGGCGTGGATCCGGCCGGCCTGCCGCTGGCCGGTCCGGATGCGGCCTCGGCCACGAAGGCAAAGGGTGTCAGGGTGCCGGCGATGCTGAGCGCGGCCTTGGTCGGCATCAGGTCGGTGATGGCGATGCGCAGGCCAAGCACTCCGGGGCCGCCCTTGTCCACCACCTTGGCTGCCGGCGTAATTTCCTTTTTCAGGGCTTCGTGGAAATAATCGGTCAGCATCTTGAGGTCGGTGGGATCGATGCCCTTCTCCTTGCTGTCTTCCTTGACGTAAACCTTCATGCGCTCGATGAGCACGGCGTTGTACTGCTTCCAGTCCACGCCCTGGGCGCGCCAGGACATGGCTCCCTCGACGCCCTCCACCGGCTTGAGCTGGTCCTGGTGGCTGAGCAGGACCGGTTTCCGGGGCTTGCCGGCATCGGCAGGGGCAGCCGCATCCGGCGAGGTGGAGCCGGCACAGCCGCAAAGCAGGGCTGGCAGCAGCAGGAGCAGGGCGCCGATGGCCGCCAGGTTGTTCAGGTTCTTCATGGTGGGTTCTCCTTGGTGTGATACGGGATTACGTTACGACAACGCCTGGTGTTGGATGCAATGTGCCAAGCGGTTCAGGGGTGGCGTCCGCGGCGATCGTTCAGTCCCGCCGCATCGGCCGCACCTTCCAGATGCGCTCGCAGTAGTCGCGGATAGAACGGTCTGAGGAGAATTTGCCCATCCGGGCCACGTTGAGGATGGACATCCGGATCCAGCGCTCCTGATCGCGGTAGGCCTCGTCGACCCGTTGCTGGCAGTTGATGTAGCTCTGGTAATCGGCCAGCAGCAGGAAGGGGTCGTGGTGGAGGAGGTTGTCCACCAGCGGCCTGAAGAGTTCTGCGTCGCCACGGGCGAACAGGCCCGAACCGATCTGGTCGATGGCCTCCTTGAGCTGCGGATTGGCCTCGTAGTAGCTCCAGGGCTGGTAGCCGCCCGCCTGCAGGGTTGCAACCTCGGGCGCGGTCAGGCCGAAGAGGAAGAAGTTCTCAGTCCCGACCTCCTCGCGGATCTCGACGTTGGCCCCGTCCAGGGTGCCGATGGTGAGGGCGCCGTTCATCGAGAATTTCATGTTGCCCGTGCCCGAGGCCTCCTTGCCGGCGGTGGAGATCTGTTCGGAGAGGTCGGCGGCGGGGTAGACATGGTGGGCGTTCTTGACGTTGAAATCGGGGAAGAAGGCAACTTTGAGCCGGCCCCTGACCTCCGGGTCGTTATTGATCACCTCGGCCACGCCGTGGATAAGGCGGATGATCCGTTTGGCCATGAAGTAGCCGGGCGCGGCCTTGCCGCCGAAAATGAAGGACCGGGGCGTGATCGCCAGTTCCGGGTCCTTTTTCAGGCGGTTGTAGAGGGTGATAATGTGGAGCAGGTTGAGGTGCTGGCGCTTGTATTCATGGATGCGCTTCACCTGGATGTCAAACAGCGAAGAGGGGTCGAGGGCGACGCCGGTTCGTTGGCTGAGGATTTCGGCGAGCCGGGTTTTGTTGTCCTGCTTGACCTGGGACCATTGCCGCCGGAAGTCCGGGTCGTCGGCAAAGGGTTCGATCCGGCCTATCTCCTCGGTGAAGCGGCCGACCCAGCCGTCGCCGATGCGATCGGTCACCAGGGCGGCAAGGCCTGGATTGCTGAGGGCCACCCAGCGGCGCGGTGTGACCCCGTTGGTGACGTTGACAAAGCGTTCCGGGAAGAGGTCATACAGGTCCTTGAGCACGGTTTTGGTCAGCAGGTCCGAATGCAGCGCAGCCACGCCGTTGATCCGATGGCTGCCCACCGTGGCCAGGTGGGCCATGCGGACCGAGCGATCACCGTCCTCGTCGATGATCGACACCCGCGCCAGTCGCTCCTCGTCGCCGGGAAACCGGCGGCGGACCTCCGCAAGGAAGCGGTGGTTGATCTCGTAGATGATCTCCAGGTGGCGCGGCAGGGTGCGGCTGAACAGGGGCAAGGCCCATTTTTCCAGGGCTTCGGGCAGCAGGGTGTGGTTGGTGTAGGACATGGTGTGGCGGGTGACGTGCCAGGCCGTGTCCCAGTCCATGCCGCGCTCGTCGATCAAGAGCCGCATCAACTCGGCCACCGCGATCGAGGGATGGGTATCGTTGAGCTGAACCGCGAAATTCTGGTGGAAGGTGCCGAGCTCCTTGCCCTGGAGGAGATGGATGCGGATCATGTCCTGGAGGGAACAGGAGACAAAGAAGAGCTGCTGGGCAAGGCGCAGGGTCTTGCCAGTCGCCGGATCGTCGTTGGGGTAGAGCACCTTGCTGACGGTTTCGGAGACCACCTTTTCGTCAACCGCCTTGTAGTAGTCGCCGACATTGAAGGCCTGAAAATCAAAGGATTCGACCGCCTCCGATTTCCAGAGCCTGAGCAGGCTGACCGAATTGCCCCGGAAGGACGAGACCGGCGTGTCGTAGGCGATGCCCCGGACCACCCGAGCGGGCGTCCAGCGGACGCGGAGGGCGCCGTCCTCGCCGCGCCAGTGCTCGGTGTGGCCGCCGAAGCCGACGTTGCAGGCGAATTCGGAGCGGCAGATCTCCCAGGGGTTGCCGAAGCGCAGCCATTTGTCGGTGACCTCGGCCTGCCAGCCATCGACGATTTCCTGATCGAAGATGCCGAACTCGTAGCGGATGCCGTAGCCGATGGCGGGGATGGCAAGGGTGGCCAGCGAATCCATGTAGCAGGCGGCCAGGCGGCCGAGTCCGCCATTGCCCAGGCCGGGCTCCTCTTCCTGGTCGAGCAGGTCGGCGAGTTTCAGGCCCAACTCGCCCAGGGCGGTTGCCACCGGCTCGGTGATGCCAAGATTGAGGAGGTTGTTGCCGAGATGCGGCCCCATCAGGAACTCGGCCGAAAGGTAGCTCACCACCCGTGAATCGGGCTCGGCGATGCGTTGCACCAAATGAACGAACCGGTCGAGCATCCGGTCGCGGACGGCGTAGGAGACCGCCATGTACCAGTCGTTGCGCTGCGCGAGTTCCGGGGTGCGGCCCTGGAGGTAATAGAGGTTGTCGAGTATGGACTGCTTGAGCGCAGCCACACTCGTTCCGGTCCGGACAGAGGCCTGTTCCTGCTCCGGGGGCTTCGGGCTGCTCTTCTTCGTTGCGCACATATCCTGAATCTCCTTGGTGCATTGGCGGGATGTCGGTGAATGACCCCATCATCATTGCTCTGTTCCTCTCTTGCCGCAAGAGTTAATTGGGAAGAGGGAGCAACTGGCCGCATCGCTCCTGTGCCGGTCTGCCGGGTTTGGTCTGTTGTGAACAGGTGCAGGCAATTGGGTGTCGATAATCGTTGCTTTACGCCAAGGCCTGGAGACATTGAGCAAAGAGGATGAATCAAATTAAAATACTCGTTATTGTTGCTGCCCTGTTGGAGCAGGAGAAATAATGTGCCCGCAAACAGTCCCTGATTTACAGAAGCGCTGTCTGGGGATAGACTCAGGAATCGGTTTTTAATCCAGCATGCTGCGACCGTGCGGGTTGTCCGTCCGGCTGCAGGCGTTGGGGAGTCCCGGGCGCGATTTGCCCGACCGGACCCTGTGTGATCCGGTCTCGTCCCCAGCGTATTGTTGCGTGGATTTTCCATGGAGGCAATGCGATATGAAACGATATGGAATTGCAGGTACCCTGGCGCTGCTGGCGCTTCTTTGCCTTGGCCTTGCGCCCGTGTCGGCAAAACCGACCGACGCAGCCGACCCGGGCTGGCCCCGCCTGTTTGAACAGAGCGGTCACCGCCTGACCGTCTATCAGCCCCAGGTCGATTCCTGGGCCGATTATACCCATATCCAGTTCCGCTGCGCCATCGCCGTCAAAAAGAGCGGCGCCAAGGAGGAGCGGTTCGGCGTGCTTGAGGTGGAGGCGGACACCGTGGTCAACGAGCGCAGCCGCGAGGTTACGGCCCACCCCACCCGGAGGGAGATCCGCTTTGCCAATCTGTCCGAGACCGAGGAGGCCGGGCTGCGTCAGATCGTCGACCAACTGATGCCTCAGCGTCAGACCGCGATTGTGTCGCTGGACCGGGTTCTGGCCTATCTTGATCCCGACCAACAGCCGATACAACCGGCCGTCGAGGTCAATATGCAGCCGCCTAAAATTTTCCATAGCAGCCGCCCGGCCATCCTGCTCATCTTCATGGGCGAACCCGAGTTCAAACCGGTGGACAAGAACCGGACGGACCTGATGTTCGCGGTCAACGCCAACTGGGATGTGCTCTTTGACACCGCCAAACAGCAATATTACCTGCTCAACGGGTCGAACTGGCTGCGAACCGGCGATCCGGTCAAGGGCCCTTGGGCTGCCGCCACCTCCCTGCCGGCGGTTCTTTCCACCCTGCCCGCCACCGAAAACTGGAAGGAGGTGCGGGCCGCCATCCCTGCCAAGCCCGGAAAAACCGTGCCTGTGGTCATCGCGGCTACTGAGCCGGCCGAACTGATCCTGACCGAGGGCGAACCGAGCTACACCCCCATTGCCGGCACCAAACTGATGCAGGTCGCCAACAGCGGCAGCCCGCTGTTCCTGCACAACGGCGACAAGCAGTACTATTTCCTTGTTGCCGGCCGCTGGTTCCGCGCTAGGAAACTGGAGGGGCCGTGGTCGTCGGCCAGTGACAAGCTGCCCGCCGATTTCGCCCGCATCCCCGACAACAGCCCGGCCGTCTTTGTCAAGGCCTCGGTGCCGGGCACCCAGGAGGCCAAGGACGCGGTCCTGCTGGCCTCGGTGCCGACGACGACCTCGGTTTCACTCGCCAGCGTGGAGGAAACGGTCAGTTACGACGGCGAGCCCAGTTTCTCGCCCATCGAGGGGACCACGGTCAAGTATGCGGTCAACACTCCTGCGCCGATCTTCTGGGTGGACAATGGCTACTACTGGTGCAATCAGGGGACCTGGCTTTACAGCGCTGCCTCGTCCGGACCCTGGGCTTACGCCACCACCGTGCCCGCGGCCATCTATACCATCCCGCCCAGTCACCCGATGTACAACGTGACCTATGTCCGGGTGCAGACCGCCACCCCGACCACGGTTGTCTACAGTCAGACCTCGGGCTACAGCGGCGAATACGTCGCCGCCACCGGCGTGGTCATGTTCGGCATGGGCCTGGCGGCCGGCGCCATCATTGCCAACAACCACCACCATTACTATTACCCGCCCTGCTACTACTCCTATGGTCGCGCCGCCGTGTACAACCACGGCTATGGCGGTTATGTCAGCCATTACGGCGGCGGCTACGCGGGTGCGGCCCGGGTCGCCTACGGCCCCTACGGCGGTGCCGCCCGGACCGCGACCTACAAT
>JBGSPP010000186.1:0-4542 GCA_041738515.1 Desulfobulbus sp.
ATATCGCTGAGAAAGTGCGCGCCCTGGGCCATCCTCGCCGCACCCACCAAAAGACCATAGCCCACTCCCGCCGAAAGCCAGGCGTATGCCGCCCGTCGTCTTGTCGAACGCAGCAGAAACCAGGGCGCAGCCAGGTAAAACGCCACCGAGGCGTGTCCGCTGGGAAAGGATTTCCGCCGGTCCACCGTGCGCATCTGCCAGGGCTGGCTGAAGGCGCGCTTGCCGCCGAACTCGACGATGTCCGCCGGCCGCGGTCGGCCCCAATACTCCTTCAGAGTGACATTGACCAAAAGTCCCGGCCCGATCAGGTACAGTAGCACAAGAAAGGCGCTGGCCAGCCGATAGCGGCGCCATGCCTGCTGAAACAGACCCAGAAGCAGCACCGCCAGCGCGCCGGCCGCCAGCACCAGGCCCGGCCACTCGCCATATTCGTACAGGGCTGCCCACGGCTGCCGACCACCGTGGGCAAAACCGGCACCGGGAGTGTACAGCCAATCGGCCAGACGCAGATCCAGATTGGCAACGGCAATGGCGATGGTCAGCCCGCCCAGGACAACGCAGGGCATAGCCAACGGTTTCAGGGTGTCTCGATTCATGGCCCTCAAGCTCGGCGGAGAGAATAATTAAAGTTGCAATCCGTTACCATACCATTGATGAAGAAATGATGAACTAGCCAGCTTGTTGTGCGGCGAAAATTCATCAATTGTTCATGAAACCGGGGTATACAGCCAGACAGGACAATGACCACCGGGTTGCGGCGGACAAGGGTACGAAGGGGTGGACATGCGCATACTGATCATCGATGACGAGCCGGAACTGCGCCGGCAGATCGCCTCCAGCCTCAGGCAGGAGCGGTACACCGTGGAGACGGCCGGCGATGGCGACGAGGCCCTGGAGCGGATCTTTTCCGAGCCCTATGACCTGCTCATCCTGGACATCATGCTGCCGGTGCGGGATGGCTTTGCGATCCTCGGCCAGCTGCGCGACGAGGGTATCGCCACGCCGGTACTGATGCTGACCGCCAGGGGCGAGGTGGAAAACCGGGTCAAGGGTCTGGATCTGGGCGCCGACGACTACCTGCACAAGCCCTTTTCCATGGCCGAACTGCTGGCCCGCATCCGGGCCTTGCTCCGGCGCAGCCATGAGCAGGCGAACCCCTCCCTGACCATCGGCGCCATCTGCTTGAACACCAGTACCCGCCAGGTGACGCTGGGCGGTGAGTCGGTCAGCCTGACGCCCAAGGAATTCTCTCTGCTGGAATTTCTCCTCTACAACCGCAACCGGGCCATCTCGCGCTTCAACATGGCTGAACACGTCTGGGGCGACGCCTTCGACCCCTTCACCATGTCCAACAACATCGACGTCCACATCAAAAATCTGCGTAAAAAACTCGATGACCAGGCCGGCCGGATCATCGTCACCGTGCGCGGCATCGGCTACATGGCCAGCGACGACCAGGCATGAAGATCCGGACCCGCATCGCCTTCTGGGTCAGCCTGGCCGGGCTGGCATCGAGCGTCGTGCTGTCGCTGCTGGTCTTTTTCTGGGGCCTGGAGACACCCTACGAGTTCCTCGACCAGGAACTGGAGATCCGCGCCCACGCGGTGCTGGACGAACTGACCCGGCAGGTGGGCGACCGGGGCGGCATTGCCGACGGCGATCTCGAACGGTTCAGCCACCTCTACTGGGTGCGCATCCATGACAGCCGGCAGCAGCTGGTCTTTGCCTCGGCCATGGCCAAGGAGATCGAGATGCCGCAGCGGCCTGAGGGCAGCGGCTATCTTGTCGCCACCGACATCCCCCTGAACCGCTTTTACCCGGAGGAAGACGACGAGAACGCGGCATTCTGGAACCGGGTCTTCCGCCTGACGGTGGCGGGCGCCGAGTACCGGGTGCATGTGGCCAGACCGGTCGAGAGCCTTGTTGGCGAATCCATCGAGATGGCCACCCTGATCGGGTCGGCGCTGCTGGTCTCGGCATTGACCCTGATCGCGGTCAGCTTTTTTGTTGCCGGCAGAATCCTGCGCCCAATCCGGAAGATCAACCGGATGGCCGCTGAAATCACGGAAAACACTCTGGAACAGCGGATTCCCCTGACCGGCAACGGTGACGAAATCGATGAGCTGGCAGCCACGCTCAACGAGATGTTCGACCGGCTGCAGCACTCGTTTCGGGGGCAGAAGGAATTTATCGCCAATGCCTCGCACGAGTTGAAGACTCCGATCACCCTGCTGCGGCTCTCCATGGAGGAGATCCTGCAGGACGAGCAACTGCCGCCGCCGTTGCAGGAAAAACTGCTGGCCCAGGAGCGGGCGCTGAGCCGCATCAGCCAGCTGGTCAAGAGCCTGCTCGACCTCTCGCGGTTGGAGCTTACCGGCCAGCTCGACCGGCAGACGTTTTCGCTGGCCGCCCTGCTCCTTTCGGTGGTCGAGGATTTTCAACCGCTGATGGCGGAACGTCGGCTGACCTTCACCAGCGACGCGCCGGCCGAGGCGATTCTGCACGCCGACCGGGAGAAGATCCGGCGGGTGCTGATCAACCTTCTCGACAACGCCATCCGCTATAACCTGCCGGACGGGGAAATCGCCTGCCGGCTGGAGCAGCAGGCAGGGCAGATTTCCCTCACCATGCGCAACACCGGCCCAGGCATCGGCCGGGAGGACCAGGCGCGGATCTTCGAGCAGTTCTTCCGCTGCGAGCGCTCCCGTGCCACCGAGCATGGCGGCGCGGGCCTCGGCCTGACCATCGTCAGGCGCATCGTTGAACTGCACGGCGGCCGCATCACCGTGCACAGCGAACCAGGCGGGTCGACCGAGGTCGAGATCGTCCTGCCGGATCACCCTGCCCCTGTCCCCACCTGAGATTCCTGTTCCCGCCGGCTGCAGTCGATTGCCGACGATGCCGGGCCGATGCTGTCAGATAATAATAACCCTCATTTTCGCTCAATCCTTGTAACCCTTCCCCTGCTCCTGCGTTTACTCATTGAACGGTCAGCCGGCAAGACTGCCGATGCCGCGGTGCGTCTATGGCCGCGTCGCACCGCCGCTCTGCCGCACCCCGACCGGAGAGGGCATGCCGCCTATCGCGGCAAACATTTACACAGGAGGAGCACCATGAAAAAACGCGTTCTCTGTTGCAGTCTGTTACTGGTTTCGGCGGCCCTGGCCGCTCCGGT
Source organism: Desulfobulbus sp. (assembly GCA_041738515.1). Lineage (GTDB taxonomy): Bacteria > Desulfobacterota > Desulfobulbia > Desulfobulbales > Desulfobulbaceae > Desulfobulbus. Next base: position 3,176 of record JBGSPP010000186.1, read on the forward strand.
GTTCGCTGCCGGGCTAACCCCGACCCAGCAACTCGGCAAGGTCATGTATCAAGATAAGGATTTTTCCCTCAACAAAACCCAGTCCTGCCAGACCTGCCACCATCACATCTCCGGTTTCGCCGACCCGACCAACCTGCGCGACCCGTACAACACCATGGTTTCGCTGGGCGACGACGGCGTCAGCAAAGGGGGTAGGAACGCGCCGACCTCGGCCTATGCCGGGTTCAGCCCGCCGCTGTCCAAAAATGAGGAGGGACAGTATGCGGGCGGCATGTTCTGGGACGGCCGGGCCACTGGCCTGAGCGAGAACCTGGGCGACCCGCTGGCCGAGCAGGCCCAGGGCCCGCCGCTCAACCCGGTGGAAATGAACATGCCGGACAAGAAAGCGGTGGTGGACGAGGTGCGCAAGGCCACCTACGCCAACCTGTTCCGCCGGGTGTTCGGGCCGGCATCCCTTGACGACGACGATCTTGCCTACGACGACATCGCCCGGGCCATTGCCGAATACGAGCGCTCGGTCGAGGTGCAGCCGTTCAGCTCCCGCTTCGACGCCGGCCAGTTGAGCGCCCAGGAAACCCGAGGCCTGGAACTGTTCAAGGTCAACTGCGCCAAATGCCATAGTCTGGAGACACCCCTGTCCACGCGGCCGCTGTTCACCAACTACACCTATGCCAACATCGGCGTGCCCAACAACTCCGAGGTCGCGACCGCACCGGATCCTGGCCTGGGCGGATTCCTCGCCTCGACCGACGCCCCGGAGGAGTTCGCCGGAGACGCTGACGCCCAGTGGGGCAAGTTCAAGGTGCCGACCCTGCGCAATGTCGCCTTCACCGCACCCTACTCCCATAATGGGTATTTTCCGACGCTGAAAGACATCGTCTGGTTTAAAAACACCCGCGACGTCGTCGACTGGCCCGATCCGGACGTGAATGAAAACCTGAACAAGGATCTGGGCGATCTGGGACTCACCGAAGGGCAGGTGGACGACATCGTCGCCTTTCTCCTGACCCTGACCGACAAGTAATCTGTCCGTTGGCGGGGAATCGCTGGAACGTTTTCCGGAGCGCATGAAGAGGCGCTCCGGAAAACGGGGGGAACGGGACGGGGAGTTGTGTCGACCAGGATCAGCCCTGCTCTTCGTCCAGGCAGGAACCGTCCCTGAGGACGAGCTTGATCATGTCCTTGATCCTGAGTTGATCGGCAGCAAGCCGCAGGTCGTCGCTGGTCTCGATGCCCCGGCAGGAACCGTCCTTGAGGCGATCGCGGGAGTGGGTGCCAGTCCGGTCACCGGCCCTGGCCCGTTTGGCGGCGGTCAATTCCTGTTCCCCGGCAACCTCGGCGCCCCGGCAGGAGCCGTCGCGCAGCCG
>JBGSPP010000221.1:0-1908 GCA_041738515.1 Desulfobulbus sp.
TCTGGCGATGCCGGGCCTGCGGCCCGCTGAAATCGACCCAGAGTGAGCCTGGCAGCTCTGCGTCGCCGGGCTTGCACAGCAGCAGCCGTTCCTGGCCTAGCCGCAGCAGCAGGACTGCCGCCTGGGCCGAATCGACGATCGGCAGGCGCAGCGACTCGACCAGCCGAGCGGCCTGATCCTGGTCGCAGTCCGGATCGATCAGCAGGGCCAGGGGCAGGGGAGGGGGCGCGGTGTGCACGGATCGGGTAACCTGATGGATTTGTTTGGCGATTGCCTTTTTCCGGGCCGCACTGTATCATGGCCGCACGACAAGGGCAAAACCAAAGTTCCCCATCCTATCCGCCAGGAGGGCAGATGAGCCCCAGCCAGCCAGCCATTGTGGCCATCATTCCGGCCCGATATCATTCCAACCGTTTCGAGGGTAAACCGCTGGCCCTGATAGCGGGCCGGCCCATGATAGAGCACGTGGTCGAGCGGGCCCGGCAGGCCGCGCTGCTCTCGCGGGTAGTGGTGGCCACCGACGACGAGCGCATCGCCTGCGCCGTGGCAGCCTTTGGCGGCGAATATGTCATGACCGGCAGCGCCCACCAGACCGGCACCGACCGTCTGGCCGAGGCAGCTCAGCTGCTCGGCATCTCCGATGGGGACGTGATCGTCAACATCCAGGGCGACCAGCCGCTGTTCCCGCCGGCAATCGTCGAACAGGTGGCCCGGCCGCTGCTCGACGAGCCCGATCTGCCCATGTCCACCCTGATCTACAAGATCGTCCGGCCGGAGGAGATCATTGACCCCAACCACGTCAAGACCGTGTTCGACCACCGGGGCAATGCCCTCTATTTTTCCCGCGCCCCCATTCCTTTTCAGCGCGACCCGAATGGCGGCGAGCAGCCGACCTATTACAAGCACCTGGGGTTCTATGCCTACCGCAAGAATTTCCTGGTTGATTTTGTCGGTCTGCCCGAGGGGCAGTGGGAGCGGTTTGAAAAGCTCGAGCAGCTGCGCGCCCTTGAGTTTGGCTACACCATCCGGGTGGTGCTGACCGGTTACGACTCGGTGGAGGTCGACACCCCCGGCGATCTCATCCGGGTGGAGCAGCTGCTGACCGCCGGGGCGCGATGACCGGTCTCCGCACAGGGTCAAGGCGCCCGAACTTTGCCACGCAAACCATGACCACAGGTGCGGGATGGCCGGACGACAACATCTGAAATCCCAGCTCGCCCATCTCACGGCCCCGGGCTTTTCCGTGCTCGATATGCTCGCCGAGGACACCCTGGCCGAGAAGGTCACGGCCATTGTCCTGGACAGCGTCTCTCCCGCCTATCCCTCCTCCATCGGCTCGCTCTTTGCCAACCTCAGGCAGCAGATCGCCAGCTTGGACACCAGCACGGTCCGGGTGGTGGTCTTTGGCGGCGGCACCGGACTGTCCACCATCGTCGGCGGCGATTCGCGTCGGTCGGGCTGGGGGAATGCGCCCTTCGTCGGCCTCAAACAGCTGTTTCCCCTGGTCAGTTCGGTAGTCTGCATCACCGACGACGGCGGTTCCACCGGCGAACTGCTCAAGGATCTGCCGTTGATCGCGCTGGGCGACCTCCGCCATGTACTGCTCGCCTCCATTCGCCGGGAAAATCTGATCCGCGAATACGACCTTGACGGCGAGAGTGCGCACCGGACGGTGGCGGCGCTGCACACTATCTTCAACTACCGCTTTATCTCCCGCCCGGATTCTCCGGCGCAGCTCATGGAGGATACGGGCGCCCGGCTCGGCGACCTGCCCGAACGCGCACTCGGCTACCTGACGGAGCTGGCCTCCAGGCTCTATTCCGACCAGCGGCTGAGCCCGACCCTCTCCCGGCCCCAGTGTCTGGGCAACCTGCTCCTGGCTGCGGCCATCTACCGCCAGCTCGAGTC
>JBGSPP010000115.1:0-3207 GCA_041738515.1 Desulfobulbus sp.
ACGGCGTTCATCCGGATTGAAAACAGCCGGTCCACCCCCGGTCGGCTAGCGCTTGCCCGGATCGAGCCAGCGGGCCAGGGTGTCGAAAAGGTCGTCGATCACGATCGGCTTGGCGATGTGGTCGTTCATACCCACCGCAAACATCCGGTCGCGATCGCCGGTCATGACATCGGCGGTCATGGCGATGACCGGCAAATCCCGATACTGCTCCTGCTCCCGGATCCGCTGGGCTGCGGTGTAGCCGTCCATGACCGGCATCTGGCAATCCATCAGCACCGCATCGAAGCGTTCGCGTGCAAGCAAATCGAGACATTCCTGGCCATTATTCGCCACCCCGACGACAATGCCCCGGCTCTGCAGCAATTCCACGGCCAGTTCCTGGTTGAACAGGTTGTCTTCGGTGAGCAGGATGCGAACGCCATGGAACCGCTGGGCCTCGTCCGCGTCCCACTCCTCTTTGGTCTGGTCTCCGCGCATCGGGGCCGGCCGCTGGCCCTTGACCGCCATGATGGCATCCAGCAGACGCGAGGGGATGACCGGCTTGGCGAGGAAGCCGGCGATGGCAACCCCCTGCGTCTCCCGGGCTGCTGCGGCCGCTTCGTCGCTGCCGTAGGCGGTGACCATGAGCACAGCCGGTTGATGGCGAATTTCCCTGCTCTCCTGAATGGCTTTGGTGGTGGCGATGCCGTCTGCCCCGGGCATGCGCCAGTCCATGAGCACCAGATCAAAGGGGGCGGCGGCCTCGGCCTGGGCAAGCAGGCGGATTGCCGAAGCGCACGAATCCGCCTGTTCGGTGGCAAATCCGAAGCCGCCCAGGGTTTCGACCAGGATCTCACGGGCGGTCTGGTTGTCGTCCACCACCAGAATGCGAAGCCCTTCGACCCCGCCTGCCCGGACAGGGCGCAGCGGTATCTCCTGCTGCTTGCCCAGCGGCACGGTGAAATGAAAGGCGCTGCCGCGGCCGTACTCGCTCTCCACCCAGATTGCGCCGTGCATCAGGCCGACCAGTCGTTTGGAGATGGCCAGCCCCAGGCCGGTGCCGCCGTAGCGGCGGGTGGTGGAACTGTCTGCCTGGGAAAAGGACTGGAACAGCATTTCCTGCTGCTCCGGGGTCATGCCGATGCCCGAATCTCGGACCGTGAAATGCAGCCTCGCCTCCTGGTCATCCTCCCCATCCAGATCGACGCGGACCACGACCTCGCCCTGCTCGGTAAACTTGACCGCGTTGGTGCTGAGGTTGAGCAGGATCTGGCCCAGGCGGAGCGGATCGCCGATCAGCGCCATGGGCAGCGTCGGCGGGGCGCGGAAGAGCAGTTCCAGCCCCTTTTCCTCGGCCTTGAGTCCGGCAACGTTGGCGACGTGATCCAGGATGTCGTCGAGGTGGAAGGGAATGGCCTCTATCGCCAGGTTGCCCGACTCGATCTTGGAAAAATCAAGGATATCGTTGATGATGCCGATCAGGCTGGTGGCCGAGGAGTGCACCTTGTCGATGTAGTTGCGCTGCTGCTCAGTCAAGGTGGTCCGCAGCGCCAGATACGACATACCGAGGATGGCGTTCATCGGTGTGCGGATCTCGTGGCTCATGTTGGCCAGGAAATCGCTCTTGGCCCTGCTGGCCGCCTCGGCCGCCACCTTGGCCTCGATCAGCTCCGCCTGCATCCGATGCGCGTCATCGACATCCATGGTGAGACCGATGATGCGGGTGGGCCGTCCCTGGTCGTCCCACGCGACGGTCTGGCCCATGCTCAGCACCCACTTATAGCTGCCGTCTTTGCAGCGAAACCGGTATTCCGAGCGGTAAAAATCGGTTCGGCCCTCGACATGGTTCCTCATCCGTTCATCGAGGCCCTGGACGTCGTCCGGGTGGACCAGGGTCAGGGCCTGCTCCAGGGTGCCGCTTATTTCGTCTTCGGGCGAAAAGCCCAGGATGGCCTTGAAGCTGTTGTCAAAGAACACCAATCTTTCGAGTGGGTTACGTTCCCACAGTCCCAGCCGGGCCGCTTTGAGGGCGAGTTTCAGTCGGTTGCGGCTCTCAACCAGATCGCGGTTGCGCTCCTCGGCCACCTGCTCCCAGTCATCGCGAGACTTTTTCAGGGTCTGGGCCTGGCGGGTGCTGCTCCAGAGAAGGAAGCTGAGCAAACCGGTGGCGAGCAGCACGGTCAGACCAAGGATGCCGAACACCATCCGCCGGTTGGTCAGATAGGCGGCCATGGCTTCGCTCTCGTCAAGTTCGGCGGCCAGACCGAGGTTAAGCTGCTCGTCCCAGAGCCAGGCGCCCAGCACCCGCTCACCCCGATAATCGCGATAGCCGTCGCTGTTGACGCCGCTCATCCGCGAAATGGCCGAGGCTGCCATCAGGGTGAGCGGTTGCCGGTTCAGCGGGATCTGGGGCTTGTATCCGGCGAGCAGACTGCCGCCGGGATCGCGCAGGTAGATGACTTGGATGGGCGGCTGGCCCTGGGCAACCATTCCGGCCTCGGCCAGCTGGTCCTGGAAACGGGTCCGTGAGATGAGCTTGGCGTCGCGGTCAAAGGCGTAGGTTTCTCCGCTGCGACCGATTCGGCCGGTCTGGCAGTAGCGGGAAAATTCGCCGGCAGCGTCGAGCGGCACGGCCAGGGCGGCAATGATGCCGCCGTCTTCAGCGCGAACCGGCCCGACGATATACGCGGTCGATGGTTGTGCGCGCTCGTCGCCTTCCGCACCTTCGACCGGGGGTATGGGCGGCACGAACACGATGTCGCCGGCAAGCGCCCGGTGCAGCAATTCGGCATACATGACAGCGATCGGCGTCGGTTGGCCTATTACCTCGTCAGAGGCGGCGGCCAGGGTGACAAATTGCTTGTTCAGCAGGACAAACCCGGAGCCGACGCCAAACGACCGCTCTTCCCGGAGCAGGGCGCGCAGATTGCGCAGGGATGTCGATCCCAGCAGGATCTCCCGCTCGGCCGGCATGAGCGCCAAGGCCCTGGCCGAGGCCATCAGGTACGGGTCGGCCAGATGGCGTTCGGCCACCACCCTGTTCTTGTCCATCCAGCTCCGCAGCGTCAGCTGGGTGGCGTTGACAATGATACTGAGCGATTCCCCGGCGTGCGCCCGGATCTGCCGTTCCATGCTGTGCAGGCTGTACCAGGTGTAGGCGACCATGGCGGCGACAAATGCCGAGGTCAGCACTGCGCCCACCGACCTGGCCGCGACCGATCGCAGGCC
>JBGSPP010000340.1:0-6523 GCA_041738515.1 Desulfobulbus sp.
TCCGACAGAGTAATATGCATCCATTGAAGCCTCCTTGTGGTGTAATTCTGGGCGAGCCTGCCTCGACCCAGCCTTGCCTTAGGCATTATATACCCACTTGGAGGCTTCTCCATTTCTCAGCCACTTATGCATTCAAACAGAATTATATTGTATACCGCTGTCCAGCGCTGCGAGCAACGAGTATGCCGCTGTTTGCAAGGGCGAAGGTGAAAGGAACTCGCCCGTTTCCGGCGGGGAGAAAGCCGCCGGAAACGAGGTTCGGTAGGGTCGGGGAAGGGCCGCTCTATTCCTTGCGGTTGGGCACCAGCAGGACCGGGATGTCGCTGTGGCGGGAGACGCGCCGGGCGGTGGTGCCCATGACCACGCTGCCCAGGAAGGAGGTGGTGGACTTGCCCATGATAATCATGTCCGCCTTGTATTTGCTGGCTACGTCGAGGATCTGCTCGCTGGGATTGCCAGTGGCGACCAGGATCTCGGTGACCGGGGTGCGGTCGAGGCCGTAGGCGCTGAGTTCGTCCCGGCAGAAAGCGTCGAGGCGCTTCTTCATCAGGTCGAGGATGTCGCGGGCGCCGGACTTGTTGATTTTTTCCGCCTCCTCCCCGGAGAGGTAGTTGGCGATGATCGCGGTGCCGGTGGTGCCGAGCGGCTCAATCACGTTGAGCATCAGCAGGCGGGCGTTGTAGCGGCGGGCCTGGCTGACGGCCAGACGGAAGACCGGGCGGGTGTTATCGCCCAGATCGGTGGCGTAGAGGATGGTTTTGATATTCGGGGCCGGAACCATGTGGTCCTCCTGTGGGGTTGCCGGAGCGCCGGCCGAGGCTTACCTGGCCGACCGGCACGATCCGAGAATAACGACGGTGTTCGTTTGACACCCAGGGGTAGGCCTCCCCGGTCCAAGGGGGAGGGCGGTTGGCCTTCCAGGAGGTGCCTCCCTGTGGTGCTGAAACAAAAACAACTCCTAGAAATTACGTATAATTTTTATACTGGAAAGGGGGCTTGGCTGTCAAATGCTTTTTTGCTGGCGCAGGCAGCAGCCCGCATTCAGGGCGATTGCAGCGCCAGGGTGTGGAGGGCGTTGCCGCGTTGTTCCCGCAGGCGGATCGGCAGACCGTCCAGGAGCAGGATCAGGTTGCTCGGATCGAGTTGGAGGAGCAGGGGATTGGCCCGGACCACCATACGTCGGTCGCGGGCGATGGCCGCAAGCGTCGCGTAGCCGACCACCGCCTGGCTGACAGCGCACTGCATCCGGCGTTCGCCGAACATCTGGCCGAAATATTTCACCGTCACCGGCATGGCGGTGCGCGCCAGGCTCAGGCCAACACCAAACCAGATCTCCCGTTCCGTTGCTGGCAGGCCGTGGATCCTCTGGCCCGGCCTGGCCTCACCCATCCGGTAGGTCGCGACCCGCCGCATCAGCCCGTCTTTGAGGGAGCGCGGTTGCTCCTCTCCGGTCCCCGGCGGGTTGAGCGGATATTCGACCGAACTGCCTGCCCGCTTGCGGGTGAGCGCTAGCCCGCGGTAGTCGATGATTGTTTCTTCTCCGTCCCGGCGGATGATGGTCTGTTCCGGGCTGATCGCATAGACCACAGCCGAGCGGGTCGTCCCTCCCGAGGGGGCGGCGACGGTGTGCTCATAAGCGAGCGTCAGCGATTGTCCACCGGCATAGCATGGGGGCAGGGCGCAGAGCAGCAGAGCGCCGAGCGATACGGTCATGCCGAGAAAAACTAATGAGAGGCGGTTGGTCACTGCGGGAAGGGGCCGGCCCCCGCGGAGCAATCGCGGGGGCCGGAGGCAGAAGGTCAGAAATTAAACTTGCCGGTGATTGAGAACAGATAGGATTCGTGATCGGCGCTGGCGGAGACGCCTGCGAAGGAATAACCGGTGTTGGTGGTCAGGTCGGTGTAGACGTAATCGCCGTCGGCCCGATCGTATTTCTGGTAGTGGACGCTGCCGAGCAGGGAGAATCTGGGGGTGAATTCATAGCCAAACCCCAGATCGACGGAGTACAAGTCGGTCGCATCGAAATCCCCGTCTATCCGCAGCTCGCGCATATGGTGCGTATCCTCGGTTTCGAGCATGGCCAGGGGAGAATAGATGAACCGGCCGAAAAGTCTGATCGAACTCAGCTTGGCGTCGAAACCAACACCAATGTAGGGCGTGTCGAAGGTCTGGCTGTAGGTGATGGCCTGGACGCCGTCCGGAAAGGAGCCAACCGTATCATACAGGTAATTGGTTGAGTACGTATACGAACCGCCCCTGGCTTCCCATTCCCAGGTGTCGTGCTTGAAGCCGACGATGCCGAGCAGGGTGGTCTCGTTGGACTGGAGCAGGGTGAAGGCGGCATTGACATCGAACATGATCCCCTCGGTCAGGTCGGTATCGTCGTGATGCGACCAGTGGGTGTAGGGATAGCCCTGGACCAGCCAGTCGTAATCATCCATGGCGCCGTCGCCCTCGGTGACCTTGAACCAGACGTCGCCGTTGAGGGTCAGCCAGGGCCGGGGCGAGACCGAGCCGCCCAGGTTCAGCATGTACACATCTTCCAGTTCCCAGGTCAGTTCGCTCAATTTGTGGCCGTTGTCAAAAACAGCCTCCTTGCCCTCGCCGTCGAGATACCCCAGGCCCATGTGGCCGGAGACTTGGATCACGTTCTGCTGGACGTTGATGGTGGTGGTTCCTGAGGCCTGGTCCTGGGCCGAGACCGGTGCGGCCTGAATCAGCGCCAGAGTGGCCATGCCAACAAAACCCGTTGCGGCGCAAAGCTTGTGAGCACATTTCTTGTTCATCGTTCATCTCCCGGTGAATGAAATTCAATTATTGCCTGAATTGTATCACGAAAATGCAAAATTCAAAGAGATAAATCAAGGGGCTGTCAGGCTGCGGCATGCGAACGCCGGGGCATGGCTGAGTTCAGCTCACGCCCAGGTAGGCTTTCTGCACCGCTTCGTTTTGGCGGAGGTTTGCGGCGGTGTCGCTGACCACAATCTCGCCGGTCTGGAGGACATAGCCGCGATGGGCAATGGACAGGGCCATGAGGGCGTTCTGCTCGACCAGGAGGATGGTGGCCCCCTGCTCGTTGAGGGTCTTGATGATATCGAAGATCAGCTCGACCAGTACCGGCGCGAGCCCCATGGAAGGCTCGTCGAGCATCAGCAGGCGGGGCTTCATCATCAGACCGCGGGCGATGGCCAGCATCTGCTGCTCGCCGCCGGAGAGGGTGCCGCCGTACTGACCCAGGCGCTCCTTGAGACGGGGGAAGAGTTCGAAGCCGGAGGCCATCCGCTCGCGCACCGCCTGCGGGTCGTTAACCGTGAAGGCGCCCATCTCCAGGTTCTCGCGCACGGTCAGCTTGGGGAAGATGCCACGGCCCTCGGGCACGTGGCCGAGCCCGGCGAGGACGATGTCGTGCGGCTCCAGGCGGGAGATGTCGCGGTTGTCAAAGCGGACCTGGCCAGCCCCGGGATGGATCATGCCGGAGATGGTGCGCAGGGTGGTACTCTTGCCGGCGCCGTTGGAGCCGATCAGGGTGACGATCTCACCCTCCTCCACAGTCAGGGAGACGCCCTTGAGGGCATGGATGTGGCCGTAGTAGCTGTGGACGCCGTCCAGATGCAGCAGGCTCATCAGAGTTGCTCCTCGTGCTGGCCGGCCACCGCACCCCGGCCGAGATAGGCCTCGATCACCCGGGTGTTGGCCCGGATCTCCGCTGGCGTGCCCTCGGCGATCTTCTCGCCGTAGTCCATGACGCAGATATGCTCGGAGATGTTCATGACCACGCGCATGTCGTGCTCGATCAGGAGGATGGTGATGCCGTGGTCGTCCCGGATGGAACGGAACAGGCGGGTGACGTCCTCGGTCTCCTGCGGATTCATGCCCGCGGCCGGCTCGTCCAGGAGCAGCAGCAGCGGTTCGGCGGCCAGGGCTCGCGCGATCTCCAGGCGGCGCTGGGCGCCGTAGGGCAGGTTCTTGGCCAGTTCGTTGCCCACGCCGCGCAGGCCCACGTAGCGCATCAGTTCCACGGCCCGGTGTTCAGCTTCGTCCTCCTCGCGGGTGAAGGCGGGCAGGCGAAGCAGGGTGTCCAGCGGACCCTGGCGCAGGTGGACGTGCATGCCCACGAGGATGTTCTCAACCACCGACATGTCGCCGAACAGGCGGATGTTCTGGAAGGTGCGGGCCATGCCGCGCTTGGCGATCTGGTCGGGGCGCAGTCCCAGGATCGAGCGGCCGTTGAAGTTGATCTGGCCGCGGTCGGGTTTGTAAATGCCGGTGAGGGTGTTGAAGAAGGTGGTCTTGCCGGCGCCGTTGGGGCCGATGATGCTGACGATCCGGCCCTGCTCCAGTTGGAAGTTGACCCGGTTGATGGCGGTCAGCCCGCCAAAGGACTTGACGATGTCGATGGTTTCCAGGAGCGCCATGGATCCCTCCTACGCCTCTGCGTCCCGGTCGCCGGTGAGCTTGCGCCTGCGTCGGGTCGAGGGGATCAGGCCGGCCGGGCGGAAGATCATCATCAGGATCAGGATCAGGCCGAACAGGAGCCGCTGGTACTTGGCCGGATCCAGCTGGGTGGAAAGATTCTTCCAGGCAAAGCCGAGCAGCGGGATCACCGCCTCGCTTTGACGCAGTTCACTCAGATAGAGGGAGAAGCCCTGCAGCACCTGGAGGTTGAGAAGGGTGACCACCGCCGCGCCGAGGATGACGCCCGGGATCGAGCCAGAGCCGCCGAGGATGACCATGGAGAGCACGCCGATGGACTGCATGAAGGAAAATGATTCCGGGCTGATGAAGGTTCGGCTGGCCGCGAGCAGCACGCCCATCACCCCGGCGAACGAGGCGCCCACGGCAAAGGCGGCCAGCTTCATCCGCACCAGGGGCACACCCATGGCGATGGCTGCGGTCTCGTCCTCGCGCACCGCAGTCCAGGCACGGCCGATCTTGGAGTCGTCCAGCCTGCGGGTGACGAAGATGATGACGATGATCACCGCCAGCGCCAGCAGGTAGAACCACAGGTTGTACATGTCCGAGGCGCTCACCCGGTGGCCGATGAGCGGCCCGAAAAGGTCGTTGAAGCCCTCCACCGCCCAGTCGGGCATGGTCGGCCGCTGGATCGGGGTGATGCCCTGGGGGCCGTTGGTGAAGTTGAGCGGCTTGTCCAGATTGTTGGCCAGCACCCGGATCACCTCGCCGAACCCCAGGGTGACGATGGCCAGGTAGTCGCCGTGCAGGCGCAACACCGGCGAACCGAGGAGAATGCCGGTGAGGGCAGCGACGATGATGGCCAGGAAGAGAAAGAGGTAAAAGGCGTCGCCGGGCAGGAGAAAGGGCAGGTCCGAGGGCTGGGTGCCCGGGGCGAACGGCAGCACGTAGTACTGCTGCGAGCCGAAGAAGGCCCAGAGATAGGCCCCGACCGCGTAGAAGGCGACGTAGCCCAGGTCGAGCAGGCCGGCGAAGCCGACCACGATGTTGAGGCCCAGCGCCAGCGCCGCGAAGACGCTGATCTGGAAAATGACCTCAAGATAAAAGATGTTGCGCACCCCCCAGCACCGGGATGATCAAAAGGGCCAGAACCATGCCGGTGATCAGCTGGAAGCGCCGGTCCGTGCGGCAGGCGTAGAGCGAGTAGAGCGAGCTGATCAGCACCAGGAAGGCCAGGTTGGATCTCGGGTTGGTGTAGACCAGGAAGGCGCCCAGAGCAATATGGGCGAGTACGAACAGGTAGGGCAGGATGCCCTGGTTGGCCCGGTGAAGGAGCGGGCCCATGAATTGGGAGATCATGGTCTGTCCCTCCTAGGCTTTCTGGCCGACGTTGGCGCCCATCAGGCCCTGCGGCCGGAAGATGAGCACCAGGATGAGAATGCCGAAGGCGAAGATGTCCTTGTACTCCGAGCCGGCCGCGCCCATGGTGAAGACGCCGAGGTAGGAGCCGGCGAAGGTCTCCAGCATGCCGAGCACGATCCCGCCCAAGAGCGCCCCGGTGAGGTTGCCGATGCCGCCGAGCACGGCGGCGGTGAAGGCCTTGAGTCCGGGGAAGAAGCCGACGAAGGGGTCGATGCGGGTGAACTTGAGGGCGTAGAGCACGCCGGCAGCACCGCCGAGCAGGCCGCCCACCAGGAAGGTGAGCGAGATGATCCGGTTGACGTTGATGCCCATCAGGCTGGCGGTGGACCTGTCCTGGGCCACGGCGCGGATGGCCTTGCCGATCCGGGTGGCATTGACCAGATAGTTGAGGCCGACCAGCATGAGCACCGCGGAGACGATGACGATCACCGATTTCACCGAGATGCCGAAAAACATGTTGGTGTCGCCGAGCGCCAGTCGACCCAGGTTGATGCGGCGGTCAAAGTTGCCGAAGGTGGGCATGATCCGGTTGAACTGGCCGGTGGTCAGCCCCTCCACCAGGCGGATCATGTCCTGGAGGAGAAAGGAGACGCCGATGGCCGAGATCAGCGGCACCAGTCGGGGCGCGCCGCGCAGGGGCCGGTAGGCGATCCGCTCCACCGCCACCGCCAGACCGCCCGCGGCCAGC
>JBGSPP010000353.1:0-19777 GCA_041738515.1 Desulfobulbus sp.
CCGGACTCGGGCCCATGGCCGCAGTGGCCGGAACCCTTGCCCAGCTGGGTGTGGAGGCCGCCATGGCCGCCGGTTGCCGCGAGGCCATCGTCGAAAACGGCGGTGATATCTTTCTCCACTCCGATACCGAAATCACCATCGGCATCTACGCCGGTAGAAGCGAGATCGCGAGCAAGCTCGCCTTCCGCATCGACCCTGTTGACCTGCCCATGGCCCTCTGTTCCTCCTCCTCGAAGATGGGCCACTCCCTGAGCTTCGGCCGTTGCGACCTGGCCACCGTGGCAGCCCGGGACGGAGCCCTGGCCGATGCCGCCGTCACCCGGGTCTGCAACTCGATTATAACCGAGCGTGACCTGACTCCCGTTTTGAATGACATCGGCGCCATCCCCGGCATCGACGGCATCATGGCGGTCAAGGGCGGCAAGATCGGCCTCTGGGGGCGATTGCCGCAGTTGGTCCGCAACCAGGATGCCAAGGCCCGGACCAAGATCACCCGCGACCTGCGCTCGGATTTCAAAGGCTGAAAACACCTCCTTCGTGGCTCCGCCTTGGCCATCCGTGGACCGGTTCCACCACTTTCACCTCCCGTACATCTCCGCCCCGACGGCGCGCACCTTGACAACGCCACTGCGCCTGCTATCCTGAAGGTAATGGTGACAATGGGTTCAGGCCAGATCACTGGCCGGGCCTCGATCCTTCCCATGGACGTCCAGGCAAGGGGTTGCGGTGGCATCCAGCAAGAACAAGGCGTTATCCCGAGCGATCCTGGCGCCCTGGCTGGCTGCCAGCCTGGTCTTTCTGCTTGGTGCGCTTCTCAGCGCCCACCTCGGCAGGCTCGATGCGGCGCGGCGTGCCAGCGAGGCCCGCAGCCTGGCGATCAATGATCTCGCCGCCATCCGCGCCCGTCTTGAGGGCCATATCTCCACTGTGTTCAGCGCTACCTCCGCCATCGCCGGGGTCATCGCCCACCAGGGCTCCATCAGCCAGGATCTGTTTGCCGCCCTCGCTGAGCAGGCAATCCAGGGACACCCTCAGATCCGCAACATCGGTGTCGCCCCGGACAACACCATGGCCATGATTTTCCCGCTGGAGGGCAACCGGCAGGCCATCGGATTTCGCTACGAGAGCGTTCCGGAGCAGTTCGAGGCGGTGCGCCAGGCGATGCAGAGCCGCAGGCCGGTTTTTTCCGGGCCGCACCAGCTGGTGCAGGGTGGCCGGGGACTGATCGCCCGGGTGCCGGTATTCACCGACAAGGGCGCGCCTGCGGGATCGGCGTCGCGTTACTGGGGGATAGTCTCGGTGGTGACCCATATCGACGTCCTGCTCGATGCCGCCGGCGTGCACTCGACCCAGACCTTGGACATCGGCTTGCGCAAGATGGGCGGACAGGGCCGGTCCGGGGTGGTCATCCACGGTGAGGAACGCCTCTTTGCCCTGGACCCGGTGGCCATGACCGTTGTTGTCCCAGGGGCGGAGTGGCAGATAGTCGCGGTACGCCGGGGCGGCTGGCCGGCAACCACTGCTGCCGGCTCGCCGCTCTTTTATGTCGGCCTGGGCAACGGCCTGTTGGCGGCGGCCTTCGTCGGCTGGCTGATGGCGCGGCCCGCTCGCGTGCGGCGGCAGAACGAGGAACTGCAGCGGGAGATCGCCGACCGCATCCGGATGGAGGAGGAACTGCGGCGCTCCGAGCAGAAGTACGCCTCGTTTTTTCATCTGGCGCCGGACATGGTCGGGATCACCCGGCTGGCCGACGGCTGCTTCCTCGAGGCCAACCCGGGAGTTACCAGTATCGCCGGCTGGCAGCCGCACGAACTGCTCGGCCGGACCTCGGTCGAGCTGGGCCTGTGGAATGACGAGACCCGGGCGGAGGCGGTGGCCATCACCCAGCGACAGGGCTGGCTGGAAAATTTCGAGTTCACGATGGGAACCCGCTCGGGGGAACAGCGCTACGGCTTGATGTTCCTCCGGCCCATCACCATAGGGGGCGAGCAGTGCCTGTACTTCATGGTTCGCGACATCACCGAACTGAAGCTGGCCCAGCGGGTACTGGAAAGGGAACAGGCCCGGCTGCGGAATCTCCTTCAGACCGTGCCGGCCATGATTTGGATGAAGGATCCCGAGGGGGTCTACCTGAGTTGCAACAGCCGGTTCGAGCGCTTTATCGGCGCCAGCGAGGCCGAGATCATCGGCAGGACCGATTACGACTTCTTTGACCGGGACCTGGCGGAGTTCTTCCGCGAGCACGACCGGCTGGCCGTGATCGCTGGAGGGCCAAGCGTCAACGAGGAATGGATAACCTATGCCGACGACGGCCACCTCGAGTTGCTGGAGACCGTCAAGACCCCGGTGCATGATGCTGCAGGCATCCTGGTCGGGGTCATGGGCATGGGCTGGAATATCACCGAAAAGAAGCGGATCGAGGAGGAACTGCGCAACGAGCGCAGCCGCTTCGTCAACCTGGTCGACTCGGTGGACGGCATTGTCTGGGAAATGGACGCCCGCACCTTCACCTGCACCTATGTCAGCGGCCAGGCCGAGCGATTGCTCGGTTATCCGGCGGAGGCATGGCGCGAACCCGGATTCTGGCTGAGCCGGCTGCACCCCGAGGACCGGGAGCGGATCGAGACCGCCGCCCGCGCCCACACAGCCCTGGGCGAGGACCACGAACTGGAGTACCGCTTTCTCGCCCGGGACGGCAGGGTGTTCTGGATCCAGGATATCGTCGCCGTGGTCTCGGAGCAAGGGCTGCCGCGCTGGCGGCGCGGCATCATGGTCGACACCACCGGCCGGAAACAGGACGAGGAGGATCGCCGCCGGCTCGAATCCCAGCTGCGCCAGGCCCAGAAAATGGAGGCGGTCGGCCGATTGGCCGGTGGCGTTGCCCACGATTTCAACAACCAGTTGTCGGTCATCCTCGGCTATGCCGACCTGATGCAGCAAGGGGGCGCGGACCCGGCCAGGATAGGGGGTTACCTCGACCAGATCATCCGGGCCGCGACCGGCGCCCAGGACATCACCCGTCAGCTGCTCGCCTTTTCGCGGCAGGAGGCGGTCGCGCCGCGGGAACTCGACCTCAACGCCCAGGTCAAGGCCATGCGCAAGGGGCTGGGGCGGCTGGTCCGCGAGGACATCCGCTTCGAGGTCAACCTGGCCGGCGACCTGTGGCCGATCCGCATGGATCCCACCCAGGTCGACCAGGTGATCATGAACCTGATCGTCAATGCCCGCGACGCCATGGAGGCGGGCGGCGTGCTCCGGCTTGCGACGGACAATGTCCGCCTCGACGCATCCTTTGCCCGCCAGCATCCAGAGATCGAGGCGGGTGAATATGTGCGCCTGACCGTGCGCGACACCGGCTGCGGCATGGGGCCGGAGACCTTGCAGCGCCTGTTCGAGCCGTTCTACACCACCAAGGAGACGGGTAAGGGAACGGGACTGGGGCTGGCCACGGTCTACGGCATCGTCACCGGCAACCGGGGATTGGTGCTGGTGGAGAGCGAGTCCGGCGCGGGATCGACCTTCAGCGTCTACCTGCCCCGCTGCTCTGAGGGCGAACCGGATGCGGTTGATGAAGCCGAGGCTTCGACTCCGAGAACCGGCCGGCCGGCGACCATTCTGCTTGTCGAGGACGAAGAAACGGTGCGCGAGATGGCCTGCGACATCCTGTCCCAGAGCGGTTACGATATCCTGCCGGCAGCCTCACCCCGGGAGGCGATCGAACTGTGCCGGCAGACCGGGCGGCCCATCGATATGCTGCTCACCGACGTGATCATGCCGGAGATGAACGGCCGGGAGCTGAGCCGGCAGATCGAGGCTCTCCGCCCCGGCATCCGGGTGTTGTACATGTCGGGTTATGCCGCCGACATCCTCCCCCAGGAGCGCGACGGTGAGGATGTCCCGCTGCTGCGCAAACCCTTCAGCGTCCAGTCGCTGCTGACGCAGATCGAACAGCAGCTGCGCCGGGGCGAGCCCTGGCGTGACCAGGGCTCGCCCGAGGGAAGCGGCCGGTAGCAAAAAAAAGCCGGTGCGGTGGCTCCGCACCGGCCGGGAACATCGGTGGTAAACGTTCGTTATTCGCTCTGCAGCACCACGTACTGGCTGCGCTCGCCGGCGCGGACGCGCAGCAGAACCTGCTTGGCATTGGCCGAGCTCTTCATCGCCTGCTGCAGTTCCTTGAGGCTGTGGACCCGGGTGCGGTTGACCTCCTCGATCAACTGCCCGGCCTGCAGGCCCACCCGGGCGGCGGGGCTGTCCTCCTCGACATCGGCGATGAGCACGCCCTGATCCTTCTTGTAGCCGAACTGGCCGGCCACCTCGTCGGTCAGATCCTGCAGGGTCAGGCCCAGTTCGCCAAGCGTGGAACTGTTCATCTTTTTGGCGATCGAGGCCATGTCGGCCGGTTGCTCGCCCACATTCACCCTGATGTCCTTCTCCTTGCCGTCGCGGAGGACGCGCAGGGTCAGGCTGGTGTTGGGCGGGGTCATGGCGATCTTGTTGCGCAAGTCGGCCACGTCGGTCACGGGCACGCTGTCGATCTCGGTGACGATGTCGCCCTGGATCAGACCGCTCTTCATCGCGGGCGAACCCTCGGTGACCTCGGAAACCAACGCGCCGCCGGCCTTGACGCCAAACGACTTGGCCAGGTCTTCGTTGACATCCTGGATGAGGATGCCGAGCCAGCCGCGGGTGACTTTGCCGCCCTTACGCAGCTGCTGCTCAATGCTCTTGGCCATGTTGATCGGGATGGCGAAACCGATGCCCATGTAGCCGCCGCTGCGGGAGAAGATGGCCGTGTTCATGCCCACCGCCTCGCCGTGGATGTTGAGCAGCGGCCCGCCCGAGTTGCCGGGGTTGATGGCGGCATCGGTCTGGATGAAGTTTTCGTAATCGGTGATGCCCATGCGGTTGCGACCCTTGGCACTGACCACGCCGACGGTGACCGTCTGGTTGAGCTCAAAGGGGCTGCCGATGGCGATGACCCACTCGCCGACCTCGAGCGCGTCCGAGTTGCCCAGCGGCAGGACCGGCAGGTTTGTGCCCTCTATCTTGAGGATGGCCACGTCAGACTGGGGATCGGCGCCGACCACCTTGGCGGTGAACTCACGCTTGTCGGCCAGGCGCACGGTGATTTTTTCGGCCTCGTCGATCACATGGTTGTTGGTCAGGATGTAGCCGTCGCTGGCGATGATGAAGCCTGAGCCGGCCGCCTGCTGCCTGAAATTCTTCTTTTCCTTGTTGGGTGTGCGCGGGTGTTTGAACTGCGGCCCGAAGAACCGCTCGAAAAAGGGGTCGGAAAACAGTTCGGAGGGGAACTGGCCCGTCATTTTGCCGGGCTTTTCCACGGCCACATGGACCACTGCCGGGCCGGCCTTCTTGACCACCGAGGAAAAGGCCTTGGCCGAGCGGTCGAGCAGGGCCAGATCGGCCTCATCTTGTGCCAGCGCCGGCAGTATGCCGCCGGCCACAAGGGTCAGGCTGAGCAGGCCGGTCGCGAGCGCGGTTCTGATCGGGTGTTTGTGCAGGATACGCATGAGAATAACTCCATCCAAAGGGTGGGGAGAACAGTTGGCCATCCGCGGGGATGGCGTACGGTACAGGCAACAACAGGCGGTTACAAGGCAATGGCGAAACTGTTATACTTGCGCCGCCTTTCGTCAAGAGCGGCAGGATCGAAAGCCTGTTGAAAACGACGTCCCGCCGGCGCGGGGGGGTGAGAGCCATGGCAACCGGGCATGAGGCGCTGTTGTACGAGCAGGTCGGGGACGGTCAGGTGATCTGTGGTCTGTGCCACCACCGCTGCCATATCGCCGAGGGCCGTCGCGGGCTGTGCGGCGTGCGCGAAAATCAGGCCGGCCGGCTGGTCAGCCTGGTGTACGGCCGACTGGTGTCGCGCGGCATTGATCCCATCGAAAAGAAACCGCTGTTTCATTTTCTGCCGGGCAGCCTGTCCTACTCGATCGCCACCGTGGGTTGCAATTTTCGCTGCCAGCACTGCCAGAACCACCAGATCTCACAATACCCGCACACCCATGGGGGAGAGATTGCCGGCGAGTCATTCAGCCCGCCTGAGGTGGTGGAGGACGCAGTCGGTGGCGGCTGCGCCAGCATCAGCTATACCTATGTCGAGCCTACCATCTTTTTGGAGTTTGCCCTCGACTGCGCCCGCCTGGCCCACGACCGGGGCGTCAGAAACGTCTTTGTCAGCAACGGCTACATGACCGAGGCGGCGGCCCGGCAGATCGCGCCGGTGCTCGACGCCATCAATATCGATCTCAAAGCCTTCAGCGACGATTTTTATCGGCGGATCTGCAAGGCCCGGCTGGCTCCGGTGCTGGAGAATATCCGCCTGCTGCACGGGCTGGGGGTCTGGGTGGAGGTCACCACCCTGGTCATTCCCGGGTTGAACGACGGCGAGGAGGAACTTCGGGCCATTGCCCGCTTCCTGGCCTCGATCTCCGTCGATCTGCCCTGGCATGTGAGCGCCTTCCGGCCGGCGTACAAACTGACCGACCGGTCATCGACGCCGGCCGCCACCCTGCACCGGGCGAGGGAGATCGGCCGGGCCGAGGGCCTGCGGTATGTCTACGAGGGTAATGTCTTCAGCCCTGGCGGTGAGGACACCCTGTGCCCAGGGTGTGGGGCCCTGCTCATCGGCCGGGTCGGGTTCCAGAGCAGGATGCAGGGGCTGCGGCAGGGACGGTGTGGCGACTGCGGCCAGGCAATCGCAGGGAGTTGGGGCTGACAGGAGGAAGGTGGAAATGAAAAGGCACGGGCGGAGGAGATTCCGCCCGTGCCCAGGGAGTTGCGAGCTGTCAGGTTAGGAACGAACCGGGTCTGCCTCGATGAAATCCAGCTGGTGATCCGAGGGCTTCATGTCCACCCCGGGAAGGATATCGATCCGGGCGGTGTGCCGGTTCTCCAGTTCGGTCAGTTCGGCCCGTTTTTTATTGAGCAGGTACTGGGCCACGTCCAACGGCAGGCGGCATTCCACCCGGGCGATCTTCTTGCGGGTGATGCCGGTCTGGATGCGGCGCAGATAAAACAGGGCCAGGGTTTCCACCGAGCGGACCACGCCCCGTCCCTGGCAGTGGTCACAGGTCCGGTAGCTGCCTTTTTCGATGGGGGCGCCCATCTTCTGGCGGGAGATCTGCATCAGGCCGAAGCGGGAAATCTTGCTGATATCCACCTTGGCCTTGTCGCGCTTCATGCTGACCTTGACCTGGCGCTCCACATCACGGATGTGCTTCTTGTTGCGCATGTCGATGAAATCGACCACGATCAGGCCACCGAGGTCGCGCAGCCGGAGCTGCCGGGCCAGTTCCTCGGCCGCTTCCATGTTGGCGAGGAAGATGGTCTCGTCGAAATTGCTGTTTTTTGAAGTCCGGCCGGAGTTGACATCGATGGCCACCAGAGCCTCGGTGGGGTTGATGACGATCGAGCCACCCGAGGGCAGCGCCACCTGCGGCTTGAAAATCGACTCGATCTGCTCCTCGATGTTATGCTGGTTGAAGATGGGCTTGCTGCCGCGATGCAGCCGTACCTTGACCTTCTTCTGCTTGGCGGGCAGCAGGTCGATGAAGGCGGTGACCTGCTCCATCGACTCCTCGGTATCGACCATGATCTCGCTGATTTCCTGGAAAAAATGGTCGCGGAGAAAGCGGACCACCGTATCCTGTTCCTCATAGACCAGGGCGGGCGCGTCCATGGTCTGGCCGCGCTGCTTGACCTCCTCCCAGAGCGCCAGCAGGTGCTGCAGATCCTTCTGCAGGGCGGTTTGGGTGATCTCGGCGCTGGCGGTGCGGATGATGTAGCCGACACCCTCGGGGAGTTCGAACTCGCTCATGATCTCCCGCAGACCGGCCCGGCGTTCCTCGCCGACGATCTTGCGCGAGATGCCGGAGCTGTCGCTTCCAGGCATCAGCACCAGGCAACGGCCGGGCAGGGAGAGGTAGGTCGTCATGTTGGCGCCCTTGTTGCCGGTCACCTCTTTGACCACCTGGACCAGCACCTCCTGGCCCTTCTGCATCACCTCCTCGATTTTCAGCTTCTTCCACTGCTGCTGGGCGATGATCGTGCGGCACCGTTCGCTGACGTCCTGGCGGTAGTACTCGGGGTGGATTTCGTTGAATGGCAGAAAACCATTACGCCCGGTGCCGATATCGACGAAGGCGGCCTGGAGGTTGGCCTCGACCGAGACGATCCGACCCTTGTAGATATTGTTTTTGGTCGGCTCGCGGTCGATGGTGGTGACATGGAAAGACTCCAGCCGGCCGTCCTCGACCAGAGCGATCCGGCACTCCTCCGGCTCCTCGGCATTGATGAGCAGTTTGTAGGTGACTGCCTTTGCGGGGGTGTCCGAGGGCTCGGGTTCGGGGACGGCGTCGTCTTCCGGGTTTTCCTCGTCCTGCAACTCAGGGGCGGCGTCCTGCCCCTGCTCATCCGTTTCCGTGGTCTCGGCGCCGCGCTTGCCATGTTTTCTTCCGCCCCGCCGGGATTTTCTCCGTTTCTTGGGCGGCGGCTGGTCTTCGCCTGCCGGTTCATCCTGGCTGTTGTCCTCGGTGTCGCTCTGGGCTTCTCCGTCGGTTTCCTGCCGGACGGGCTCTCCGGGAAGTTCAATCCGGGGCGGTGGCGTGCGCTCAGGCGCCGGTTCGGGTCGGTCCCCCTCGGCGACCGGGTTGACCGGTTCGGGCTGGTTGGATTGTTCTCGGGGCGTCGGGCTTTCCTGTGCCGCGCCTGCCTTCTTGGCAACACTTTTCCACCAGGCGCCGGTCTTGGCCTTGCGCACCGGGAGTTCCGTGTTCTTCTCTTCTTGTTCTTCGTTCTCTGTCATACTCAACCATTGGGTTATGTGTTCATTGAATAGCAAACCGGTCGCCCTGTCGCAGATCCGGGATCGCGGGCAACTCGCCTGGGAGGAGGCAAGGCCGCGCCGGTCAGTGATAGTAGCGCTGTCGTCCGTGCTCCCGCTGGTGCAGGATGCCCGAGTCAACGAGCGGTGCGAGCAGTTGCTCAACCTGTTCCGGGCCTCCCAGCTGGAAGACCCGCTCGATATCGACGGCGGTGCAAGGTCGCCGCCGGACCATCTGAATAATTCGTTCCACGGCCTCGTGCCTGGAAGCGGCCTGAACTTTGGGCGCATCCCCAAGGCCAGGCGCGGGTTCCCCATCCGGGGACGCGTGCGGCAGGTCAACCGGAACGGCCAGGTAGCCATGGAGCATCTGGGCGATGGCCTCGAGCCGTTCCCGGGACAGGGGCTGGGCGAACGGTTCCGCCGGCGGCCGGACCACGGTGTTGAGCTGGATCCGGTCGAGTCGCATGCGCGCCAGTGCCGACAACAGGGCGTCCATATCCGCGTCGCTGTCGTTGAGGCCCCGCACCAGCAGGATTTCCAGCCAGAGTTTGCCGGCGTATTCGTGGGAGAAGACGGTCAGGCCGTCAATGATCTCCGTCAGATCAAGCCCCGGGGCCGGTCGATCCACCGCGGTAAAGCTCTCCTCGCGGACCGAGTCCAGCGAAGGGATTACAATGTCGGCCCAGCGTAGCTCACCGCGGACATCGTCTCGAGTCAAGGTGGTGCCGTTGGTCAGGACCGCCACCGGCTTGGCCGCAAGCCTTCGCACATGGCAAAGGATGTCGCCGAGACCAAGATGCAGGGTCGGTTCTCCCTTGGCAGTTACCGTGAGTACGTCGATCGGGGCAAGGTTGGCGGGATCGGCGCAGAAGGCGTCGAGTTCGGCCAGGATCTCCTCGGTCGGGGTGTACAGGGCGCGCCTCGAGGCAAGGGTTCCGGTCGGACCCACTTCACAGTAGATGCAGTGCAGATTGCAGATTTTCCTTTCCGGAAACAGATCGATCCCGAGCGAGCGGCCGAGCCGTCTGGATTGCACCGGGCCAAAGAGGTATTTCATACAGATCGGCGAGGGTTGGTGCCGCCGTGCGGGGCGAGAGATGGAAAACCCGGATGCAAGCCATGGAAAATCAGGTCATTAGGCAGACTTTCGACAGGCGATTTGTAAACCACTTTCCCCTGAGGCGCAAGGTAAATCTACGACTTTTCCCTTGACACAACACCGGCCTACACGTACATTCGAGCCTGTTTCTTGTAATTGTTTTCCTTATTGTTTTTTCGGGAAGACGTGCCGGCGGCGTTACCGGACCATGGGTGAACGCAAACCTCCAGCCGATGCGTTCGTCCTCCCGTTTCCTCACCCTTGCCTAAGGAGCTGATCGAGGTGAAGCCTATTACCCCTCCCTCACCAATCCTCTTGATATTACCAATTTTTCTTGCTTTCGTCCTCGTCCCGGCCAGCGCTTTTTCCGCCCAGTCGGTAAATGCCGAGCAGTGGGAGATCACCGCCGACAAGTTGACGAGATACGAAGATCCCCCCAGCGTCATTGCCGAGGGCAACGTCATCCTGGAGAAGAAGGAGAAGGTGACCCGGGACAAGGGACCGGCCTCCTCCCGCTGGGATCAGTTGCTGGGAGAGTCTGGAGAAAACAAAGCAAAGCCTGAGGCCGCGGTCACCGAAACCAAGACCCTGACCAGCATCCGCGCCGACTGGGTGGCCTATGACGTCGATCTGGGCAAGGTCAAGGCGCGGGGCAACCTGCAGATTGCGATCGGCCCTGACAAACTGGCGGCCGAGTCCGGCACTATCGATCTGAAGGCAGCCACCGGCGCCTTTGAGAATGCGACCATCATCCGCCAATACAAGGACATGCATCTGCAGGGCCGGGTCATCGAGAAGACCGGCGAAATGACCTACCATATCGAGGACGGCTGGATCGTCACCTGCAAGCTCAAACCGGGCGAGACCCCGCCCTGGAGTTTCGGGGCCGCGGACGCCGAGATCACCGACGGCGGTTACGCCTTCCTCAAGCACGCCACCTTCCGCATCAAGGACATCCCCATTCTCTACACGCCGGTGATGCTGCTGCCGGCCAAGCGGACCCGGCAGACCGGTTTTCTCTTTCCGTCGGCGTATTTTTCCAGCCGGGACGGCTTCAACCTGGAGACCCCCTTCTTTATCAACCTTTCGCCGAGTGCGGACATGACCCTGTATCCGCGGTATTTCACCGAGCGCGGGTTCATGGGCGGGGCCGAGTTCCGTTATGTCTTCGACGAGCAGAGCAAGGGCGTCCTCATGGGCAACCTGCTCCACGACGATCTCTCCGACCCTTCCGAGGTCGAGTACTACAGCGACGGCAACTTCACCCATACCAATCAGGACCGCTACTGGGTGCGGGGCAAGGCGGATCAGAACGTTGGCCCGTGGATCAGCCGCCTGGATGTGGATGTGGTCTCCGACGTTGATTATCTGCGCGAGTTTAATACCGGTTCCACCAACATCACCAGCAACCAGTATAACTTTCTCAATGCCTTTGGCCGCGGCTTCGAGGATAAAACCGACAATTACCGCAGCAACACCCTGGCGATCCTCCGCTCCTGGGAGAATGGGCAGTCGCTCAATGCCGAATTCCTGGCAATCAACGACGCCACGGATGTCGATTACTCGGCGGACAAACCGTCAGCGGTGTGGAAGTTGCCGTCCGTGAATTACTCCGGACTTATTCCCATCTATGAAGAAGGCGGGACCGACTTTTCCTGGGACACCAGTTACGTCAACTTCTGGCGTGATGAGGGCGTGGGTGCGCAGCGGATTGACCTCATTCCCGAGGTGTCCGCCCCTGTTCCAATCTCGCCGTACTTGGAAACCACGGTCCGGGGCGGTGTGCGCGACACCATGTACATGATCCAGGACAATGGCGCCTCCGACTGGCAGGACAGCGACTCCGAGAACCGGTTCCTCTACACCCTTGGCAGCGAGATCGGCACCACCTTCATGCGTGATTTTGCCTACAACGGCAGCGAGGTCAGTTCCTGGAGTCACATGCTGCGCCCCTTTGTCGGTTACGAATACACCGACATCCCCGACAAGGTCAAACTACCGCAGTTCGACAGCGTCGACGCTCTGGAGGATGCCAATACAGTCTATTATGGCCTCAACAACTTCTTCAAGATTTACGGTGAACGGAACAGCCGTGAGTTCGAGCGGGATTACGCCTTTCTGAAAATCAGGCAGGGCTATGACTTCCGTGACGAGGAGAGCGACACGCCGCTGACCCCGGTAGAGCTCCAGGCCGGTTTTTATCCGGTGAGTTCTTTCCGGCTCAAGTACAAGACCGAGATCGACACCTACGACGACGGCATGTACTACCACTCCGTGGAGACCGATTATTTCAGCAGTCGGGGCGACGTGATCGGGCTGGATTATCGCTACAACGAATTAACCGACGTTAACTCCATCAGCGGCAGCATCTGGTATCTGCTGCCCTACAACTTTGCCGCTGGCTACAGCCTGGAGCGAGCCATCGAAACGGACGTGACCATCGAGGAGAAGATTCGTCTGCTCTATCGGCCGGCCTGCTGGGCGGTGGAGTTGTCGTCCAACTATACCCCGGACGATCAGATCTACATGATCACCTTCCGTCTGGCGAATATTGGCACGCCATTTGGGCTTGATTTCGGCGGCAACTGAGACAAACTCGACAACAGCGCGGTATGCCCGGGGCGCATGAAGCCCATCGATGTCTTCAACGGCGACGCGGACGGCATCTGCTCCCTGCACCAGCTTCGCCTGCACCGGCCCGAGCCGGAGGCGCGGCTGGTCACCGGCGTCAAGCGCGACATCAACCTGCTCGCCCGCTTGCAGGGGTGTACAGACAGCCGGATCACGGTGCTGGATATTTCCCTGGACCGCAACCGGGACGATCTGCTAGGTCTGCTCACAGCCGGCAATACGGTCTTTTACGCCGATCACCACTTCAGCGGCGCCATCCCGGACTCACCGCTGCTTGAAGCCCATATCGATCCTTCCCCCCACCTCTGCACCTCGCTGATCGTTGATCAGCTCCTGGCAGGCGCCTTTCGGCCATGGGCTTTGATTGGAGCCTATGGCGATAACCTCGACGCTGTGGCCGATCCGCTCGCCGAGGCGAGTGGCTTCTCCGCGGACGAGCGCAGCGCCTTGCGTGAGATCGGGGTGCTGCTCAACTATAACGGCTATGGCGCCACCGAAGCCGATCTGCATGTGCATCCGGCCGAACTGTTCCGCGAGGTGCATGGCTATCGGGACCCGTTGTTGTTTCAGGCGGTATCACCCGTGCTGGACCTGCTCCGGCACGGGTATGCCCAAGATCTGACCCACGCCGACAGGCTTGAGCCCTTCCGCCTCCTTGCCGGCGGGCGGGTCTTTCTCCTGCCCGAGGCAGGGTGGGCTCGACGGGTAGTGGGAGTAATCGCCAATCGGCTGGCCAGCCAGACGCAGGACCTGGCCCACGCCATACTCCTGCCCAATCCCGACGGCAGTCTGTTGGTCAGCGTTCGCGCCCCCCTCCAGACCAGCCGGGGAGCGGATACCCTCTGCCGCCAGTTTGCCACCGGCGGCGGTCGGGCTTCGGCCGCCGGCATCAATTGCCTGCCGCCGCAGGATCTGGAAGCCTTTCTAGCCGCCTTCGCCGTCCAATTTTCCCCGTAAGCAGCACATCCTCCCTATGCATCGATTATTTCGAAATTCTCAGGCCGTCGACTTGGTAGCGCCTGCCATGTGTGCCTACTGTCTTCTTGTTTTCCTGGTGCTCATTGCTTGCTCACCACCGTGCCTGGCGCAGCAACCGCTGGCTGCGGATCTGGTCCAGGACGGACAATTGATCGACCTGCAGCAGGATACATTCCGACTGTTGTTTGCCGAACTCCGGCAGAAGCACGGCCTGACCGCGCAGGAACTGGAGACCATCTTCCAGGGGGCGACGATTAATCGCCAGGTGCTTGTCCTCATGGACAAGCAGTGGGAGGCAAAGCCCTACCACCAGTATGCGCCGCTGTTCCTCACCGCGGAGAATATCCGCAACGGCAAGGAGATGCTCCAGCAGCACCGGAGGCTGCTCGATCGGGTCGAGGCAATCTTTGGGGTCGACCGGGAGACGGTGGTCGCCATCTGGGGGGTGGAGACCAAATATGGCGCCCGCGAGGGCAACTTTGACGTTTTCCAGGCCCTGATCACCCTGTTCGACGCCTACCCGAGGCGCTCGGATTTTTTTCGCGGCCAGCTGGTTCATTTCCTCCTGCTCTGCCGTGAAAACCAGATCGATCCGAAGGGCGTCAAGGGCTCCTACGCCGCCGCCTTTGGCCAGACCCAGTTCATCCCCTCTTCCTTTCGCGAGTATGCGGTCGATTTCGACGGCGACGGCAAACGCGACGTCTGGAATTCGGTCCCCGATATCCTGGCCTCGATTGCCAACTACCTCAAACGGCACCACTGGACCCTCAAGGCGCCAGTGTATGCTGAGTTGGGCAATGTCCTGGGCAGTCCGACCCTCGCTGCCGCCGAGCAGAAGGGGCGCAAGGAAAAGGTGGCCATTGATAAGATCCGCCAGGCTCAGGGGGTGCAGTTACCGCCTTCGCCTGGAAACCGGCCGCTTACCATCGTCGGCCTCGAATTGCCGCCGGGCGGCCAATTCCCCAAACGGTTTGTCGCCGGCTACCCGAACTTCCAGGCCATCACCGAGTGGAACCATTCCAATCGCTACGCCATGGCAGTCAGTGAACTGGCGGAAGCCTTCGGCCGCTGAAATGCGGAGATGATGACCAAAGCAACCATGGGCAGGCCAAGGCTCCTCCGGGCGCACTGGTTGTGCGGTCTTGCGGCTGTCTTCGTGCTTCTGACTGCCTGCGCCGCCCAGGGAGCAGTCACCTCGCTGGCCCCCGCCGAATATCCGGTGTTCGCGGACGATCTTGCCCTCCGCGATCTCGAAACAGCCCTGGACCAGAGTCTGCAGTACCTTCGCGTCCGCCCCCTGACAACGCGATACGACTGCGGAGGCCGGTCGATAGCGGTCCATCGTCTGATCGAGAGCGCTGCCTTCCTGCAGCGCTTGGTGCGCACCCGCCCCACACCGGCCCAATTGAACGAACAGATCAGGGCACACTATGAGGTTGTCCGCGTCGAGGGCGCGCAGCGGCCAACGGGCCGGTCTCTGCTGGTCACCGGCTACTATCAGCCGCTGTTTGCGGGCAGCCTGGAACGCACGCCGCCCTATCTGCATCCGGTTCATGCCCAGCCAAACGATCTGATTGTCCGCGAGGGAACGGGCGGCAAACCGGTCATCGGCCGTCTGCAGGCCGGGGGGTTTAAGCCCTACTGGACTCGCAAGGAAATTGAGGAGGGAGAACTGCTCAAGGGGCAGGAACTGGTCTGGCTCAAGGATCCCTTTGATGTGTTCGTGCTCCACATTCAGGGCTCTGGCCACATCCGCCTGACCGACGGTACGGTCCGCGCCCTGCACTATGTCCGCGGCAATGGCCGGGAGTACCGGAGCATCGGCAAACTGATGGTTGATTCGGGCAGGATGCAGCTTGAGGGGGTCACCATGGACAGTATCCGCGACTACCTGAAGGCGCACCCCGAGGAACGCAACCAGATTCTGCACCACAACGAATCGTATATCTTCTTCCAATGGGGCAAGCCCGGGCCGGCCATCGGCAATCTGGGCAAGGAGTTGACTCCCGGTCGTTCCATTGCTGTGGATCAGCTGTGGTTGCCGCCAGGGGCGCTGGCATATCTCGACAGCCGGAAGCCGGTGCTTGGCAACAGCCGAGTGGCGGGTTGGGAGCGGATGCAGCGGTTCGTCACCGTGCAGGATACAGGGTCGGGCCTGAAAGGGCCGGGACGGGTGGACGTGTTCCTGGGCGCAGGCGATGCGGCCGGGACGATGGCCGGACAAATGAAAGAGAACGGCGCCCTCTACCTGCTACTGCTCAAGGAGCCCGAGGCAAGGGCAGCGGATCGCCCTGGGCTGTGAAGCCAGATGCGAATGGCGGCGGTCAGCGGAGCAGGCGGAAGCGCTGCCAGAAATCGGGAAACGATTTGCCGACGCAATCCTCGCCGGTGATGGTCACCCCCGGAACGCGCAGGCCGGCCACGGCGAAACTCATTGCCATGCGGTGATCATCGTAGGTGGCGATGGTTGCGCCGTGCAGGTTACTGCCGCCCCTTCGGCCGTGGATGATCATCCGTGCCCGCTCTTCCTCGACCTCAGCCCCCAGTTTGCGCAACTCCGTCACCACCGCCGACAGCCGGTCGCACTCCTTGATCCGCAGGTGCTCGACATTGCTGATGATCGTCGTGCCCTCGGCAAAGGCGGCGACCACGGCGAGCGTCGGGGCCACGTCCGGCATGTCGCCCATGTCCACCTCGATGCCTGCAAGATGGTCGGAACCGGTGACGGTGATGCCCGAGCCGCTTTGGTCGATGGTGCATCCCATGCGCGCCAGGCAGGGCAGCAGGGCCGCATCTCCCTGCAGTGAGGGCACGGGCACGTTGGCCACGGTTACCCGACCGCCGGTGATGGCCGCCGCGGCCCAGAAGTAGGAGGCGCTGGAGGCGTCACCCTCGATGGCGTAGGTCCGGCCCATGTAGCAGCCCTGGGGGATGAAGAAGTGGTTCAGGCTGGGCGCGGCCTCAACCCTGATGCCGAACTCGGCCATGACCGCAAGCGTCATGCGCACGTATGGCTGGGACAGGATCTCGCCCCGCACCAAGAGTTCCGCCGGGCGAGCAGCATAGGGCGCGACCAGCAGCAGGGAGGAGAGGTACTGGCTTGACTTGCCTTCGGGCAGTACGGTGGCGTCGCCGTCGAGGCCGCGGGCGGCGATGGTCAGCGGCGGACAGCCGTTGCCGGCGTCGCTGCGGATGTCCACGCCCCAGCCGTGCAGGGCCTCCAGCAGAGGCAGGATGGGGCGCTTCGCCATGCGCTCGCTGCCGGTGATATGAAACCTGCCATGGCCCAGGGCGGCAACCGAGGTCAGAAAGCGGGTGGCTGTGCCGTTGTTGCCGAGAAAGATGTCTTGGGCAGGCGCGAGGATCCGGCCTCCGGCGCCATGGACCTGCCAGCATTCCGGGTCGTTTTCGTCGATGGTGATACCCATGGCCGAGAGGGCGCCGATGGTATAGGCGGTATCCTCGCTGGCGAGAGGGTCGAGGAGCCGTGATGCCCCCTGAGCCAGAGCAGCGGCGATGAGGGCCCGCTGGGTCAGGCTTTTGGAGCCGGGCACCTTGACAGTTGCTTCGATGCGGCCGAGGGGTTCGATAGTGATCATGGCACTTGGGATCGAAAAAGAGCAGGAGACGGCGGTCAGGCGCCGCGAAATCGGAGTTCGGTGATCAGGGCCTCGTGCATCACCTTGACCGGCGGCTCCTGGCCGGTCCACAGCCTGAACTGGGCCACGCCCTGGTAGAGCAGCATGCGCAGGCCGTCGATGGTGCGGCAGCCCCGCGCGGCTGCCTCGCGCAACAACCTGGTGGCAAGCGGCGCATAGACGATGTCCATGACCACGCCGAATCGACCCAGCAGGTCGGGATCGATGGGGATGGCCTCGCCATGGGGTTGCATGCCCACCGAGGTAGTGTTGACGAGGGCGTCGGCCCGAACTTCCGGCACCGCCGCGGCAGGTATGAAGGTTGCTCCCAGTTCTGCGGCCAGTTGAATACCCTTGGCCTCGGTGCGGTTGGTGAGCAGGATGCTCGCTCCGGCTTGGCGCAGGCCGAAACCGATGGCCCGGGCAGCGCCGCCGGCACCGATGAGCAGGACGGTGCGGCCGGCAGGAGCGAGGGCTTCACCCAAGGCCTGATTGGCGCCCAACCAGTCGGTGTTGCAGCCATGGCAAACGACCTTACCTTCGGGCGTCTGCTGAAAATGCAGGGTATTGACCGCGCCGATGTCCCGGGCCACCGGGTCGACGGCATCGAGCAGCGGCATCACCGCCACCTTGAAGGGAACGGTGACGGACACGCCTACAAACCCAAGCGCGCGCAACCCGCCAAATCCCTCTTCCAGGTCCGAGGGGCACATGGGCACATAGACCGCGTTGAGGCCAAGCGCCTTGAAGGCGGCATTGTGCATGACCGGGCTCAGCGAGTGTTCGACCGGATCGCCAATGATGCCGAAAAGTCGGGTCTGGCCGTTGATCATGCGCTTTCCTCCAAGAGGCGAATCAGGGCTTTGAGCCGTGTTACCGACAACTGCCCTGGCGCGGTGGCCTGCAATTCGTCTGGAGCGGCGTAGGTCATGCAACCGCCCAGGTAGAGGGTCGCCAACCGGCTGATCCGGCCAGCGTCGCCCATGGCAAAGGCGCTCATGGGGAATCCTGCCGCGCGAGCGTCCAGTTGCAGACTGAGGATACGCAGGGTCTCTTCGGCGGTGGCGGCGGTGGTGACGATCTTGCCGATATCGGCCTTGCTCGCGATCATCATCCCCAGCGTCTCCCGGAGTGTGGGCAGTGCTGGGGTGGAGGCAAAATCGTGGCTGGAGACGATGACCCTGGCCCCCCGGCTCCGGGCCGCTGCCAGCAACCGGTCACGCAGGCTGGCCTCGGTACGCAGTTCGACGTCCACATAGGCGGCCCCGGCCTCCACCGCCCGGCAGAGGGAATCGACCCGAGCCTCCTCGCTATCGCTGCACTGCCCACCTTCCCACTGCGGCCGATTGGTCGCAAGCACGGGCTTGGGGATGGCCGCAATGATTGACTTGAACTCCGAGATGCGCATGGCGTCGAGACGAATCTCGACCAGATCGACGATCGGCAGGACCGGCTCCGCCAGGCGGAGGGCAGACGCCGCGTCCTCGGCCGCGATCGAGACGCAGATCAGTCCCCGTGAGGTGTTCATTGTTCAAGCCTGAGACCGCCGATGAGGGCCCGCACCGAGGATTCGTTATAGCTGTGCAGGTAGGTCTCGATGCCGGCGAGGATTTCGCCGGTGGCGTTGGGACGGAAAAAATTGGCCGTGCCCACCTGGATGGCGGTTGCCCCGGCGAGGAGGAATTCAACGGCGTCTTCGGCAGTGGAGATGCCGCCAATACCGATCACCGGGATGGTCACGGCCGAGGCGACCTGCCAGACCATCCGCAGGGCAATGGGCTTGATGGCCGGGCCGGAGAGTCCGCCGATGATGTTGGCCAGTTTGGGCCTGCGGCTGTGCGCGTCGATGGCCATGCCGATCAGGGTGTTGATCAGGGAGATGGCGTCCGCGCCGCCAGCCTCAACCGCCCGGGCCATAGCGACGATGTCGGTGACATTGGGCGAGAGCTTGACGATCACGGGCAGAGGCGAGGCCTCCTTGACCGCCCGGGTGACGGCGGCGGCCATGTCCGGGACCGTGCCGAAGGCGACGCCGCCCTTCTTGACGTTGGGGCAGGAGATGTTGACCTCAAGTGCGTGCACGCCCTCGACGGCCGACAGTTCACGGGCGAGCACGGCATACTCCTCGATGGAGTCGCCAAGGATGTTGACGATGAGTTTGCTGGCGCAGGTGCGGAGAAAGGGCATCTTGCCACGGATGAACTGCTCCAGTCCGACATTCTCCAGTCCGATGGCGTTGAGCATGCCGCAGGCGGTCTCGACGATCCGGGGTGGCGGGTTGCCCGGCCGGGGGGCGAGGGAAATACCCTTGACCACCATGGCCCCTAATTGGTCCAGGTTGGTGAGACGCGCGAATTCAGCGCCGTAGCCAAAGGTGCCGGAGGCGGTCATGACCGGATTGGCCAGTTCCAGACCGCAGATGCTGACGCGCAGGTCGGGCCTGCGGGAGGTATTCAATGGTTCCATGCCACCTCCTCGGCCCGGAAAACCGGCCCGTGGGAACAGACATGGCTGTAGGCGCCGTCAGCGGCGTGGATGGTGCAGCCCAGACAGGCGCCGAGGCCGCAGGCAATGTGCGCC
>JBGSPP010000365.1:0-1705 GCA_041738515.1 Desulfobulbus sp.
CCTGGCCGAGGTGGTGCTGCAGATGATCAACCTCCGCCTGGGCGATCCGGCCCACTTCCCCTTCATCGACCCGCCTCCGCCGGTTGCGGTCCGTGACGGCTACCGCAGCCTCAGGGAGCTGGGCGCGATCAGCAGCGACGACCGGCTCACGGTCAACGGCCGGCTCATGGCCCGGCTGCCGCTGGACCCGCGCATCTCGCGGATCATCATCGAGGGCATGGCCCTGGGCGCGCCGCGCGAAGTGACAGTGCTCGCCGCTGCGCTCTCCATCCAGGACCCGCGAGTGCGGCCACCGGACAAGGAACACAAAGCCGACGAGGTCCATCGCCAGTTCCTCGACAAGCGCTCCGACTTCCTCACCCTGCTCAACATCTGGAACGCCTTTTTCGCAGGCGATGAGGCGACCTCCAAGTCGCGGCTGAGCCGCTTCTGCAAGGCCAGCTTCCTCTCCTGGCAGCGGATGCGCGAGTGGATGGACGTGCACGAGCAGATCGGCCGCCTGCTGCGGGAACACCGCGACCATGCAACCGGAGAGACCGCCGCGGCCGCCGATGCATCCGGGGGCTACGACGCCGTCCATATCGCGCTGGCCAGCGGTTTTTTGCGCAACATCTGCCAGAAGAAGGAGAAAAATCTCTACCTGGCTGCCGGCAATCGCGAGGTGGTGCTCTTCCCCGGCTCCGGCCTGTACAACAAAGGCCCGCAGTGGGCCCTGGCCGCCGAGTTCGTCGAAACCACCCAGCTGTTTGCCCGCACCGTGGCCGCCATCGAGCCGGACTGGCTGGAACGCCTGGGCGGCGAACTGTGCAAGCGCTCCTGGTCAGACCCGCACTGGGAGAAGAAGAGCGGCAAGGTCCTGGCCACCGAGCGGGTCAGCCTGTTCGGCCTCGTCATCGTGGCCGGCCGACGGGTGGAGTACGGCCGCATCAACGAGAAGACCCTGATCGAGGCCCGGGAGATTTTCATCCGCGCTGCGCTGGTGGGCGGCCAGTTGGGCGGCCAGTATCCCTTCCTTGAACACAACCAGGCCCTGGTGACCCAATTCGCCGAGATGGAAGAGCGGTTTCGCCGCCGCGACATCGTGGTCGACGAGGAGGTGCTGTACACCTTCTACGACAACCGCCTGGGCAAGGTGTACGACCGTTTCACCCTCAACCGGCTGTTGCGCGGCAAGAAGAACGACGCCTTCCTGCGCATGAGCGAGGAGGATATCTGCAACGCAATTCCGGACAGCGAGGAACTGTATCGATTTCCGGCCACGCTGCGGGCCGGCGAGATCGAGTTGGAGCTGCGCTATCTTTTTGCCCCCGGCGATGAAGCCGACGGCGTCACCGTACGCATCCCCCGCCACCTGATCGATCACCTCAACCCGCAGGTCTTCGAGTGGCTGGTGCCGGGGCTGTTGCCGGAGAAGCTGCTGCTGCTCCTGAAGCGCCTGCCCAAACAGCTGCGCCGCCGCCTGGTGCCCATGCCGGACGCGGTGGATAGGCTGCTCGATGAACTGGTGCTCTACCGGGGTTCGCTCTACCAGGAACTGGAACGGGCCATCCTGCGCGCCTTCCAGGTAGTGGTCCAGCGCGCCGACTGGCAGGCCGATGCCCTGCCGCCGCACCTGCGCATGCGATTTGTCTTGCTGGACGAGCATGGCGAGCAGGTGGCGGTCAGCCGCTCCTTTGCCGATCTGCAGGCCCATCGCGAACGCGCC
>JBGSPP010000385.1:0-4674 GCA_041738515.1 Desulfobulbus sp.
CCGACAGAGTAATATGCATCCATTGAAGCCTCCTTGTGGTGTAATTCTGGGCGAGCCTGCCTCGACCCAGCCTTGCCTTAGGCATTATATACCCACTTGGAGGCTTCTCCATTTCTCAGCCACTTATGCATTCAAACAGACTTATTTTACACCTTATCCAGCACCTCCGGATTAAGGCAGGTCTCGGGGCGATTGCCCTGGAGCATGGCCAGCAGGTTGCGGGCCGCCAGGGTGGCCATGTTGGCCCGGGTAGTTTGCGTGGCCGAGCCCACATGCGGCAGTAGCACGGTATTTTTCAACTCGGCCAGGCCCTCGGCCATGCGCGGCTCGAATTCATAGACGTCCAGCCCGGCCCCGCCGATCTCGCCCTGTTGCAGGGCCTGGACCAGATCGTCCTCCTTGATCAGCGGCCCGCGCCCGGTGTTGATGAGGATGCCCGTATGCTTCATCCGCGCGAAGGTGGCCGCGTTGAACAGGTGCCGGGATTGCTGCGTCAGCGGGGCGTGCAGGCTGATATAATCGGCCTGCTCGACCAACTCCTCGAAGGGGACCAGCCGGGCGTGGAGGGACTGCTCCAGCACTTCGTTGCGGCGGCCGGACGAACTGGAATAGAGCACCGGCATGCGAAAGCCCCGGGACATGAGCGCCATGGCCGTGCCGATGCGGCCCGCGCCGACGATGCCCAGGGTCTTGCCGCAGACGTCGGCACCGAGAAACTGCAGCGGTCCCCAGCCGCCCCACTGACCGGAGCGCATGACCACGTCTGCCTCCACCACCCGACGGGCCACGGCAAACAGCAGGGCCCAGGCGAGTTCGGCGGTGGCGTCGGTGAGCACACCCGGGGTGTTGGAGACCGGAATCCCCCGTCGGGTCGCCTCGGGCACATCGATGTTGTCATAACCCACGGCATAGTTGGCATAACCGCGCAGATGAGGGGCGGAGGTAAAGAACTCGCCGTCGATGCGGTCGGTCAACAGCCCGATCACTCCGTCTTTGTCCCGAACCCGCTCGAGCAGTTCGGCCCTGGAGAGCGCCCGGTCCTCGGGGTTCACCTCAACCTCGCAGCAGGTTTCCAGCAGCTCGATGCCGGGCCGGGCTATCATTCGGGTGATGTACACTTTCGGTTTCATGGGCGCCTCGTTTGAAGAAGATTGGTATTTGCGCAGGCCATCGGCAGACATGGCATGGCCATCGGCCTGCTGCGAAAGGAAAAACTGGATTGGATGCACCGCCCCCTTGCCCTGCGTCTCCTCGATCTCCGCCCTCACGAGGAGAGCCGCTCCAGCCGGTAGCGGAGGGTGGCGCGGGAAAGGCCCAGCAGCCGCGCCGCCCTGGAGACGTTGTGGCCCTCCCGCTCCATGGCCTGGCGGATGCACGCCTTCTCGATCTCCTCCAGGTTGATGCCCTGGTCGCGGATGGCCTGGATCAGCGTCTGCTGCAGATCCACCGGCCCGGCGTGGGTCTCCTGGGCCTCGTCGAGGATGATGTGGCGGCTGGCGATCTGCTCGTCGCCGGCCAGGATCATGGCCCGCTCGAGCACGTTGCGCAGTTCGCGTACATTGCCCTTCCAGCGATGCTCGCGCAGCTTGTCCAGGGCCTTGGCCGCCAGCGTGGGGGCCTTGCGGCCAAAGGCCCGGCTGAATTCGCTGAGAAAAAAATCACACAGCGGCTCGATGTCCTCCCTGCGCTCGCGCAGCGGCGGCAGGCGGATGGGAAAGACGTTGATGCGGTAATAGAGGTCCTCGCGAAACTGCCCCTCCTCCACCATCCGCGCCAGGTCCCGGTTGGTGGCGGCGATGATGCGCACATCCGCGCGGATGGATTTGTCGCCGCCAAGCCGCTCAAACTGCCGCGACTCAATCACCCGCAGCAGCTTGGCCTGGATGCCCAGTTCCATGTCGCTGATCTCGTCGAGAAAGATGGTGCCGCCCGAAGCCAGCTCGAACCGCCCCTTCTTGCGCTGGACCGCGCCGGTGAAGGCCCCGCGCTCATACCCGAACAGTTCCGCTTCGAGCAGTCCTGAGGGAATGGCGGCGCAGTTGACCGGCAGGAAGGGACCGCTGGCCCTGGGGCTGTTGATGTGAATGGCGCGGCTGAGCAGTTCCTTGCCGGTCCCGGATTCGCCGGTGAGCAGGACCGTGGTGTCGGTGCGGGACACCTCGCCGGCCAGGCGCATGATCTCGCAGATCCGTGGCGAGCGGCCGACGATGTTGTCAAAGGCGTAGCGGCCCTCGACCTCCTCGCGGAGATAGCGCACCTCGCTGGTCAGGCGACTGATCTGCAAGGCCTTGTGCACGCAGGAGCGCAGCCGCTCCTCCTTGAACGGCTTGGTGACATAATCAAAGGCCCCGTGGCGGATGGCTTCGATGGCGTTGTCGATGGAGCCGAAGGCGGTCATGATAATCACCGGCGTCTCCGGAGACCGCTCTTTGACCTGATCCAGCACCTCCATGCCGGTCATGCGCGGCAGTTTGAGGTCCGTGAGGATCAGGTGGATGGTCTCGCGCTCGAAGACAGCCATGGCCTCGACCCCGTCAATGGCCTCGAAGATCTGCAGGTCAAGGTCGCTGAGCATCATGGCCACCACCTGGCGCATGCGGGTCTCGTCCTCGACGATCAGGATGTTGTTCAACATGGCGGGTCTCCCCCAGCCTCACAGGGAAAAAAGATCGCAAAGGCCGTGCCCTCGCCCACCCGGCTGCGGATGCGGATATGGCCCCGGTGCAGCCGGACAATCTGGTGGACAATGGACAGGCCCAGCCCGGTGCCATCGTCGCGGTAACTGACAAAGGGCTCGAAGATATGGGCCATCTGCTCCTTATCCATGCCGCAGCCGGTGTCCTCCACCGTGACCACCACCCATCGCCTCGCCACCGCGGGGGAATCGATCACGCCGGCCGCGTCGCCCGCTTCGGCCGGCAACACTTCTTCCACCCGGACCCGGAAGGTGATCAGGCCACCGTCGGGCATGGCCTTGATGGCGTTGAAGGCCACGTTCCAGACCACCTGGCGCAACTGGTCCCCGTCGGCGCTGATGGCCGGCACGGTGTCCGGGAAGTCGCGGACAATGGTGTAGCCCTCGGCCCGATAGCGTTCCTCGGTGGCCGAGAGGGTCTCTTCCAGCAGCAGAAGAAGATCGATCGGACGAAACGAGGGTTTGGCCGGCCGGGCAAAGGTGAGAAACGATTTCAGGGTGGCATCCAGGCGGGCCACTTCGTCAATGATAAACCGGGCCGCCCGCTCGCGCATCTCCCAGGGCCGGTCGGGGTTGACCACGATCTGGGCCGAGCCGTGAATCACGCCGAGCGGATTCTTGATCTCATGGGCGATGCCGGCGGTCATCCGCCCGACCACAGCCAGTTTTTCCTTCTCCGCCAGTTCGGCGCAGGTAGCCTTCAATTCAGCCAGCGAATCGCGCAAGGACAGGGCCATGCGGTTGAAGGAGGCGGCCAGCGAACTGACCATGTCCGGGTCGTTGATGTCCACCTTGTGGTCGAGATCGCCCCTGCTGATCCGCTCGATGCCCTGCTGCAGGGTTCGCAGCGGCCGGATGACGGTCATCGCCAGGATGGAGCTCAGCAGGCCGGAAAGCACTATGCCGATGAAGACCAGGGTGACGGTGGTCCACTGCACCGTGCGGATGGTGCGCATGTAGTCCGAGACCAGGATGGTCACCCCCACGGTCCAGTCCTTGCCCGGAAAATCGGTGTGGACGGTGAAGAATTGTTCCCCCTGGAAGCCGGTCATGCCGGAGGTGGCGTTGCGGCTAGCAAGGTCGTCGCGGCAGCGGCGCATGAGGTCGATATGGGTCATGTTCCAGGGCAGCTGGCCCAGGCTCGGATGGGCGATGACGTGGCCGGTGCGTTTGTCGAGGATGTAGGCGAACCCCTGCCGGCCGATGTCGATGCCCTGGAGGAAGCGGGAAAAGGCCGAGAGGTCGAGGTCGATGGCGCAGACGCCCCGCGCCGCGCCGTTCTCGCCAAGAACCGGCGCGGAGACGGTGATGCCCGGCTGTCGCGCCGAGGCAAAGAGGTAGACTTCCGTCCAGTGGATGGTTCGGGCCTGCACAGCCCCCCGGTACCAGGGCCGGACACGGGGGTCATAGGTGGCGAAGACTTCGGGCGACTGCGGCGGCGCCATTATAAACCGCCCCCGGGTGTCACCGTAGTAGATGTTGACGAACTCGGGGTGGCCCTGCTTGAACAGCTGGAAATACTGCAGCAGGGCCTGCTCATTGGCCGGGTCGATGAGGCGGTGTTCGATCAGCAGTTTGATCAGCTGGACATTGCTGGCGTGCTGGGCAATGAAAGAGGCCACCTGCCGGGTGATCTGGCCAACGGTGCTGACCGCGTGCTGGCGCATCTGGTCGTCGATCGCCTTGCGTGCCTGGAGGTAACCAATGTAGCCGGCGCCTGGGATGAACAGGAAGACCACCAGCGCCATGGCGAGGAAAATCCGCAGGTGGAAGGAGTGGCGATATCGGCGCAGCAGCGCGTTCATTGGCGGTCGCCTGCCTGCCGCGAAA
The DNA here is from genome assembly GCA_041738515.1 of Desulfobulbus sp. Lineage (GTDB taxonomy): Bacteria > Desulfobacterota > Desulfobulbia > Desulfobulbales > Desulfobulbaceae > Desulfobulbus. Next base: position 4,526 of record JBGSPP010000385.1, read on the forward strand.
CAGGCGCGGAGGGCTGTGCCCCAGAGAGCAGGGCGCGAAGATCGTCCTCGATGAGGGGGTACCCGGGCGCGCCTTGCACATAGTCGCGGGCAAACCCGATCGTCTCGGTCATGGCCGGTGAGCGCTGCAACAACTCGCGCAGGGCCAGC
>JBGSPP010000027.1:0-5536 GCA_041738515.1 Desulfobulbus sp.
CCGGACGCGCAGGTGGCAGGGGTCGTGATAGGTGACCCGGACCCGTCGTTCTTGCCTGGGCAGGGCAGCGAGCCGGTCGATCACCCCTTCGCCTGCCAGGAAGACATGGATGTCGACGATGGCCTCGGCCAGGGGCTTGAGGTCTTCGTCCAAATCGGGGTAATGCCCGGTGAGCGCGCCGCCGCAGGAGGCGCAGCCGGTGATGATCGCGGCCGTCGGGCGAGCGGCAAAGGCCTGCAGGTTGCGTCCGGCCAATTGGGTCAGCAGCGGTCCGTTGCCCGAGGAGAGCGCTGGCATCCCGCAGCAGCCCTGGGCGCGCGGCAGAAACACGGAATAGCCAAGCCCGTGCAGCAGTCGCACCATGGTCTCGCCCGTCTGGGGGTAGAGATAGGTGAGGGCGCAGCCAGCAAACAGTCCCAAGACAGGCTTGTCGGCCTCGCCGGCGGTGAACTCGGGTACGCGGGCAAAGAGGTTGCATTCCGGAATGGGCGGCAGGGTGCGCCCTTTGAGGCTTTCGGGGGCAAAGCGCAACTGCAGGCCGCTGGTCTCGGGCACCGACTTGAAGAGCAGGGGCGCGAGCAGGTCGGCGCCCTTGAGCAGGCCCCGGAGCAGCGGAGTCGAGCCGGTCAGGGCCGCCACCCCCTTGCCGATGGTGGAGAGGCCTTGCTCGTCGGTGATCTGCCTTCGCAGGGCGGCGACGATGGCGTCGGTCTCCACCCGGTTGGGGCACTTGGCGACGCAGGAACCACAGAGCAGGCAGAGGCTCAACTCCTGCCGCATTCGCTCGTCAAGTTCGGCCTCGCCCGCCAGCACCGCGGCTGCGAGCGCGACCTTGCCGCGTGCCGCCGAGCCCTCGTGAAGCGTCTCCTGGTAGGCTGGGCAGGGGGCTTGGCAGGCGCCGCAGCGCACGCACTGGCCGATCTGGTCGGCATAGTCCGCTAGTTTCCTGGGTTCGGTCATGGCTGTTCCGGCGTGGGCGGATCGAGCGGTGCGGCCGACTGCGACTGCGGGAAGATCTTGCCCGGATTCATGATGTTGTTGGGATCGAGCGCCCGCTTGACGGCCTGCATGGTCGCCAGGGTCGCCGGATTCAGTTCCTTGCCGATGAAGGCGGCTTTGGCGATGCCAATACCGTGCTCGCCGCTCACCGAGCCGCCCAGATCCACCGTGGTCTGGAAGAGGTCCGAGAGCGCCCGATCGACCGTCGCTCGCATGCCTTCCACGGCCAGGTCGACCATGAGGTTGACGTGGATGTTGCCGTCCCCGGCGTGGCCGAAGTTGACGATGGGCACACTGTAGCGCTGGCCGATGGCCTCGATGGCCCGGATCATCTCCGGCACCCGTGATCGGGGCACGACGATGTCCTCGTTGAACTTGTTCGGGTTGACCTTGCGCAGGCTCGGGCTGACCGCGCGGCGGACCTTCCAGATCGCCTCGGCCTCCTCGGACGTTTCCGCCACCCGGGTCTCGATCAGCCCCAGCGGCCGAACGGTGTCGAGGATGCGTTCGGCCTGGCGCGCAAGCAGGTCGCGGTCGCCGTCCACCTCGATGATCAGCAGCGCCCGGCAGGCAAGCGGCAGATCCAGGCCCATGGCCTGACGGACGCAGTCGATGGCCGAGGCATCCATGAACTCGAGCGTCGCCGGTACGATCTTGGCACGGGTGATGGCCGAGACCGCCCGGGCCGCGCCGTCAATGGAATCGAAGCCGACCAGCATGGTCTTGCGCGCCTCTGGCTTGGGCAGCAGGCGGAGGATGATCTCGGTGGCGATGCCCAGCGTGCCCTCAGAGCCGACAAAGAGCCTGGTCAGGTCGTAGCCGACCACGTTCTTCATGGTTCGGCCGCCGGTGTGGATGACCTCGCCGGTGGGAGTGACCACGGTCAGGCCGAGGACGTAGTCGCGGGTGACGCCGTACTTGAGACAGCGAGGGCCGCCAGCGCACTCGGCGACGTTGCCGCCCAGGGTACTGAACTCCTTGGAGGCCGGGTCAGGCGGGTAGAAAAGGCCCTGCCGCTCGACCTCCCTCTGCAGCCGGGCGGTGACCACCCCCGGCTCGACCACGGCGATCAGATTGTCGGCGTCGATCTCAAGGATGCGGTTCATCCGCGTCAGCACCAGGACGATGCCACCCCGCACCGGCAGGCTGCCGCCGGTAAAGCCGCTGCCCGCGCCTCGCGGCAGGATGGGGATGCGTTCCTCGTTGGCCAGACGGACGATCTGGCTGACCTGCTCGGTGGTGGTTGCATGGACCACCACCTCCGGCAGGAACTGCTGCTGGGTGGCGTCAAAGGCGTGCAGGAGCCGGTCCACCCTGGCCTGGGAGACATTCTCCCCGCCGACGATGGCCTTGAGCCGTTCGATGACCGCATCGGTTGGCATGGCGCGTTCTCCGTTTGGGGTCAGGGCCGCTCGCCGGCCGGCCTGTGCACGGTCATCTGCGGGAAGGGGATTTCCCAGCCCTGCTCGTTGCAGCATTCGACGCACCAGCGGTTGAAGGCGCGTTCGATCCGCCGGTAGGCCGGGGCCGCCTCGCCCTTGAAATCGGCCAGCACCGCCAGGTCCAGCGAAGAGGGACCGGCCTGGAGGAAGTCCACCGCCAGGTTGAGGCACTGGTCGGCAAAGTTCTGTTCCTTGAGTTTCTTTTCGAGAAAGGCCCGCAACCGCTCGGGCACGGTGGTGGCGATCTCGGCCTGGAGGTCGTAGGAGAGGCCGAAGACCACCCGCATGCTGAAGTTGCGCGACAGGTTGGCCGGGGAGGTGGCGAGAAAGTCGCCGGTCGGGTAGATGATCCGGCGGCCGCCCAGTTCCACCACCTCGACCTGTTCCGGGCTGAGGCTGACCACCTTGGCAAAGGGCTTGCCGTCAATAGCCACCCAATCGTCTTTCTTGCACGGAAACCATGGCTCGTCCTGGGAAAAGGGGCGGGAGATCAGGCCGACCATGTCCTCGACCGGGATACGCAGCTGCATGCCCAGGGCCGGGTTACTCAGCTTGCAGAAGACGTTGAGCGACTCCACCTTCCAGGCCACGCCGCTGTAGATCACCCGCTCGCCCTCGCGCACCGAGCCCATATTGAGCACGATCCGCGCCTGCTGCCAGAGTTTGGGCAGGGTCTGGCGGACGCCCCAGGCCACGCCGATGAGGAGGATGATGGCCACACTGAGCAGCAGCCAGTCCTCGGCGGTATAGAGCACGAAGACCAGGCTGGCGAAGGCCGCGAACACGGAGAGGACGCGCAGGGCGATATGGAGGACGCGGACGTAGAAGGGGCGCTGCTCCCTGAGGGCGCCGGGCAGGATCTTGAACAGCAGTCGGTGCAGCAGGCGGAAGAGCAGCAGGACCACGCCGAAGGAAACAAAGGCGAGCAGCAGGTAGAGCCCGCGTTCGCGGAAAAAGTCCTTGATGTAGAGGCTGGCGCTCTCTGCCACCTTGCCGTTTTTCTCCTCCAGCTTGACCAGCTCGCGCTGGGCAATGTCGAGTTTGCCCTGGATGCGCTTCTCCATGTTCTGCCAGGCCGGCAGCAGTTCGCGCAGATGGGTCTTGATCTTGGAGTCCTTGGCCTCCTCAATCTGGATGTTGAGGTGCTCCACTGCCCGCCGGGCGGTGGCGGCCTGCTTGCCGAAATCAGCGATGAATCCTTTCAACTCTGTCTTTTGCCGGGCCCGGGCGGTCAGCTGCTTGAGCTCCTTGATGCTCGGCTGGAGCAGGGTGGTGAGTTCGTCTTTCCAGTTGAAGCTCTCCTGCTTCTGGTCGGTGAAGACAGAGGGCTCAACCCCGGTGGCAATTCGCTCGAAGTCAGCGGTCGAATCGGACAGTTGCTGGTCCAATTGGGCCAGCGCCTCCTGCAGGGCGGTCTTTTCGGCTTCCGAGGTGCTGGCCTTGAGTTTCCTGTTTGTGGCCGTGATCTGCTGGCGCAGGTTTTTCTGCAGATCGACCAGGGCGACCAGCATGCCCTGCGTATCGGAGGGCGTCTCCTCTGACTGATCCTGGTCCTTTTGCTTCAGCTTCTTAGTCAGGACCGACTCGATTTTGACCGGCGGTTCTGGCTCTTCCAGGGGCGGCTCGGGCTGCTGTGGCAGGGAAGCACGGATGCCTGGGCGCAGGGGCGGGAAGGTTGCTTCCGCTACCGGGGAGGTTCGCACCGCCGGGAACAGGTCTCGCCAGGTGGTGACCCGCGGCGGCGATGCAGTTTGGTCAGGCGAGGCCGCGAGCAGGGACGGCAGCCTGGTCGGTGGGGTGTTTCTGGGTGCGTTGGTCTTCTTACCGCGCTGTCCGGATTTGGCACTCTCCGGCCTGCGGGCCGGCGGCGGTTCCACGACCGCTTCCGCCTGGGCAGCATTCTCGTTTGCAGGGGCAGCGGTTTGCGCCTGTTCGCCGGGCTGGACAAACGGGATCGCGAGTGCGGAGGACGGGGCCGGTTGCCTGTCTGCCAGGGCCTGGTCGATCCAGGCGGGCGGGACCTGTACCGGTTGCCCGGCGGGCGCGGTAATCGACAGGGGTGGCGAGCCGCCATCGGAGGAGGTGACCACCTCTTCGGCGTGGGCGGCAAGAACGTGGGTCAGAAAAACACAGCAAAGAACAAACAGACGCATGATCAAGAAGTCGGGCCGGTTGGGATGGAAGGGAAGCCGGAAGGTCAGGGGGCCAGGCGTTCGATGGTCCAGGCGCCGTCACCCAGGCGGGTGTAGAGAAAACGGTCGTGCAGGCGGCTGGTCTGCCCCTGCCAGAATTCGATGGTCGCGGGGCGTACCCGGTATCCGCCCCAGAAATCGGGCAAAGGCACCTCGCCGCTGAGGAATCTGGCCTTGATCTTCGCCAGTTCGTTCATCAGCAGTTGCCGCGAGGAAAGCACCGAGCTTTGCTGCGAAATCCAGGCGCCCAACTGGCTGTCCCGCGGCCGGCTGGCAAAGTAGCGGGCCGATTCGGCGGTGCTGATGGTCTCGGCCAGGCCGGTGATCGCAACCTGGCGGGCCAGTTTAACCCAGGGGAAGAGCAGGGCGACCCGCTGGTTCTCGGCCATCTGACGGGCCTTGCGGCTGCCGTAGTTGGTGAAGAAGACAAAGCCGCTCTGGTCGAAAATCTTGAGCAGTACGGTGCGCAAGGTCGGCTGGCCGTCCGCCCCCACGGTGGCGAGCGTCATGGCGTTGGGCTCAGACAGGCCAGCCGAGCAGGCCTCATCGAACCACCGGCCGAACTGGCGAAACGGATCGGCATCGAGCATCTCCCGGGTCAAAACCGGGCTCGAATACTCCTTGCGTATTCCCGTGATGTCCATGTTCCTTCTCCCTCCCGCGCAAGCAATTCACCCCAGCACAATAAGCCGCACTCTATAGCAGGTCAACTCCTGCTTGGTAATACTTTTTCCTCGCCGGTCGGGCTGGCAGGTCTGAGATAAGGGGACATCCATGATAAGTATAGTCAAGGGGAAAGCGGAGATTTCCCATAACCTCCAAGCATTGAGCAATCGTTGAATCTCTCGCCCACCTCCTTCATCGCCCTCGGAGGGAGCGGAGGCGGGGGACGTTCCGAGAATG
>JBGSPP010000081.1:0-8560 GCA_041738515.1 Desulfobulbus sp.
GGCGATGCGGCGGGTCTGGATCGCGGCGGCCTGGGGCGAGAGATGCGGGTCAAGGCCGCTGCCCGAGGCCTGCACCAGGTCCGCTGCAATTGGACCATGAATGCCATCGGCGCGCAATCCTCGCACGCGTTCGGCAACTTCCCCAAGGTGCTCCTGGCTGACCGGACTGCGGTTGGAGCCGCCCGAGGCCATCGGGTTGTAGGCGAATTCGGCGGTGGCAGAAGGCCTCGGCCACAGGTATTTCGGGTCGGTGAATGGTTGGCCGATGAGGCGTGAGCCGATAACCCTGCCGGTGCCGTCGGCAAGGAAACTGCCCTCGGCCTGATCCGGAAAGAAGACCCGGGCCAAACCGGTGACCAGGGCGGGGTAGAGGCCGCCGCACAGGATGGCAAGGAGCAGGAACATCAACACTGCCGATCGGATTGCATGCATGGGTCCAAGGCCTCCCCAAGGGTCATTGGTTACAGGATACACAGGCCGATGCCCAGATCCAGGAGTTTGATGCCGACAAAGGGCAGAACAATGCCGCCGACGCCGTAGACCAGCAGGTTGAAGATCAGCATTCTCTCCGCCGGCATCGGACGGAATTTTGAGCCTTTCAGCGCCAGGGGAACGAGCAGGGGGATGATGAGTGCGTTGAAGACCACTGCGGCCAGGATGGCGCTGTGCGGGCTGGCAAGGTGCATGATGTTGAGCGCCTCCAGCTGGGGATAGATGGAGACCAGCGCGGCCGGGATGATGGCGAAATACTTGGCAATATCGTTGGAGATGCTGAAGGTGGTCAGGTTGCCCCGGGTCATGAGGATCTGCTTGCCGATCATGACGATATCCAAGAGCTTGGTCGGGTTGCTGTCCAGGTCGATGATGTTGGCCGCCTCGCGGGCCGGCTGGGTGCCGGTGTTCATGGCCACGGCCACGTCCGCCTGGGCCAGGGCCGGGGCGTCGTTGGTGCCATCGCCGGTCATGGCCACCATGAAGCCGGCTTCCTGGTTTTCCCTGATGATGCGCAGCTTATCCTCTGGCCGTGCCTGGGCGAGGAAATCGTCGACTTGGGCCTCGGCGGCGATGGCCGCGGCGGTCAGGGGGTTGTCGCCGGTGATCATCACGGTCCGCACTCCCATGCTCCGCAACTGTTTGAACCGTTCCTGGATGCCGCTTTTGACGATGTCCTTGAGATTGACCACGCCCAGAATCTCGGGCCCGCGCGAGACGACCAGCGGGGTTGCCCCGGCGTGGGCGATGCCATTGGCCTTGCCCTCCAGGTCGCTGGGGATCTTGCCTCCCAACCCGGTGACAAAGGCGGCGATGGCGTCGACAGAACCCTTGCGATAGGGAACGGCATCGACATTGACCCCGGACAGGCGGGTGTCGGCGCTGAACAGGATCGTCTCCGCCCCGGTGGGCAGCGTCTCCCGGGTCAGTCCATATCGCTGCCGCGCCAGGGCCACGACGCTGCGGCCCTCCGGGGTCTCGTCGCCAAGCGAGGCTATCAGCGCGGTGGTGGCCACCTCCTGTTCACTGTGCCCATCCACCGGGAGAAAGGCGACCGCCTCCCGGTTGCCATGGGTGATGGTCCCGGTTTTATCGAGCAGCAGCACGTTGATGTCGCCGGCCGCCTCGATGGCCCGGCCGGACAAGGCGATGACGTTCTTCTGGAAGAGCCGGTCCATGCCGGCGATGCCGATGGCGGGCAGGAGGGCGGCGATGGTCGTGGGTGCAAGGCAGACAAACAGGGCCACGAGTACGGTCAGAGAAACCGGGCTGCCCTGGCCGGTGGCCGCGACGCTGTACAGGGCGAGCGGGCTGATGTTGACGCAGACCAGGAAAAACACCAAGGTGAGGGCGATCAGCAGCACCTCCAGGGCGACCTCGTTGGGCGTTTTCCGCCGTTTGGCCCCTTCGATCAGGGCGATCATCCGGTCGAGAAAGGTTTCGCCGGGATTGACCGTGATGCGGACGATGACGGCGTTGGCGATCACCGTGGTGCCGCCGGTGACCGCGCTGCGATCACCGCCCGACTCCCGCACCACCGGCGCCGATTCGCCGGTCACTGCCGACTCGTTGACCAGGGCTGCGCCGGCCACCACCTCGCCGTCACCGGCAATCAGTTCGCCGGCCGCCACCAGGATATGGTCATCCTTGCGCAGCGCCTCCGCGCCGACAATGGTCTGCGCGGCCTCGAAATCGGGGGCGACAAGCCGTCTGGCGGTCACGGCGGTACGCGATTGGCGCAGGCTGGCCGCTCTGGCCTTGCCTCGGCCTTCGGCCAGACTTTCGGCAAAGGTGGAAAAATACACCGTCATCCACAGCCATACCGAGACGCTGCCGGTGAACCAGGCCGGTTCCCTGTTCAGCCCGGCCAACGAAAGGAGAAAGGTTGCAAGCGTGATGCAGCTGGCGATCTCGACTGCGAACATGACCGGGCTGCGCCACAGGGCGCGGGGATCGAGTTTGTGCAGGGCCTCGGTCAAGGCGCAGGTCAGCAGCGCCCGATCAAAGGCCGATCTCGGTTGCGGTTTTTTCTTTGCCATGGCTTCAGATGCCTCCCCGCATGATCAGGTGTTCGACGATCGGTCCGAGAGCCAGGGCCGGAAAAAAGGTCAGGGCGCCGACCAGGACGATGACCAGGGTTAGCCAGAGGGCAAACGGCGCCTTGTCCGTGGGCAGGGTGCCGAGACTCGGCGGCACGTACTTTTTGGCACCCAGGCTGCCGGCCATGGCGAGCACGGCAACGGCCGGGACATAGCGGCCGATCAGCATCGCCAGCGCACCGAGCAGATTGTAGAAATTGGTGTTGGCGTTCAACCCGGCAAAAGCGCTGCCATTGTTGTTGGCCATGGAGGCAAAGGCGTACAGTATCTCGGAAAGCCCATGCGCCCCTGGATTGGCCACTGAGGCCACGGCCGAGGGGGTGATCGCGGCCAGGGCCGAGAACACCAGCACCAGGACGCCGGCGCTGAGGATAATGACCATGCTCAGCCACATTTCCGTGACCTCGATCTTCTTGCCGAGATATTCGGGCGTGCGGCCGATCATCAGGCCCGACACGAACACCGCGATCACGGTGAAGGCGAGCATGGTATACAGGCCGGAACCAACACCGCCGAAGACAATCTCGCCCAGGAGGATTAGTGCCATCGGCGCCAGGCCGCCCAGAGGGGTCAGCGAATCGTGCATGGCTGCCACCGCGCCGCAGGAGGTGGCGGTGGTGGCGACTTCGAACAGGCTTGTGCCGGCAAGACCGAAGCGGACCTCCTTGCCCTCCATGTTGCCGCCCTCAATGCCAAGCGTTCGCAGTTGCGGGATGCCGTTGGTTTCCGCCCATTGCAACAGGCCGAAGGCAAGGGCCAGCAACAGGAGCATGACCGCCAGCAGCATCCAGCCCTGGCGGCTGTTGCCGACCATGCGGCCAAAGGTGTGGGTCAGGCTGGCGGGGATCAGCAGGATCAGCAGGATCTCCAGCAGATGGGAGAATGGAGTCGGGTTTTCGTAGGGATGGGCGCTGTTGGCGTTAAAGAATCCGCCGCCGTTGGTACCCAGTTCTTTGATCGCCTCCTGGGAGGCAACCGGCCCCATGGGCAGGACGACCTCTCCGGATGGCGTTCCATTGCCCCTGGCCTGCACCAGCGGGATTGTCCGTGCGGGGCTGAAATTCTGGATAACTCCCTGGGAGACCAGCAGCAGGGCCGCGATCAGGGAGAGGGGCAGAAGGATGTAGAGGACGCTCCGGCACAGATCGACCCAGAAGTTGCCGATATGCGCGTTCCGGCGCCGGGCAAATCCGCGGATCAAGGCCACAACCATGGCCATGCCGGTGGCGGTAGAAACGAAGTTCTGCACCGTGAATCCCGCCGTCTGGGTGAAGTAACTGGCCGAGGCCTCACCGCTGTAGGACTGCCAGTTGGTGTTGGTGGTGAAACTGACCGCCGTATTGAGCGCCTGCTGCCAGGAAAAAGCCGGCAGGGCTTGCGGGTTCAAGGGCAGCAGGTGCTGCGCAAGCAACATGGCCAGGAGCACGGCCATGCCCGCCAGATTGAACAGGAGCATGGCTGCGGCATAGCCTTTCCAGTCCATCTCCTCGTCCCTGTTCACGCCGCAGAGGCGGTAGATGAGTTGTTCCCAGGGGCCCAGGACCGGCGACAGCAGAGTTCGCTCCCCCTGGTAGACCCTGGCCATGAAACCACCGAGGGGGTGGGCCAGAACGAGCAGGAAGGAAAAAAAGACAACGAGTTGCAGCCAATCAAATCCGTTCATGAGAGGACGCTCCCACTGGAGTTGTTTGTTCGCCACGAAGGCATGCCTGGGTGAATAGTTATGAAACCTCTTCTCTTGCAGACAAACTGTACACCATCTGATGTCAAGATGGAGTCAAGACCAAGGGAAAAACCATCAAGCCGCCATCAAGATGGGCAATTGCACCTGAGATCGCTGTCTGCAAAAGAAAAAATAGATCCGTCCCCTTTTTACTCACTTGACAGGTTTGGGACTGCTGGTGTATCCTTTATATGAAAATATGTTCATATATTTAAACGCAACCATCGAGGCGCCCATGATCGAAGAACAGCAGGATCGTTGCCAGGTTCGCTGTATCCATGACGACCGCATTGCCCAGGCCCGTCGACAGGCGCTGCCGGCCCCGGAAACCGAGGCCATGGCCGCGCTGTTCAAGGCCATGGGCGATCCGGGGCGGCTGAAGATACTCTGGGCCCTGGCCGAGGGCGAGATGTGCGTCTGCGATCTGGCGGCGCTGCTCGAAAGCTCCGAATCGGCGGTCAGCCATCAACTGCGGCTGCTGCGCCAGATGGCCCTGGTCAGCAACCGGCGGCAGGGCCAGGTGCTGTATTACCGGCTCAACGACGACCACGTCCACCTGCTCATCACCATGGCCCTGGAACACATCCGGGAAGCATAACCCCACGGCGGTATCCCCATGCACTTTCTCAACGACATCATGATCGCGGCCTGGACCCTGCTTGAAGAGTCCTCGCTGTATATCCTTTTGGGGCTGGCGATCGGCGGCCTGCTCAAGGTCTTCCTCTCGGCCGACTTTGTCGCTGCCCACCTGGGCAAAGGCCGGTTCGCGTCGGTGTTCAAGGCAGCCCTGCTCGGCGTGCCCATCCCGCTCTGTTCCTGCGGCGTGCTCCCGGCAGCGGCCCAGCTGAAGCGGCAGGGGGCCAACAACGGAGCAACCACTGCCTTTCTCATCTCCACCCCGGAATCAGGAGTCGATTCGATTGCCGTGTCCTGGGCCCTGCTCGATCCCCTGATGACCGTGGCCCGGCCGGTGGCAGCCTTTCTCTCCGCCCTGGCCGCCGGGATCACGGAAAATCTTTTCTCCTACAAGGAGAAAGCGCCAGCGCCGCCGCCCTTGCCGATGGCCTCCGCACCGGCTGGCGCCTGCGCCGACAGCGCCTGCGGCTGCGGCCAGGAAGTGAAAAAAGAGGGTTTGGCGGACCGGATCGGTCAGGGCCTGCGCTACGCGGCTACCGACATCTGGGGCGACCTGGCCGGCTGGTTCTTCGTCGGCATAGCGGTGGCGGCCTGCATCACCGTGCTTGTGCCCGATGACCTGATCAGCAGTCACCTGGGCGGCGGCATTGGTGCCATGCTGCTGATGCTGGTTGCTGGCGTGCCCATGTACATCTGCGCCACTGCTTCGACCCCCATTGCGGCGGCCCTGATCCTCAAGGGCGTCAGTCCTGGCGCGGCCCTGGTCTTTCTCCTCGCCGGTCCGGCCACCAATATCGCGGCCCTGGCGGTGCTGATCCGGATCCTCGGCAGACGCGGCCTGGCCGTCTATCTGGGGTCGATAGCCGTGGTCAGCGTGCTCTGCGGCCTGGCCCTGGACGCGCTCTATCTGTCGCTTGGCCTCTCAGCCGTGGCTACCATCGGCGAGGTGGCTGAAACCGTGCCCGACTGGCTGATGCTGTTCGCCACCGGACTGCTCCTGCTGCTCTCCCTGCCCATCCTTGTCCGCCGCCTCAGGCGCCGCCATCCGGCTCATGCCTGATGGGCCTGATCGGTTGAAATGCCCTAGAACACTATCGCCGAGACCGCTGCCCCGGCCAGCACCACCCAGAGCAGATCGACCTTGCTCCACAGGGCCAGGCCGGCCAGAACAGCGATGCCGATCCGCCAGCCGTCCCAGGCAACATGCAGGGCAAAGCGCAGGCTGACCGAGAGCAACAGGCCGGTGAAGGAGACGAGAATGCCGTGCATGGCCCGCTGGAACTGGGGGTTGTGACGAAAGCGGTCAAAGGTGGGCGCGGCCGCGGTGAGGAAGATCAGCGAGGGTGCGAAGATGGCGGTGGTGGCGACGATTGCACCTGCGAGGCCAGCCCGGAGAAAGCCGACAAAGGTGGCGGTGATGACGATAGGCCCCGGTGTCACCTGGCCCAGGGCAATGCCGTCCATGAAGGTCGGGCCGCTCATCCAGTGACGGACCGTCACCACTTCGTTGAACAGCAGCGGTACCGAGGCGTAGCCGCCGCCAAAGGCGAAACAGTCCACCCGGATCATCATCAGAGCCAGGTTGAAAAGCTGCCGGTCCAGCATTGCCAGCACCCCTAGTCCGAGCACCAGCCCTAGGGTCAGGAGCAGGGGCGGCCGCAGTTCCCGCCAGGCCAAGGCGCCAGCCGGAGGTGGTGGATAGCGTGTGGTTTGAACTGGTACCCGGAAGAGCAGCAGCCCTGCCAGCGCGGCCAGGAGAATGACCAGCAGGGGATTGGCGCCGGCCAGGAGCAGGCCGGCCACGGTCAGGCCCAGACCCAGATCCCGCCAATCCTTCACGGTGGTGCGGCCGAAGTTGATGGTGGCCTGGGCCACCATGGCCACCACAATCACCTGCAGGCCGGCGAAGATCGAGATCACGACGGGCAGGGCATGGCCGCGTTGGTACAGGGCAGAAAGCACCACCATGAGGACAAAGGCGGGCATGCCGAAGCCGAAATAGGCGACGATGGCGCCCCAGGGGCCACCGGCGCGCAGGCCCACATAGGCAGCCGCCTGCATGGCAGTGGCGCCGGGGATGGTCTGGCAGATGGCCACGCCCTGTTTGAAGCTTTCCGGGCTGAGCCAGCCGTGCCGCTGCACCGCCATCTCGCGAATATAGGCCACCATGGCCGGGCCGCCGAAAGCGGTTAGGCCGAGTCGGAAAAAACGACGAAAGAGCAGCAGGGGTGAGGGTCGTTCGCGGTTGGGTGTTTCAGTGGACATGGCAGGACCCGTGGCGGTTTGGGCGGCCGGTGATCGTCCGCCTCCCGGGAAGGTACCACAGACCCGGGGTTCGTCAACCGTTGCGGCTTACAGCACCGCCCGACGCGACCGCACCCGCATCAGCATGCCCTCGGCAACATAGAGCACCAGTGCGCTCCATATGAGCATAAAGCCGATCATGCGGCTGGCTGGGAAATCCTCGTGATAGAGGAAGATGCCGATGATCAGGTTGATGGTCGGGGCGGTGTACTGCAAGAGCCCCAGCTGGGAGAGCGGGATCTTGTGGGCAGCGAAGCCGAACATCATCAGCGGCAGCGAGGTGATCAAACCGGTGGCCGCGAGCAGCACGCTCTGGCCCGTGCCGGTGTGGAGAAAGGCGCCGGCCCCGGTCAGATGCCCATGGAGCAGATAGCCGGCGGCCGGGAGGAAGAAGACCAGCGTCTCCAGGCAGAGACCGTCTAGGGCCGGCAGCGTGGCCTTCTTGTGGAGCAGGCCGTAGACAGCAAAGGTCGTCGACAGCACCAGGGCAATCCAGGGAAATCGGCCGTAAAAGACGGTGAGATAGAGCACCCCGCAGACCACCAGCACCAGGGCCAGCATCTGGACGGGCCGCAGCCGCTCGCGAAAGAAGATCACCCCGAACAACACCGAGATCAGCGGGTTGATGAAGTAGCCGAGACTGGCCTCGAGGATATAGCCGATGTTGACCGCCCAGATGTAGATCAGCCAGTTGACGGCCAGGAGCAGGGCGGTGGTGGCGTACATGCGCAGGTGGGCCGGGTTGACCGCGGCAGCGAAAAACTCGCGGCGCCGGCCCAGCACCAGCACCAGTCCCAGGGTGAAAAGCAGGGACCAGCTCATCCGGTGGCAGAGGATCTCCAGGGCCGGCACGGTTTTGAGCTGCTTCCAGTAGATGGGCAGCACCCCCCAGACCACATAGGCCCCGGTGGCGGCCAGGATGCCGCTGTATCGCTTCATGGCGCGGCGACCCGACCTTGCGGCAGGGCAGGGCAGGGGATGGTCGAATGATGCGAGGACAAGGGGCTGTTGGCTGGCATGGCGCTGTGATCGTTCATTTTTTTCGGGCGATGCCCGCGTGAGCCGGTCACTCTACCACATTTCCGCCCTGCGTCAATGGGTGGATGGAGGCGATGGTGGATCGCTGCGTCAGGGCGCCAGGTCCACTTCCAGGGTGCGGGCGGCGCTGCGGCCCTGATCATCGACCACGCTGAGCTCGAACCGGCCGGCCGCGGCCGGTCGCCAGGCAAGCGTACTGTCGCGGCGGCAACTGCCCAGATAGCGATTGTCGGCAAACCAGTACATAGTCTCCGAGTTCCCGTCAACG
>JBGSPP010000095.1:0-5283 GCA_041738515.1 Desulfobulbus sp.
CAAGGAGCACGCCCCGGCCGCCCTGGTTGCGCTCCAGGTACTTGGCCGCCTCCTGGGCCGCCATCCGCCCCGCCACCTCGCTCATGGGCGTAAGCAGCGGCAGCGTGCCCTGACGATCGGTCACGGTTTCATAGGCAATGCACACCGGACCGCGGGCCGCCATCTCCCGGGTCAGTTGCTCGAAAGCGGCGAAGTGGAAGTAGGTGAACAGGATCTGCCCGGCCCGGATGTGGGCAAACTCGCTTGGCTGGGGCTCCTTGACGTGCATCGCCATATCCGCCCGGCCGTACAGTTCCCCCGGTTCGGCGACGATTGTAGCGCCTGCCGCCTCATACAGGCTGTCGGCAAATCCGCTGCCCACCCCTGCCCCGCGCTCCACCAGCACCTGGTGACCGGCCCGGACCAGCACCTCGACCCCGGCCGGGGTCATGCTCACGCGATATTCCTCTGCCTTGATCTCCCTGAGAATGCCGACGATCATTTCCTGTCCTCCTGGTCATGGGGTATACGGTACGGACTGGCTGCATTGTACCAGAGTGCTGGGCTGTTGCCGCACACTTTTTCGACCAGTGTTTTGCTTTGCAGGGGAGGGTCAAGCGGCGTCCTGGCGGGACCAGGAGAGGCAGCAGGAGGAGGATCAGCGCAGCAGGGAGGTGAGGGCTTCGCAGATGGCTTCGGTGGTGTCCAGTTTGTCGACGATACCGATCGGCTTGACGGAACTGGCACGCTGGATCAGTTCGGGATCCTGGTAACCGGTGAAAAACAGGATGGGTATCTCCTGCCCAACCATGATGGCCTTGGCCGTTTCGATGCCGTCCAGCGGTCCTTCGATGTTGATGTCCATAAGGATGGCGTCGGGCCGTTCCTGTTCAACTGCGCGCATGGCCGCCTCGCCACTGGTCACGATCCGGGAGACCTGGCAGCCCAGATCGCGAACATTTTCCGCTAGCATCATGCCGATCAGCGGTTCATCCTCGACGATCAGTACTTTTTTCTTCATGGAAACAAAGGGTTCTATCGATTTTGGCCAGATTGGCGGCGCCATGTCCGCCTGCTGGCCCCTGCGTTCCGTCGCATGCAGCACATGATCCCAAATGAGCGGTTCGGCGTCAAGCTGTTTTCCGATTTCAAAGGTGAATGCATAAGAAATAGAGACGTTCCCATGAGGATATATTTTATCTATAAAATCAAGTTAATAGTGCCTGTCAGACAAAGGCCTTAAACCCTACATCGTGGTACAATCACCAGCTACTTTACCACATCTCTCCCCTGGTTGCGTCATCACTCAAACTACCATCAGCAACTACGATCGCCAAAGCCCCTGCCGCGAACTGACTGCAGCAAAGGGCGCTGTCCCACCATCGACATTTTTGTCGACAACCTTCCCTTTTGTTGACCGGCAGACAAAAATTACCGGCCGCAACGGCCTAGGGAACACCCGCATCTTTGCCGCAACCACCTGGAACTGCAGCCGTTATGACGCTGCTGGCCGGAATGGCATGCCCTTTGCCTTTAGGGAGATACCATAAGGACGCACATCAAGGGGGCAGATATGGAAGCAGTGGCATTGCACGAACGGAAGCATCAGATCCACATCAAGGGTGAGACGCCCTTTGACATCGTCTGCAACAAGGACAGCCTGGCCGGAGCGGTCAGCCAGCGGGCCTGCGTCTTTTGCGGCTCTCGGGTGGTGCTTTACCCTATCGCCGACGCAGTCCATCTGGTGTATGGCCCCATTGGCTGCGCCGTCTACACCTGGGATATCCGCGGCGCCCTGTCGTCAGGGCCCGAGTTGCACCGTCTCAGTTTCTCCACCGACCTTCAGGAAAAGGACGTCATCTTCGGCGGCGAAAAAAAACTGGCCGCCGCCTTGCGTGAACTGATCGAGCGCCATGCGCCCAAGGCAGCCTTTGTTTATTCGACCTGCATCGTCGGCATCATCGGCGACGACCTCGAGGCAGTCTGCCGATCGGCCGAGGCCGAGTGCGGCATCCCGGTAATCCCGGTCAAATCCGAGGGCTTCAAGGGCAACAAACGGGCCGGCTACCAGGCCGCCTGCGATGCTCTCTTCCGCCTGATCGGCACCGGCGACACCAGTGACGTCTCCAAATACTCCCTCAACATCCTCGGCGACTTCAACCTCGCCGGCGAGATCTGGATGATCCGCGAGTACTACCAGCGCATGGGCATCGAGGTGGTGGCCAACATCACCGGAGACGGCCGGGTGGACGACATCCGCCGCGCCCATGGCGCCGCCCTGAACGTGGTCCAGTGTTCGGGATCGACCATGCAATTGGCCAACATGATGGAGGAAAAATACGGCATCCCCTCGATCCGGGTCAGCTACTTCGGCATCGAGGACATGGCCGAGGCCCTTTACGACATCGCCCGCTTCTTCAAGGATCCAGAGATCATGGAACGCACCAAGAAGATCGTCGAGGGGGAAGTTAAACAACTCGCCGTCGAACTTGAACCGTATCGCAAGGCCTTGGCCGGCAAGAAGGCAGCCATCTATGTTGGCGGCTCGTTCAAGGCCTTTTCGCTGGTCAAGGCCTTCCGCCTGATTGACATGCAGGTGGTCATGGTCGGCTCACAGACCGGCACCCGAGAGGATTACGAGGAACTGGCGGCGATCACCGACCCGGGTACCATCATCGTCGACGACTCCAACCCACTGGAGTTGACCACCTTTCTCACCGAAAAAGAGGTAGATGTATTTGTCGGCGGGGTTAAGGAGCGGCCAATCGCCTACAAGCTCGGTATCGGTTTCTGCGACCACAACCACGAACGCAAAGAGGCCCTGGCCGGCTTTGAGGGCATGCTCAACTTCGCCCGCGAGGTTTACTCCTCGGTGATGAGTCCGGTCTGGCAATTCGTGCCGCGCAAAAAATGCACCGTCCCCGCCGGTTGAGCGATTGATCGGGCTCCACATGGTTTTTGCACCGATCCACCCGGCTTGTCGTTTCGACCGCGGGGAGAAATCTCCGGGCCAGGCAAGGAAAAAGTTCTCTCCCGTTGGTCGGGATGACAGCGCAACGTCTATGAGACGAAGGACACCATCATGAGCACCAATCCGCCCCGCTTCATTCGACCTAAACGACCGAATTACCTGTCCACCACCAATGCCTGCAAGCTGTGCAAGCCGCTCGGCGCCTGCCTGGCCTTCAAGGGCATCGAAGGCGCAGTGCCCTACCTGCACGGCTCCCAGGGCTGCGCTACCTACATGCGGCGTTACATCATCAGCCACTATAACGAGCCCATCGACATCGCCTCCTCCTCGCTCTCGGAGAAACATGCAGTCTACGGCGGCGGGCCAAACCTCAAGCTCGGCCTGACCAACGTCGCCGCCAAGTACCGGCCCAGCCTGATCGGCATCGCCACCACCTGCCTGACTGAAACCATCGGCGATGACGTGGGCATGTACCTGCGCCAGTATGCCGAGGACACCAAGGGCTCAGTGGGGCTGCCCGACTTTGTCCATGTCGCCACCCCCAGCTACTCGGGCACTCACATGGAAGGCTTCCACGCCGCCATCCGTGAGGTCGTCCGCACCCTGAGCAAGGGCGGGCCACGTACCGAAACCGTCAACCTCCTGCCCGGCTTCGTCAGCTCGGCCGATTACAGACTGCTCTCGGCGATCATGGCCGACTTCGGCCTGGACTGCACCCTGCTTCCCGACCTCTCCGAGACCATGGACGGCCCGGCCCTTTTGGAATACGAGAAGATCCAGGGCGGCGGCACGCCGCTGACCAGAATCAGGGCCATGGGCCGCAGCCGAGTGACCATCGAGTTCGGGCCGACTCTGGGCGCGACCGCCACCGCCGGCGATGTGCTGGTGGAACAATCCAGCATCCCCTGCCATCGCCTCGGCCTGCCTGTGGGCATCCGCGAGACTGACCGCTTCTTCCACCTTTTGGAAGAACTGAGCGGCCGGCCCACACCCGAGCCCTACGCCAAGGAACGCGGCCGCCTGGTCGATGCCTACGTTGACGGCCACAAGTATGTTTTTGGCAAGCGGGCCGTGGTTTACGGCGAAGAGGATTTGATCGTGGGTCTCTGCTCCTTTCTGGCCGAGATCGGCGTCCAGCCTGTGCTCTGCGCCTCGGGCGGGACCTCGGGACGGCTTTCGGAGGCCATCGCCGCAGTCACCGGCGACACCCTGGCCGAACAGCCGCAGGTCTTCGAGGGCATGGATTTCTTCGAGATCAGCGAGATGGCGCGCCAACTGGAACTCGACCTGGTGATCGGCAACTCCAAAGGCTTTCCGCTGGCCAAGGAGTTGAACATCCCCCTCATCCGGGTCGGCTTTCCCATCCACGATCGCATCGGTGGCCAGCGCATCCTCCACCTCGGCTATGCCGGGGCCCAGCAGTTATTTGACACCGTGGCCAATGCCATGATCGAGAAAAAACAGAATGATTCCCCGGTCGGCTACTTCTACATGTGAGTTTCCCCAGCACAGGAGCCCGTTATGCTGAACGAACACGATTTCAATCGCCACCCCTGCTTCAACGTCAAGGCCAAGGGCCAGTACGGCCGGGTGCACCTGCCCGTAGCCCCCAAATGCAACATCCAGTGCAACTACTGCAACCGCAAGTACGACTGCGTCAACGAGTCGCGGCCCGGCGTCACCTCCACCCTGCTCAGTCCCGAACAGGCCCTGGTCTACATGGGCAAGGTGCTGGAGAAGGAGCCGCGCATCTCGGTGGCCGGCATCGCGGGGCCGGGTGATCCCTTTGCCAATGCCGAGGAAACGCTCGCCACCATGCGCTTGATCCGCAAACAGTTCCCGGACACCATCCTCTGCCTCTCCTCCAACGGCATGAATGTGGCGCCGCATGTGCCGGAACTGGCCGAGATCGGTGTCTCCCATGTGACCATCACCATCAACGCGGTCGATCCCGAAATCTCCCAGCACATCTACGCCTGGGTGCGGGACGGCAAGGTACTCTATCGCGGTATACAAGGCGCGGAACTGCTGCTTGCCCGCCAACTGCAGGCCATCGCGCTGCTGAAAGAGCACGGCATTACGGTCAAGGTCAATACCATTGTCATTCCGGGCATCAACGACCAGCATGTTCCCGTCCTGGCCGCGACCATGAAGGAGCTGGGCGTGGATCTGCTCAACTGCATGGCCATGTTCCCCAACGCCGACACCGCCTTTGAGCATATCAACGAGCCGGGCAAGGAGATGATGGACGCGATCCGCAACCAGGCCGAGCAGTTCCTGCCGCAGATGCGCCACTGCACCCGTTGCCGGGCCGATGCGGTCGGCCTGCTGGA
>JBGSPP010000101.1:0-3486 GCA_041738515.1 Desulfobulbus sp.
AGCAGTCATTTTTCCTCCGAATATGGTAATTCCCCCTCCCTTGACGGGATGGGGCTGGGGGGAGGGTGAAGTTGCCATCTCGGCTGTACATGGCGCGTTCCCCCCCCCCCGAACCCCCACCCCCACGGAGAGGGGGGATTATGGTTTTTCTTCGTGTGACCCGGATTGTTTCTGTTCTTCTTCGCGCTGGATCCTTTCTTTTCGGTGCTGGAACCATGAGACCAGGGACAGGCCGCCCCCCACGGTCAGGAAGATGCCGGGCACCAGGCGCAGCGCCTGCCAGGTGTAGGACGGCAGCGGGCGCTTGGTGATCTGCTTGAAGCCCAGCTCATCCAGCGGCTGCTGGGTCAGGTAAAGGATGCTGGTGCCGCCGGCCTCTTCCTTGCCGTAAATGGCCTGGAAGTAGTGATCCGGGCGTTTCTTGAGGCGGCGTTCAGCCTCCTTGAGCATGTCGTCGCGGTTGCCGTAGGTAATGGCGGTCGGGCAGGCGGTGGCGCAGGCGGGCTGCATGCCCTCTTTGATCCGGCTGTAGCAGCCGGTGCACTTCCTGACCAGCGGGAAGGCCTTGCTCCATTCGTATTTGGGGATGCCGAAGGGGCAGGCGATCATGCAGAAACGGCAGCCGATGCAGCGCTTGGTGTCATAAACCACCGGACCTTCCGGGGTCTTCTTGAAAGCGCCCACCGGGCAGACCGAGGCGCAGGCCGGATCGTTGCAGTGCATGCACATCTCTTTGTAAAAGGCGAACTCGTTCTGACCATCCTTCTGGTAGTCCTTGAACTTGACCCGCGTGAAGGTGTACTCGGACATCTGGGGCGGGTTCTGGTAACCCTCCCCGCTGAAGAAGGTCGTCTTCTCGGCTTTAAGCTGGTTCCACTGTTTGCAGGCCACCTGACAGCCACGGCAGCCGGTGCACTTGGTGGTGTCGATCAGGAATGTCTTGGTTTTGTTAAAATCCATGGGTGCTGTGCTCATGCCTTGTTACCCCCTTTCTCGATATTGCAGAGAAATGCCTTGAATTCGGGGATGCCGGTATTGGCACAACCCACCGTCGGGGTCAGCATATTGGCACTGTCGCCCGTGGACAGACCGGAGTAGCCAAAGTGCCACGGCATGCCGATCTGCTCGATCATCTTACCCTCCACCCGGAACGGTTTGAGGCGTGCGGTAACCAGGGCCATGGCCGAGATCGAGCCGCGTTCGGTAGTCACCTTGACCTTGTCGCCCCGCTTGATCCCTTTCTGTTTGGCCAGGGTTTCGCTGATCTCCACGAACATGTCCGGAACCAGTTCGTTCAGCCAGGGCAGGCTGCGGGTCATGCCGCCGGTCTGCCAGTGCTCGGTCATGCGGTAGGTGGTACCGATGAAGGGGAACTTGGCGGTGTTGCTGCTGACGTTCTTGGGAATCTTGACCACCGGGTTGTTCTGCATCCTGGAGAGCAGATTTTTGGCCGGGCTTTCGGCCGGCTCGTAGTGTTCAGGGAAAGGGCCGTCCTTCAGGTCCAGGGCGTACAGCCGGGCATGCCCCTCGGGCAGCATGATAAAGGGGTATTTGCCTTCCTTGTCATCCTTCATGGGCGGCCATGGGCCGTCGGGCACATCCCCTTTCCACTTCTTTTCCAGGCTGTCCCAGGCGAGCAGGGCCCGTTTGGGGTTGAGCGGCTCTCCGGCCGTTGTGACCGAGGCCCGGTTGTAGATGATGCGGCGGTTGACCGGCCAGCACCAGGACCACTTGGGGAACAGCCCCAGACCGGTGGGATCGGCCAGGTCGCGGCGGGCCATCTGGTTGCCGTCCTTGGTATAGGAACCGCAGTAGATCCAGCAGCCGCTGACCGTGGAACCGTCGGCCTGCAGGTATTTGAACATCGGCACCTGGTCGCCCTTTTTGAACTCCAGGGTCTTGTCCTTGTCCACGATGGTCGTGTCCTTGGTGAAGTAGCCGTTGATCTCCTTGGCCACCAGGTGGACATCCGGCTCATGGCCGTTGCCGTAATTCCAGGCCAGCTTGGTGATCGGCTCGGGGAAGGCGCTCTTCTCCTTGGTGTACAGATTGCGCACCCGTTTGAAGAACTGGTCGATGATCCAGAGGTCGCTCATGGATTTGCCGACCGGTTCCACGGCCTTGTAGCGCCATTGGGCCCAGCGGCCGGAGTTGGAGATGGAGCCTTCCTTTTCCACCGATGAGGCGGCCGGCAGCATGAAGACCTCGGTCTGGATGTCCTTGGGGTTGACCCCCGGGCGTTTCCAGAAGATGGAGGTTTCGGTCTGCCACAGGTCCACCGTTACCAGCCATTTCAGTTTTCCCAACGCCTCGCGGGCATGGCCCGAGTCGGGGCCGCCCACGGCCGGGTTCATGCCCATGCAGACCAGGCCCTCCAGGCCGCCCTTGCCCATATTCTCCAGAATCTTGGAGTAGGAGTAGTTGCCCATGCGCTTGGGCAGGTAGTTGTAGCAGAAGCCGTTTTCAGGGGTGGCGTTGTCGCCGTACCAGGCCTTGAGCAGGCTGGTCATGTACTTGGGGGTATTGCCCCACCAGTTGGCGCTCTTGGGATCCTTGGTCGTGGGGGTCCACTTGTCGGTGTAGGCCTTGAGATCGACATTGTCGAACTCGGGCGACTTGAGATAGCCCGGCAGGAGGTGGAAGAGCAGGCCGTAATCGGTTGAGCCCTGGACGTTGGATTCGCCGCGCAGGGCGTTGACGCCGCCGCCGGCGATGCCGATGTTGCCCAAGAGCATCTGCAGCATGGCCACGGCGCGCACGTTCTGCGTCCCGTGTGTGGACTGGGTGATGCCCATGGCATACAGGATGGTGCCGGCCTTGTCGGCCTTGCCCGTAGCACAGAAGGTCCTGGCGACCTTGAGGTAATCTTCCATCTTGGTCCCAGTGATGGAGCAGACCATTTCGATGTCATAGCGCTTGTAGTGTTTTTTGAGCAGTTGCAGTACGCTGCGCGGGTGCTTCATGGACAGGTCGCGCACAGGTTTGCCGGATGCATCGGTTTCGTAGGCCCAGGATTTCAGGTCATAGACCTTTTCCTGGTCGTCGAAGGCGCAGAACAGGCCGTCCTGGAAGTCGTACTTTTCGCCGATGATGAAGGAGGCATTGGTGTAGTCGCGGACATACTCCTCGTGGATCATGTTATGTTCCAGGGCGTAGTTGATCATGCCGCCCAGGAAGGCAATGTCGGTACCGGGGCGGACCTGGGCGTAGATGTCGGCCTTGGAGGCGCTGCGGGTGTAGCGGGGGTCAACGACAATCAGCTTGCCGCCTTCCTCCATGGCCTGCTCGATCCATTTGAAGGATATCGGGTGGTTCTCGGCCGGATTGCAGCCGATGATGAAGATGGCGTCACTGTTTTTCAGGTCTATCCAATGGTTGGTCATGGCACCACGACCGAATGAAGCCGCCAGACCGGCGACTGTTGCGGAGTGTCAAAGTCGGGCCTGGTGTTCCAGCTGCCCGACCCCCATGGCGCGGGAGAACTTG
>JBGSPP010000107.1:0-17576 GCA_041738515.1 Desulfobulbus sp.
CTGGACCGCCGACCTCTGGAAGAATGGCCGCCATGCCCGCTGGCAGCTGGCCTGGGTCCATCCCCACGGATCGCGGCTCATCTGGCTGCCGGACATGGCCGACTGGACTGCTTTCTGGCACGACTGCAACCGGTAGGCGCAACGTTTCCCCCACCCGCCGTTCCCGCCCTGATCCGCATCTGTCTTTATTCACCCTAGGCTTGACGCGGCGCTGGCTTTTGCGCCCGGTCTTCGCTATGGTGCGGGCCTTGACCACCCACAGCCCCGCCTCTTTGGGAGAATCGAATGAAACACTACCTCTACGCCATGGGCGCCATCCTCTGCTGGGCCAGCCTGCCGGCAGCCACCGGCTCGGGCCTGTCCGGCCTGGGCATCGAAGCGCTGATGTTCTACAGCTTCACCGCCGCCGCCGCGTTCCTCTACCTGCTCGATCTTGTCCAGAAACGCAGTTTCCGGATCGTTTTCCCTGGCGCCAAGGCCTCGCTACTCGGCGTATGGGGCATCTTCTGCTACCACTACATCTATTATCAGGCCATGGCCCGCGCCCCTCTGGCCGAGGCGGCCATCCTGGCCACCACCTGGTCGTTCTGGATCGTGGTCTTCGCCTCGCTGCTCGCCTTCCGCCGACTCAAGCCGGCCATGATCATCACCGCCCTGCTGGGGCTGTTCGGCGCCGGCCTGGTGATCGCCGCCGGCAAGGAACTCAGCTTTCAGCCCGCCTACCTCCAGGGCTATGGGCTCGCCCTGCTCTGTGGCCTGATCTGGAGCAGCTTTTCCGTGGCCCTGCCCCTGCTCGGGCAGAAGGAGGAGCCCATGACCGCCTACACGCTGTACGCGGCCCTGCTCTCGACAGTCCTCTTCGTCGCCACCGGGCCGCACCCACCGCCAGCTGCCGGATCGCTGCTGGCCGCGGTCTACCTCGGCTGCGTTCCCCTTGGCCTGTCTTTTTTTCTCTGGAATCGGGCGGTGAATGGCGGCAATCTAGCGGTCATCGGCCTGCTCAGCTACCTCACCCCGCCCCTGGCGGTACTGCTGGTGGCGCTCATCCAGCACCAAACTGTGCCTGCCCAGGTGCTGCTGGGCATGGCTATCATCATCACCGCGTCCATGACAGGCCGACTGTTCCTGAAACCGAACCCCGCGACCTCCTCGTCTAGGCAGTGATGCCTCATTGTGGTTTCAGGAGAAGCGAAGCACTCGATATTTTTATCGTGCCACCCTGTGGCACCATAACGCCCCAGAGAGTCAACATCTGAGTAGTAGTGGCGGCGAATCCTGCCGTGCAGGCCTACCACAGCGTAATAAAACATATCAACTTGTATCTTTTCCAAAATAATAACTTCCGGTATGATGGAAAAAGAGTGCGGCAGGTGAAAACTACTGCTTTGTCCTAACCCACTGTTCCTAGGAGGTAACTTATGGCGGAAAACCCTGAGATCGGCTGTGCCCGTCCCACCGGAGGACTGGTCGGCCAACCACACGCCCCGGAAGATCAACAGACACCACAACAACCGACAAGGGAGGCAAACAAAATGATACAGGTTGGTAAACCGGCTCCAGATTTCGCTGCACCCGCATATCACAAGGGCCAATTCACATCGATAAAACTTTCTGACCACTTGGGAAAATGGATCGTGCTCTGTTTCTATCCAGGTGATTTTACCTTTGTTTGAGCAACCGAAATATCGGCGGTCGCCGATCATTATCCACAGTTCCAACAGCTTGGCGTTGAAGTGTTTTCCATGAGCGTGGACAGTGTTTTTGTTCACAAAATGTGGGATGAACATGAACTGAAAAAGATGGTCACAGGTGGCATACCCTATCCCATGCTCTCCGATGGTGGAGGAAGGGTCGGCGCGGCGTACGGGGTGTATGATGAAGATGCCGGCGTCGAAAATCGTGGCAGGTTTATCATAGATCCCAATGGGATCATTCAGGGATATGAGGTGCTGACCCCGCCAGTTGGCAGGAATGTGGCTGAAACCATCCGTCAGATTCAAGCATTTCAATTGGTAAGGGAAAGCAAGGGCGCCGAGGCAACCCCTTCAGGCTGGAAGCCAGGTAAATTAACCCTCAAGCCCGGCCCGGATCTCGTTGGCAAAGTGTGGGAAGTTTGGAAGGTCAGCATGGAATCTGATTAATTTTCTTCACTTTTTATGTTGCACTCGCTGGATGCGGGACAATACGGCGCCAAGGTCGTGTGCTCCGGTGGTCCCGCACCTTTTTCGTCATTCCGGCGCAGAACGGAATCCGGACAGGAACGCTGGCGGTATAACCAGCCATGAGATCAGACCTTTGCCCAAAAATAAAACAAAAAAAAGGACCAAATCTATTTTTGCCCCCGCTTCGATCAGTGGCACACCGTCAACAGTTGGGCAATCAGAACCACCACCCGGAAACATGGCGTCTGGGTGTTTTTCAGGACAACGGTGACCGAAGGGACACCCATCTGCTTCGGCTGTCGTCCTTGCGCTGCAACAGCAGTTTATCCGAAGGAATGACCCGGCCTGTCAATCTTGCGCCGGACGTCACCTTCATTGCCTTGTGTATGGAAGCGGGGGAGGTTCCGGTGAAGCAGATTGCGGCCGTGGCCTCCTCCCGGGTGAAATCGTACAGGCGGAGGGGGGGCAGAACCATTCCGGGCCCGAGGCCGTGCTCTGGTGCTTGGTCGTCTCTCCCATACCGATAGATTGCCTGCAGCGTGGGGCCTGTTGGCACCAGCGCTCATTCCCCTCCGCCCGCCAGTTCGTCAAACTTGCGGCGAATTGCGGCGAATTCCGACTCGATGACCCGAAAGGCCTGGATCACTGCCGGGTCGAAATGGGTACCCTCTCCTTCCAGGATGATGGCGCAGCTGCGTTCGTGAGAAAAAGCTTCCTTGTAGGTCCGCTTCGAGCGCAGGGCGTCATAAACGTCGGCCAGGGCCATGATCCGGGCGGAGAGGGGAATAGTCTCTCCGGCCAGCCCGTCCGGATAGCCGCCGCCGTCCCATCGCTCGTGGTGCGACTGGGCAATGGCGATGCCCATCTGGAGGAAGGCGTTCTTCGGATAGCGAGCGTGAATCCGTCGCAGGGTACCGGCCCCGATCAGGGTGTGAGTCTTCATGATATTGAACTCTTCCGCCGTCAACCGGCCCGGTTTGAGCAGAATGGCGTCACCAATCCCCACTTTGCCGATGTCGTGCAACGGCGCCGCCTGATAGAGGTTGCCGATGAAGGCGTCGCCAATATATCCTTCGTACTTGGCCGACCGGCGCAGTTCCACTGCCAGACCCTTGCAGTAGGTGCGGGTGCGTTCGATGTGGTGGCCGGTGTCGTCATCGCGTGATTCGGCCAGGTTGGACAGCGCCAGGATGGTCGCCATCTGGGATTCGGAGATCTCCTGAATCTTTTCCTCCACCAGCTGCTCCAGATGGTGGCTGTACCGCTCCAGTTCGACCTGCAAGCTCCGCAGGTGGAGATGGGTCTTCACCCGAGCCCGGACCTCCTCTGCCTGGAAGGGCTTGGTAACGTAGTCCTGACCGCCGACGGAAAAGGCCCGGACCTTGTCCTTGACCTCGTCGAGCGCGCTGATGAACAGGACCGGCACCTCCTTCAGGCGTTCGTCGGCCTTGATCCGCTCGCAGACCTCGAAGCCGTTCATCTCCGGCATGGAGATGTCGAGCAGCACCAGGTCGGGCGGATTTTTCGCCGCCGCGTTCAGGGCCATGGCCCCGCGGGGAAAGGTCAGCACCCGGTAGCCGTCGCCCTGGAGCATCTCCTGCAACAGCTTGAGGTTGGCCGGGGTATCGTCCACGACCATGATTGTTGCGCTTCCCGGCATCATCTATTTTCCCCGCTGCATCCCGCAAGCAGGTTATCGAGCTGATCGTAGGCAAACCGGTTGGCCAGGGCGGTCAACCCGCGGGCCGCTCCCGCATCGATGACGGCCGCCTCATCGATCAGTTCCATGAGCCGGGACATATCGCCCTCGGCCACGGAGTCGCGCATGACCTCTACCAGATCCGCAGGCAGGGCGGCGATGGACTCCCGGGTGACGGCGCCGGCCTCGTCTTCCTGAGGCCGTACCGTCTCATCAGCATAAATGTATCGCACTCCGACAGTTTTCTGCAAGATCTCATACAATTCTTCCGGCCGGAAGGGTTTTCGCAGGTAGACCGAGACCCCGGCCTCGAAAATTTCCGCCTCCGCATCCTTGAAGGCGCTGGCCGTCACCGCGATGACAGGCACCTCCCGGCCGCCGTCGTCATCCCGGATGGCGCGGGTGGCCTCATAGCCGTCCATGACCGGCATGCGCATGTCCATGAAGACCACGTGCGGGGCCCATTCGCGGCAGATCCGTACCGCCTCGGCCCCGTTGACCGCCTCACGGACCGCAAAGCCAACCGGCTCAAGCAATTCGCAAAGAACGATGCGATTGACAGGGACATCGTCGGCCACCAGGACCCGGCACGGCTCCTCGCCGGCGATCAGGCCGATAACCCGCCTGGTTTCCACCTTGGCCGGGACCGGCTCGCCTTCGACTGCCGCTATTCGCAGGTCGAAGCGGAAGCAACTGCCCTGGCCGACCTCGCTCTTCACCGTCAACCGGCCGTCCATCATCTCAATCAGGCGGCGGCTGATGGTCAGTCCCAGGCCGGTGCCGCCCGCGGCCGCTCCTTTGCCGGCTTGACGGAAGGCGTCAAAGATCCGCTCAAAATCAGCGGTCGGAATACCCACACCCGAGTCCTCGACCTCGACCTGCAACCGCAGATTACGTTCCCCGTCATCACCCTGTTCCGGAACGGTCTCGGTCCGGACCCGGATCGCGATTCCGCCCGTTTTGGTGAACTTGATGGCGTTGCCGATCAGGTTGACAAAGACCTGGCGCAGCTTGGACTCGTCGGCAATCACGTGCGACGGCACGGTCCCGTCCCGGTCAACCACCAGCCGCAGCCCCTTGGCCTCGCACCGTTCACCAAACATCACCTCCAGTTCTGACAGCAGGTCGTGCAGGCAGAAGGGGGCGTGATTGAGGGAGGTCCGCCCGGCCTCGATCTTGGAAATGTCGAGGATGTCGTTGATCAGGGCCAGCAGGTGGTTGCCGCTGCGGCTGATGGTGCGGATCTTCTCGAGCTGCTCCCGCGAAAGGGTGGCATCCTGCTCCAGGATATGGGAGAAGCCGAGGATGGCGTTCATCGGCGTGCGGATTTCGTGCGACATGTTGGCCAGGAACATGCTCTTGGCCCGGTTGGCCGACTCCGCTGCCTCCTTGGCCTCAAGCAGGGCATCACGGAGCCGGAACTGGTCGTCGATGTCGAGGCAGACGCCGATCATCCGCATCGGATTGCCACGCTCATCCCAGTCGATGATATTGCCGGTGTCCATGACCCACTTGTAGCGACCGTCCTTGCAGCGCAGGCGATATTCTGCCCGGTAAGCGTCCCGTTCGCCGGCCAGGTGCTCCTGGATGATAGCCGTTATCGGCCCCAGATCAGCAGGATGGATGAGGGCGGTCCATATGCCGATGCCTTCGCCCAGATCCTCGTCGGCACCATAGCCGAGCGTGGTCTTGTAGACGTCGTTGATATAGACGGTTCCGGTCACCAGATTGTAATCCCACATCCCCAGCCGACCGGCATGAATTGCCATCTCCAGCTGCTCCTGGCTCAGGCGCAGGGTCTCGGCGGCCAGCCGCTGCTCGGTGATGTCCTCCTTGACTGCGACATAGTCGGTGATCCATCCATTCTCGTCCGTGATCGAGGAGATCGACATCTGCTCCCAGTACAGGTCACCGTTCTTTTTGCGGTTGCAGATCTCTCCCTGCCAGATGCCGCCGGAGATGATCTTCTTCCACATCTCCAGGTAGAAGTCAGGCGGATGGACGCCGGATTTCAGCAGCCGCGGATTGCAGCCGCGGATTTCCTCTTGGGTGTAGCCTGTGATTTCCGTGAACCTGGGATTGACGTACTCGATCGTGCCCTCCCAGTCGGTAACCACCACCATCGCCGAACTGGCCTCGATGGCCCGTCGGAACTTGAGCAGCTGCTCCTCGGCCTGCTTCTGGTGGGTGATATCGCGAACGCTGACCCGGTAGCCGGAAAATTCACCGTTTTCCTGCAAGGCCGCCTGAGCGGCACATTCCACATGCACTATCGACCCATCGCGGGCGATCATCCGGGATTGATATGGCTGCGTCGGCCTGCCGGACATAGTATCCAGAAAATTCTGCAGCGCCTTCTTCTGATCCTCTGGATGGGTGAGAGTTATAAAGTCGACCACGCCGGCAAGGTATTCCGCCCGGGTATAGCCGAGGAAACGTTCGATGCCATTGTTGCTGTATACCAAAGTCCCCTGTTTGTCCCGGAACACTTCCCAGTTGTAGCCGTAGTCGGCAATGAGCCGATAGCGAGTCTCGCTCTCCTGCAGTTTCCACTCAGCCTCCTTGCGGTCGCTGATGTCAAGGAAGGTCTCCAGTCGCACCTGTCGGTTGCCCAGGGTCATAGGTACGACCGAGGTGTGGACGGCGAGATCGCCCCGGGTCGAACGCAAGACCTGCTCGCCCTGGCCGGAGAGTCTGGCCTGATCCGTGCCCGGGCCCGCCTCCGTCTCGGCCGGACAGATGAAGGCGCGGCCGTCCTGGCCGCGGATCTCCTCCGGCGGCAGGCCGATCAACTCACTGCCGGCGGTGTTGATGTCCAGGATCTCGCCGCTGTCTGCATCGATGATCATCACCCCGACCATGACCGTGTCCAGGATGGTCCGCAGGTACACCTGCTGCTCGCGCAGCGCCTGCTCGATGCGCCTGTGCTCGCTGATGTCGCGCCAGGAGACGCAGAGCGCCTCGCCGCCCTCCGGGCTGACGCGAAACAGGGTGACGTCGGCCCAGAAGGTCGACCCATCCAGCCTGCGGTTCTGCCATTGCACCCGAGCCCTGCCGCTGCTCCGGGCCAGGGCCAATGTTTCTGCTCCCGCCTGCAGGGAGTTGGTGCCGTCGGGCTGCGTTTCCGGCCAGAAGACGGAGAGGGGCCTGCCGACAATGCGTTCGCGGCCGCCGCCCAGCATTGCTTCGGCGGCCAGGTTGCAATCGACGATGACATCGTCCCCGTCGAGGACGATCAAGGCGTCCGATGAATGCGCGAACAACTCGCCGTACACGGCTTCGTTCATTTCAGCCCCTCCATTGCTGTGTCGGTCCTCGCCCCAGTGCGCCCATAGCGCCAGACATCTCTAGCCGTGGGCCGCAACGACTCTGGCCGACGACGCCCGCGCCGCCAGCCAGATCCGCGAGCGACAAGGCCTTCAGACCCTGAACCTGCGTACCATCTGATCCAGTCGGACCGCCAGTTCGGAGAGTGACCGGGCGCTGGCCTGCACCTGGCCGGAGCCCTCTCCCACCTGAGTGGCCTGCTGGTTGATGTTGTTGATGTCGCGGCTGACGCCGGCGATGACCACCGTGCTCTGGGCCACGTTCTCATTGACCTCGGCGATGCCCTGGGAGGCCTGGGAAATGTTGCCGGCAATCTCACTGGTGGCTGCCGACTGTTCTTCCACGGCCGAGGCGATGCCGTTGATGACACTGTTGATCTCGGCGATGACCGTGGAAATCTTTTCGATATCCTCGACCGTCGACCCGGTGGTCGCCTGCATGTCGCCGATCTGGTGTTTGATGTCCACCGTGGCTTCGGCGGTCTGCCGGGCCAGTTCCTTGATCTCGTTGGCGACCACGGCAAAGCCCTTGCCCGCATCGCCGGCCCGGGCCGCCTCGATGGTGGCGTTCAGGGCCAGCAGGTTGGTCTGGTCGGAAATCTCGGTGATGGTCTCGGTGACCCGGCCGATCTTGCGAGCCGATTCGCCCAGCGCCGCCATCTTCTCCGAGGTCTGGCGCGACTGCTTGACCGCGCCCTCGGTGATGGTCCGGGCCTTTTCCGCATTCTGGGCGATCTCGCCCACGGTGGCGCTCATCTCCTCGGTGGAGGAGGCTACCATGTTGACGTTCCCGGTCGACTGTTCCATGGCGGCCGAAACCGACTGGAAATTGGCGTTCATCTCCTCGGCGGCGGCGGCAACCGCGCCGGACCGTTCCGCCGCCTCGCTGGCTGCCGTCGACAACTGGGCCGACACGCCGGCCAACTCGGTCGAGGAGGAGGCCAGTGTCTCCACCCCTTGGGTGATGTCCGCGAACATGGCGCGCAGATTGGTCGTCATCTTGCCCATGGCAGTCAGCAGCTGGCCGGTTTCGTCGGTGCTCTCCGCCTTGATGGCGACGGTCAGGTTGCCTGCAGCCAGTTCGTCAGCCACGGCAACTGCCTGGGACAGCGGCCGGGTGATAGCGCGGGTGGTGAGAAAGGCGATGAACAGGGCCAGCCCCAGGCCGAGCGCCGTTGCTGCCAGACTGACGGTCTTCAGACGCCTGGCCAGGGCGTCGTTCACCTTGACCTCGGCGGCGCCGATCTCGGCGTTGAGATGTATGACCTTGTCGAGCAGTTCTCCCGAGGTGTTCTGATGCTCGCGCATCGTCTCGAAGGCGAATTTCCTGGCCTGGCCAAACAGGGTAAATTCCTTCATCGCTTTTTCTGCATCCTTGGCGTCGATGGCATCGACCTGGCGGGTAATTCCCTGCATTGTATCGACATCCTTTAACCATGCCTGCCAGGCGGGCACGAACTGTTTCCAGAGCTCAGCCTCCTCAGGCGTCTGGGCAAGCGCATCATATATTTTCCATGCAGCGTCGATGCCGGCCTTGGCCTGGGAAATGCTGGTGTACATACGCTGGCGGGCTGCTGCATCGAGGTCGGTGATCAGCAGGGTCCGCAAGGCCGATTTGGTTTCAATGGCACTGGCCTTGATCTGCAGCAGGGCCTGAACGCTCGGCAACCGATTGACGCCCACCTCCTCGATGGACTCGTATCCCTTTTCCGCGGCATAGTAGCTGAGCATCCCCAGGCCCAGGGTTATAAGAGCGAGCACGCCGAAGGTCAGCCCCATTTTTTTTGCCAGTTTCAGATTCTTGAACATCTCCCTGCCTCCTTTGTTGAATCGGTTGCAGAAGGAAAATCAGGAGGTCGAACTCGCTCTCCAGCCCCGCGCCTGATCGCTCAGACACCTGCCGGCGAGTACGGCTTTCCGCCGCGTTGGCATGGCATCCCCGAGCCAATGCTGAGCGCTTCCCTGCTTTCCTTCCTTTCATTGTCGCCCTGCCTGCAGTGCCTGTCAATGCGGATGCATCGGTGGGAACTCGTTTTCCCAAACCGTCGCCGGTCGCCGTTGGGCAGCGGCAGGAGCCGCTCGCCGTCCGTGTCCGGCTGGCTGCCATATATTTGCAACTCACGGGCCAAAATTACATCCAATTACAATACCTTGGAATTAATAAATAAATATCACCGCCGAGGCGTTTTCCGAAAGTGTCACTCCGTTACGGAATGGAACAACTCTCGGCGAATGACCGTTTACTTATTGAAAGCAAAGAACAAATCAGCGCCTGCTACAAAACAGCACAGCAGCACGATTCGACTCAGGGAAAACGGCGGAAAGGATTCTCCGCCAACGCCTTGGCGGCAAACAAGGCGCAGGCTGGTGTGGCAGGGGGATGCAGCGGCGATGGGCGCATTCAACCTGGAGTTGATCCCGCCGCAGGGCAGCGGGTTGGGAAAACCTGGCGCCGACAGAGGCCCAAGGGAAAAGGGGGGATGGTCCGGATCCGGACCTCGGGCGAGCCTGTGGCGACAACGTTGATTGTGGCCACAGGCGAAGGGGGTTACCCGACCACGCCGCCGATCTTTTCGGCGAGTTCCTGCAGGGTGAAGGGTTTGTGGAGGAAAGCGACGCCCTCTTCCAGCACGCCGTGATCGACGATGACGTTGGCGGTGTAGCCGGACATGAACAGACAGGCAAGCCCCGGATAGCTGGACTGCAGCAGTTCGGCCAACCGGCGGCCGTTCATCTCAGGCATGACCACATCGGTCATGAGCAGGTCGATCTGGCCAGCGTGTTCCTCGGCCAGGCGGACGGCCTCGCCTGGCGTGGTCGCCGTGAGGACGGTGTGGCCGAGGAGACCGAGCATCCTGGCCGCCATCTCCAGGAGCATGGGCTCATCTTCCACCAGCAGGATCACCTTGCGGCCGGACACGGTCGGCAGCACTGCCGCGTCCTTGTGCTCGGTTGTCGCTTCGGTCTCGTATCGTGGCAGATAGACCTTGAAGGTGCTGCCCTGGCCGGGATCGCTGGAGACGGTTATATGGCCATGGTTCTGCTTGACGATGCCGTACACCGTTGCCAGCCCCAGACCCGTACCCCTGCCTATCTCCTTGGTGGTGAAAAACGGCTCAAAGAGATAGGCCATGATTTCCTGCGACATGCCGCAGCCGTTGTCGCTGACGCTCAGCACCGCATAGTTGCCGGGAACGAGGTCCACGTTCGTGGCACAGTAGGGGCCGTCAAGCACTTGGCAGCCGGTTTCGATGGTGATCTTGCCGATGTCCCTGATGGCGTCCCTGGCGTTGGCGCACAGGTTGAACAGGATCTGGTCCAGCTGGGATGGATCGACCCTGACCTGCGGCGAATCCTTGCCCGGCCGCCAGGCCACGTCGATGTCCTCGCCAATCAACCGGCGCAGCATGTTCAGCATCCCCTCCACGGTGGCATTCAGATCCAGAACCTTGGGCGACACCGTCTGCTTGCGGGCAAATGCCAGTAATTGCTGGGTCAGCTCGGAGGAGCGCCTCGCCGCCAGATGGATCTCCCTGAGGTCGGCGTGGAGCGACTGGGTCGGCTGCAACTGCCCCAGGGCGAGTTCCGAATAGCCAAGAATGACCCCCAGCATATTGTTGAAATCATGCGCCACGCCGCCGGCCAGGCGGCCGATCGATTCCATCTTGCGCGCCTGGTGCAGCTGCTGCCGCAGTTTTTCCTGTTCATCCTCGGCCCTCTTCTGCTCGGTATGGTCGTGGATCGTCGCCTGGAGGAACACCCTGCCTTCCAGTTCGATGGGGATGAGGCTGGTCAGGGAAGGAAATTCCTCTCCGTCCAGACGTTTGTGCCGCCACTCGAAGAAACAGTTGCCGTCGCGCAGGGCGGCTTCGATCCGCTCCCTGGTCTGGTCCCTGGACAGGCTGCCGTCCGGCTGCCGCTCCGGCGAGATGTCTTCCGGGCCGATAGTTCTGAGCACCTCGATGTCAGGGATGCGCAACATGGCCACAGCAGCGGGGTTGCACTCGACAAAATGCCAGGATTGCGGCGAAAAGATGAGAATAGCGGCGGGGTTGCACTCGAAGACCTTGCGATACCTGGCCTCGCTTGCGTACAGGGCGTTCTCCATGGCCTTGTAGCCGCTCATGTCCATGTGGGTGCCGACCAGTCGCCTGGGAACGAGCGGCTGCCCATGCCTGTCCCTGGCGATGACCGCCCTGGACAGGATGGGCACCCAGCGGCCGGTCTTGTGCCGCAGGCGGAACTCGATCTCGTATCGCGGCTGCAGCCCGCTCAGACAGGCCTCGGTGTGCGCCTGGGCGCGTTCGACATCCTCCGGGTGCAGCAGTGACATCCAGGTTTGCACCCGCTGCGGCAGTTCGTTCGGCCCGTAGCCGAGCATCTCCATCCAGCGCGGCGACAGATAGGCTTCGTCGGTTTCCAGGTTCCAGTCCCAGAGTCCTTCATTGGACCCCTGCAAGGCATAGGACAGCCGTTCTTCGCTGATCCTAAGCGCCTCCTCGGCTTTCTTCCGGGCGGTGATGTCCTCGGTCAGCTCGACAAACCCCTCGACCTCGCCCTGCTCGTTGCAATAGCGAAAGGCGCGGTTGTGGAACCAAGAGGAGCGACCGTCCGGTTTATCAATCTGAACCACCACTTCATGCGATTCGCCGTCGGCCATGGCCCGGGTTCCGGGACAATGGGCGCAGGGGAAATCCTGGCCTTCGTATTCGTGGTGGCATTTGCGGCCGAGGAACCAGTCCGGTCTTTTATTGAAATAATCGGCCTTGATTTTGTTGGTGTAGACGATGTTGTGGTACCTGTCCATAATGGTGATGCCCAGCGGCAGGTTCTCCACCAGGAGACGGTGCCGTTCCTCGCTCCTGCGGAGAAAGGCCTCGGCCCGTTTCTGCGCGCTCACATCCTGGAACGCGGCCAGGATATCCTCGCCTATCAGCGAGGCGGAAATGGCAACAAAGCGTATCTGCCCGTCCTTGCAGGTCACCTCGTGCTCGATGCCGTTACAGGGGCAACCGGCGGCCTGTATTGTCAGAATCGTCTCCTTCCAGGCGGCCATGGCCCGCTCGCGCCGGGAGGGATTGGGGCAGGCGCTCCGCCACCAGTCCTCGATCGTGGGTATCTCCTCCAGGGAGTAGCCGAACAGGTTGACATAGTGGCCATTGGTCCTGAGAAAGCGACCATTGGAACCAAGAATCGCCAGGGCAACGGGGGCATTGCCGAATAATTGATGAAATGCGGTCATGGCTTGTTCAGGTCGGTCACTGCGTCCGGGTGATTGGGAAGAATGTGGACTATCATGTTTGTCGAATGACAACCTGACAAACACCAAAACTTGCCAGTTATTTATGAAAAAACAATATTATGCAGGACAAGCAACGAAGAAAAAATTTTCTTGTTGCGTATCATTCACCCGACGATGATCCCGGTACACGAATGGGCAATGCACCCAAAACAAAGGAATTTCCCGGTTTTTCCCTTAAAGTCACTTGTTATCATAAGGCCCTGTTGTTATGATGTAAAAAATGGCCATGTGATCAAGAGCGCATCCCACATCTTCCCGACTTGGCCTAAAAAACGTGCTACAGGCGTGCTACAAAACTTCAGCGTCGGAGATTTGGGACAAAGCTATGGTTCAAGTTTGGCAGTCAACACAGTTCGAGGGAGTAGTCTACCGAGAGCACCAGGATCGCAAACACGGTTCCCGGCTAGACCGCTATTTCATTATCAGATACCGCCAAAACGGCCGGCAGAAAAACGAGGCGGCCGGCTGGGGGTCAGAGGGCATGACAGCCCAAAAGGCCAACTCACTCCGGGCCATCATCAAGGAAAATATCCGTCTTGGCCTGCACCCGCAATCCCTGGCCGAGATGCGGCAGGCTGACCAGGATCGTACCGACGCCGAGCGCCAAGAAGCCGAGCAGGAGGAAAGGAAAAATATCACCTTCGGCGAGGTGTTCTCCCAGTACCTTGACACCCTGCATGGCGGCCACAGGGCCAGCACCGAGAGCAGGTACAAGACGTACCTGCTGGAACACTTCGGCGGGAAACCGCTGCGGAGCATCTACCCGCTCGACCTGGAGCGCTTCAAGTCTCAAAACAGGACCCGAATATCTCCGAAGAGCGTCCACCATACCCTTTGCATCATCCGTACCGTCTACCGGAAGGCAGTCGCCTGGGGCCTGTACACCGGCCAGATCCCGACCGATGAAACGTCCTTCCCCAAGGTGAATAACAAGCGGGTTCGTTATCTGTCGGTTGCGGAGGCCCACGCCCTGCTCGACGAACTGCGGCAACGGTCGCTTCAGACGCATGACCAGGCATTGCTGGCACTGCACTGTGGACTCCGGGCCGGCGAGGTGCTCGACCTCAGATGGGGAAACCTCGACTTCAAGGCGCGGGTAATCCATCTACTTGACCCCAAGGCGGGCGAGGACCAGCAGGCGTTCATGACCGACGCCGTAGAGCAAATGCTTCTTGCCAGGCTGCCAGAAGGCGCCAAGCCATCCGACTACATTTTCCCGGGCAAGGATGGCGGCCGGCAATACAAGATTTCTGATACATTCGTTCGCACTGTCAACGACCAGGGCTTGAACGCTGGCGTAACTGACACCCGTGAGCGCGTTGTCTTCCACACCCTCCGGCACACCTTCTGCTCCTGGCTGGCCCTGCAAGGAACGCCCCTCTATACCATCCAGCGCCTTGCCAGACACAAAACTATCGCCATGACCGAACGGTATGCCCACCTTGCGCCGGATCACAAACAGGATGCCGTCAACACCCTTGGGGCCATGTTCGAGAAGGCGGCGACGGTTGAGGGGAAGGTGCGGGGGGGATAAATAATAATGAGGCACAAAAAAATGAGTTGACTGTAGCGCATTAACAAGTTACATTGTCCATAAGCAATACGACTACACAAGTAAATGAGCAACCCTTCAAGGAACCGTCAGTGAGCGATTATATCACCTGCGCCAGATTCGCCGAAGTGACCAAGGAGAGCATAACGAAGGTTCGCCGCTGGACCCGAGAATCTCTCCCGGCTGATCCAGAGACCTCGTTGAGGCGTGGAGGGTATACCAGAGAGTTCAGCAGGTTTGACGCGTTCCAGGTGTTTGTCTACGGAAAGTTTTTCATGGCCAGGGCGGCTATTGATAAAATGGCTGTTCGCGGACTCATGTTTGCAACTAGAGATTGGATAAGGAAGAACATATTTCATCCGATGGAAAACCAATCTGGCGACCTACCCTATTATTGGGAACTTTATTGCTGGTATGCTGGTAATGACAAATTTCATGTTGAAGCCAGGGGCACTTATAAAGCGGAAGTATATCGCGATTACAAAGGAAAGAACGCCAACGAACCTTTATGTACAGGAAAATTTCCTGCTGGTATAAAAATGCCTTTCACTATTGAAGGCGAAATGGAAATTTTGAAAGGCGACGGCCTTGTTCAGAGCATTTCATGGGCAAGGTCATTAGGCCGACTTGCCGGAACTGCTGATATTATTTTGCCTATTTCGCAGTTGGCTGAAGAATATAAAAAGCTGGCGCTTTGAAATAGTCGCCTCTTTTTTTCTCCCAAGTTACTTATTACCTAGATAACCACATATCTAGAAACGAATGCATATCGAGCGAGGTTAAAACGATGCGAAGCCAGAACAAGGACATGAAAATATTGATGATCGAGATGGGCATTTCACAGACACAGCTTGCCGTGCTGTCAAGCGTACACCGTGCAACGATCAACGGAATAGCCAACGGCCGTATTGTTCCATCCATCGACCAGGCCGCACGGATCGCCAAAGCGCTCCGGGTCAAGCCGCAAGACCTTTTCCCGGAATCCAACTGAGGCTCGCCAGCCATGAAAAAGCCCCTGCCCCACCACCTGCAAGACGTAGCCGACCAGCTCAAGCCACTGAGCACCGCCGAAGACCTGGTAGCGCTCGGGATCGCCGGACACTCAAAAACGCTGGCGAACCGCCGGAGCCTTGGTTTGCGGCCAGGGTTCGTAAAAATCAGGGGGTGCGGCATCCGGTATCCGAAGGGCGAAATTTTGCGATGGCTGGCTGAGGACGGCCATTTTGTGGAGGGAATACGATGAACCCGAACAGAAACCACGGCCAACCTACACCCCCGCCGTCCATCTCGGAAATCGTCCGCCAGGCTGCCGAGGCCGGGATTGTGGCCGAGCCAGCCCTTTCGCCATTGATGGAAATGGAAGTGGTGTTCAGGGACCAAGCCGGCCGCCTGCTGGTGTCGAGCGCGATTTCGCTGAAAGGGGCCGCCAAGTGGATCCGAAGGCATCAACGCCAACAAGCACAAACCACCGCTACCACGAGGTAGCACCTACCAACCACCTGCCAAACGAAGGAGAACTACCATGAGCAAGATTTATGCTGGACTCACTGAAGATGAATTTATCCAACTCACAGTTGACCTTGAAACGCTCTTGAACGCTTCGCAAGCCATTACCGGTTTACGTGACATGGCCGAGGTTTTGAGCGTCTGTGAAGGGTACTCAACCGACCGGTTCCTCAAAGAGAGGGGCGGTAACGTTGAATTGAAGGACAACCTGGACGCTGCGTTGGCAGTTTGCGCAACCGCTGTTGGAATGAGCCGGGACAGCATGAGGGAAGTAGTCCTGCGAGCAGAAAAGCGCATTGCCGACGCCGGCGCCTGACCGGCAACAACCGCCCCGGGCCGGGAAACCGGCCGGCTCGGGGCACCCCCTGGAAAAAGGTGAAGGATTTGACAAAGATTTTCGACAAAGAGAAGGTTCTATCTCCCGATCTGACGGAAGCGAAACGGTTCCTCAACCTGCTGGACGAGGACACCGATACGCACGTCTTCCAGACGTTCGATGACCGCAAGGACCGGAAAGACCCATCTCTTACCCGCGTCCTGATTGGGACCATAGAACAGCACCGGGCCGAGCTATGCAGACTGAACCAGCTTGGAGCGGGGATATTTGTCACCGTCAACGCCACCGATGGTACCGGTCGGTCAAAGAAGAATATTACCCGCGTCCGCGCCATATGGCAGGAGCAGGACCGCCCCGGCTGCCCCGAATTACCGATTGAGCCGCACATCACCGTGGAATCCTCACCGGAAAAGCATCACCGGCATGTGCTCCTTGATGGCTGCCCCATAGAGGCTTTCCAAGGTTTTCAAGACCGCTTGGTTCAAGACTACGGATCCGACCCGAGCGCGGCCGACCTTTCCCGCGTCTTGAGGCTGCCCGGTTTCTATCACACGAAAAACCCGGAGCGTCCGCACAAGGTCCGGATCGTCGCGCAATCCAACGCCCTGCCCATTTCCTATGAAGAGGCGGTCAAGCTGTTCCCACCAGTGGTACGGCAGCCGAAGGCGCCACCAGCACCTGGACGCCCTATAGCTGACAAAGACGAAATCATGGCCGCGCTGTCCGTGCTGAATCCGGACATGGGGTACAGCGAGTGGCTATCTGTTGGCATGGCGCTGCACGACCACACGGGGGGCTCTGCTGACGCCCTGGCAATGTGGGACACCTGGTCGAGCAACGGAGCCAAACACAAAGAGGGAGATTGCACCTACAGGTGGGAATCATTCGATAGCGTCAGGGATAAGATCGTTACGATCAAGACAGTGTTCAAGATGGCAAATGCCACCGGCTGGCGCTGGACGGGGGAGGACTGGCAGCAGGCCGACCAGGGTAACACCGGCGAGCAGCAGCAGTCAACACAGCATTCTTTTGATCCGGCAAAGATATTGGAGGCTTTCGAGGTGAAACGGCAATACGTCGATCGGCTGGGAAAGGAAGAGTTTTTATCTCCGAACCTTCTTATCCGCCAACATATCCTTGTCGTCGTTGCACTGAGCGGAGCGGGGAAGACCGCTTACTTCTATCGCCACGTCGCCCCAGAATTGGCAGGTCGCGGATTAACCGTTTGGTACTGCGATGCCGACAGCCCACCATCAGAGCACAAGGCAATGAAGGAAATAGCGGATCTGCACGGATTCAAATTCATCAACGCCGACGCCAATGAGGGGACCAGTATAGACGGACTCAAGACAGCACTTCACCAAATAGCCGATTCTAACTCCGATCTTACCAACTGGGTTTTCATCTTTGATACTCTGAAGAAATTTGCCGACCTGATGCTGAAAAGTGCGGTCAAGGAGTTCTTTGTCCTGTGCCGGAGGTTGACCAGCAAAGGGGCAAGCGTCGTTTTGTTGGCACACGCAAACAAGTATAGGTCTCCAGAGGGGCACCTGACTTGGGTTTTCACCCTGTAGGGCGATTTTTGATCAATGGCCTGAAAAATTCCATGTGAATTCAGCGGGTTGATTTTTTAAGTGACGTTTATTTTTCAAATTTTGTAGGCACACGATCTATATCTTCATTCTTGACACG
>JBGSPP010000097.1:0-7623 GCA_041738515.1 Desulfobulbus sp.
ACCCACCGGGTCGAGGACCACGGGCTTGCCCAGTTCGGAGGCGCGGCGGCCGGCCTTGATCATGGAGGCGACCCAGCTGTCGGTGAGGGTGCCGATGTTGAGCACCAGAGCGCCGGCATGGGCGACCATCTCCTCGACCTCGTTCTCGGCGTGGGCCATG
Source organism: Desulfobulbus sp. (assembly GCA_041738515.1). Classification (GTDB taxonomy): domain Bacteria; phylum Desulfobacterota; class Desulfobulbia; order Desulfobulbales; family Desulfobulbaceae; genus Desulfobulbus. The sequence continues at coordinate 161 of JBGSPP010000097.1, forward strand.
ACCGGCGAGGCGCCGGCGGCCAGGAGCACGTTGGCGGTGAAGTTCATCACCACGAAGTTGGTGATATTATGGATAAGCGGTTTGTCGCGACGGATTCTGGCGAGATTGTCGGCGGCGAGTGCGGCGAACTGGGACATGCGGACACCTTTTTCCTGTAAACGCAAACATCGTGGAAAGGCAGGGAAAAAGGCGGCGAGAGTTTCTGCAATTCCCTTCGCTGGAATTATCCAGATCAGGTTCAACGGGTCTCATCTCAGGCCTGGGGCCACCCCTGCAAGAAATAGTCACTCTGTATAAGAAACGCGCCCGACCCTGTCAAGACCTACCTGGGTCGGCCAAAGGCCCGCAGGCCGGCGCGGCAGGGATGAGCACCGTGGCCGAAATGGTTGTGCCTTCAGGAAAGAGAGAGGCGCTCCCGGCCGGGACAATGCCGAGGAAGTGCAGGCCGGTGTCGCGGGCAGCGCGAAGGTCCGCCAGAGCGTCGCCGACAAACAGGCATCGCTGGGGGGCAAAATCGAACCGACTGACAACATCGGCGACGATCTCGGTCTTGCTCCGGGGCGACCCGTGGACCTCGAGGAAGTATTCCCGCAGACCCTTGCGCTCGGCGACGCGGTTCATCTCCTCGTGCGGGGTGGCCGAGACGACAAAGGCGGGAATCTGCTCGCGTTCGAGCAGGCGCAGCGATTCGACGGCGCCTGGCATCAGTGGTGCTGCCAGCACGCCGTCGAAGACCAGTTCGGCAAATCGCCGGCCCAGGCGGTCAAGGTGACTGTCGTCCACCGCCATGCCGGCGATACGCTCGCAACAGTGGCGCAACTTGCGATGCCTCGGCATGCCGCCGTTGTCCAGGTGAAAACGGACCACCCCTGCCTGCACGGACGGACCGTACTCGGCAAACAGCTCGGCAAAGGCCCGGGCCTTGATGTCCATCGAGTCGGCGATGACGCCGTCGAAGTCAAAGAATACCGCCTGCCAATGGTTGCTTCTATCCATCGAATATTCCAGTGTTTATGGAAGTTGTGTTCACGAACTGCATGAGAGCATGGAGCAGCCGGGGCGATGCCGGGCCCATTCCGGCCGCTTCTCGGCAAAGCGTTCCCGGCCGGGTTGTTCGTCATAGGGATGGCGGAGCACATCGAGCAGTTCCCGCACCGGGGCGAAGTCGCCCTGGCCGACCGCGTCGATGGCCAGCTGCGCCAGGTAATTGCGCAGCACATAGCAGGGGTTGACCGCGTCCATCCGCGCCTGTCGCGCCTCGTTGGCCATGCCGTCCTGGCGCAGACGCTGCTGGTAGCGGTCCAGCCAGGCGTGGAGACGATCGCGATAGGTTGCGGTGAGCTGTTCAGGTTGGTAATAGGCAGGCAGCAGCGGGGCCATCAGCATCTCGGGCGGCAACGCGCTGCCGTTGGCTCTGGCTTGCACCACGGCCAGGCGGCGAAAAAAGATGGTCATGTCGGTCTCGACCTCGGGCAGCAGGCGCAGCAGGTCTTCTATCAGTTTCTGATCGGTGTCCGGGACAAAGGCCGCAAACCCGAGTTTGGCTGCCATGGCTGCCTGCCAGCCCTGCTCAAACTGGCGCGGATAGTCGCGCAGGGCCTGTTCCAGCAACTCGGTCTCGCCCACCAGGGGCAGAAGGGCGTTGGCCAGCTGGGCCAGGTTCCAGTGGGCGATCTGCGGCTGGCGTCCGAAGCAGTAGCGGCGGCCATGGGCGTCGGTGGTGTTGGGCGTCCAGGTGGGGTCGTAGTCCTCCAGCCAGCCGTAGGGACCGTAGTCGATGGTCAGGCCGAGGATCGACATGTTGTCGGTGTTCATCACCCCGTGGACAAAACCGACCCGCAGCCAGTGGACCATCAGTTCGGCGGTGGTTCGGCAGATCTCGGCTAACCACTGGCTGTAGACCTCGGGCGAGGGCGGTCCCAGATGGGAAAAGAGGGTGCGGATGGTGTGGTCGGCCAGTTGCCTGAGCACCGCCTGTTCGTTGCGGGCTGTTAAAATTTCGAAATTGCCGAAGCGGAGGAATGAAGGCGCCACCCGGCAGACAATGGCCCCGGGTTCCTCAGCCGGATGGCCGTCGTAGAACATGTCGCGCTCCACCGGCTCGCCGGTGAGGACCAGGCTGAGTGCCCGGGTAGTGGGTACGCCCAGATGGTGCATGGCCTCGCTGCAGAGAAATTCGCGCAGGGAGGAGCGTAGGACGGCCAGGCCGTCCGCGTTGCGGGAGTAAGGGGTCGGCCCCGCGCCCTTGAGCTGCAGGGTCCAGTGCTGGTCCTGGGGGTTGACCACCTCGCCCAGGTTGATGGCCCGGCCGTCGCCCAGCTGTCCTGCCCAGTTGCCGAACTGGTGGCCGCCGTAGCAGGCGGCATGCGGATCCATGCCAGGCAGCAGCCGGTTGCCGCTGAACACCTGGAGAAAGCGATCGGTTTCGCATTCGCGCGGCGATAGGCCAAGCAGGGCAGCGGTTTCTGCAGAATAGGCCACCAGTTTCGGCGCCGAAACTCGGGACGGCGACACGCGCGAGGAGCAGGCGCCAAAGACCTGGCGGCGCCGATTCTGGGCTGACGGGTCAACGGGCAGCTCATTGAGGAACCGGTTGTCGAAGCGAAGGCTGTCGAGGGTTCCTGAGGGTTGTATATGTTTTGTCATTGCGTGCATTCCTGATCAGGGTAAAAGGTCCATACCGGTCGTGGCGTCAGGGCCCGGCGTCCGGTGACATGGCGGCAAGTCGCTTGCCGAACCCGGGAAACTGCAGTAAGACTGAACGCCTATGCACAACCTCAGACCCTATCTCGCGGCCTCGGCCATGGTGCTGTTCTGGTCCGGCTGGATCACGCTTTCGCGGTATGGCGTCCACACCAGCCTGGAACCGGCCGACATCACCCTGCTGCGCTACCTGACCACCCTGGTGGCCCTGGCGCCGCTGGTGATCCGCTATCCCTGGCGGAAATTCCCCCTGCATCAGTACCTGATGGTCGGCCTGGGGGTCGGCTTTCCCTACACCATGTTTTCCTTCTATGGCCTCAAGGTGCTGCGCGCTGCCCACGCCGGTGTGCTGGTTAACGGCATGCTGCCTGTGCTGGGCGCGGTGGTGGCCTGGTTCCTCTTCAAGCAGCGGATCGCGGTCCACCGATACCTGGCCATCGGCTTGATCTTCCTGGCCAACATTGTCATGACCGGCGGCTCGGTCTTCTCGCTGGGCCAATCCGCTGGCATCGCCATGCTGCTCGCCGCCGCGGTCTGTTACACCGGTCACATGACCGGCATCCGGCTGTACAAGATGACTTGGCAGGACGTGATCGTGATTGTGCCGGTGGTCAACGTGGCCCTGTTCGCGCCGCTGTGGTTCGTGTTCCCCCACAATCTTTTTCAGTCTTCCCTGCACGATATGGCTGTTCAGGCCATATATCAAGGCCTGGTCATCAACATCCTGGCCATGGCCTGCGTGGCCTACGCCATCCGCCATATCGGCACCATCACGGTCTCGCTGTTCACCTCGTTCGTGCCCGTGACCACGGCGCTGCTGGCCTGGGCCTTCCTTGGCGAGGCGCTCAGCCCCTGGGAGATCGCCGGTATCGTCGGCTGCTCCGTTGGCCTTGGCCTCTATGCCTGGGAGCCGCGCCGGCCTGCGGATGGACCTGGCACCATTGTTTCCATGAAGATCGGGGACAAGGCCTGAGAAAGACCGAAGTCTGGGCACGGGTGGCCTCAGGCCGCAAACAACTCCTTGTTGGCCGCGCGTTACGGACCCGGGTATTCTGTCAGTAAAGCAATGGCTGGGATCGAGGCGGGCTGGGGGGGGAAGCCGGCGTTCTGCACCGGTTCTGAGCGGAGGGAAGGGCGAGGCGCGGTGTTCAGAGCACCCGCATCTTGAGGTTGGCAACGCCCTGTCTGGTCATCGACAGCTGCTTGGCCAGGCGGTAGCTGAGGTCGACGTCGCGGCCACGGATATATGGCCCCCGGTCGGTGACCACGGCCTCGGCCTTCTGGCCGGTATCCGGGTTTTCCAGTTCCACCCGGGTGCCCAGAGGCATGTCCTTGTGGGCGATGGTGAGGCCATGCATGTTGAAGGGCTGGCCATTGGCCATGGGCCGGCCGTGATGGTACCTGCCATACCAGCTGGCCACCACTTCTTCGGCTTCAGCTGTTCCGGCATCGCTGGACTCGGTCGGGATGGTGATGGCCTGGCCCACCTGCAGATTTTTTGGGTCAGTGATGTTGTTGGCTTTCAGAATTGCATCCGGGTCGACATGGTACTTCTGCGTCGCCAGACCCCAGATGGTCTCCCCTTTCTTCAGCACATGCTTCAGGCTGGTTTCGCCTGCCGCGCCGGTCTGCCGGGTGGAGGACGCGGTTTGGGCGGCAGAGGTGGTTTTGCCTTGACGCAGGGCAGTGTTCTTGGCCAGGATATCAGCAAAAGCGGCCTGCGAGGAGACCGTGGCGCCGGCCTTGACGATCCAGTCGCCGGTTTTCTTCGATTTACCGACTGCGGCGGGATTGGTCTTTCTCAGGGTGGCAAAGTCCGTGCCCAAACGCGTGGTCACGTCCGTGATGGTGTCGCCTGGTTTGATGGTGTAGTGCATGCGATCGCCCCTGATATGCCTTGCCGTGGAACGGGTTACGCACCCATTCATTATTTGTGTATCGACATCCCCGCCAATCAAATTTAGCCAAAACCACGTTGCCGGTCAATGAATCCGGCGCTCTTTCCCTGTTTCGCTCAGTGACAGCGGGGGAGTGCGTGCGCCACCAGCAGTCCGCACCGATCCGTTGTTAGGGAGCCGGCCCGCACCTTGCCGCCGTGTCCAGGCAGGCCTCCGCAAGAGCGGCTCTGCACGATGTTCCCCGATGTTCGCCCCACTTCTGCCACCATATCCGCCGCCGCCTGTCACAACAACCCTGAACTCCCTGATACCTAAGGGGTTGGCGAGTTGACCGCCAGCCGCAATGAGGCGTTGGAACTGGCGGATGAAATGAGGGGAAAATCGGAGAAAAACAGGCTGAAAACAGTTGGCCTTGAGCCAAGTGTCGGCTATTTTTGCTGCCGGCGGACAAATGGTTGTTTGCCGGCGGCATCGTCAGGATATCCAAATTGAGGGAGAACAGCATGCAACGTGCAGGTGTTGAACAAATCGTCAAACAGGTCTGTCTGCTGGGCGCAATCCTTGCGCTGCCGCCTGCTCTGCACTGCCCCGATGTGCAGGCGACGGAAGGCGGCGGCGGAGCCTATCCCAATGGGGCCGAAGGCTTTCTCGTCTCCGCGCTCCCGCCTCCGGGATTTTACTATGTCAACTATCTGGTCCATTATTCCGCGGACCGCCTGAATGACGGCAACGGCGATGAGGTGCCGATCGACTTCCAAGTCGATGTGACCGCCAACGCCTCGCGTTTCCTGTATATGTCGGACAAGGGATTGCTGGGAGGGACCCTCGGCGCGCATGGACTCATCACCCTGATGCATGCCAGCGTCGACACCAGTCTGGGCGACGACACCAAGAGTGGGGTGGGGGACCTCACCGTCGGCCCTGTCCTGGCCTGGCATTTCAGCAAACAACTGCACGCCGTGGCAGCCTTTGACATCACCGCTCCGATCGGTGCGTACGACGAGCAGGATCTGGTCAACCTGGGCAGGAACTACTGGACCATTGAGCCGATCGTCGGCGTCACTTGGCTGGCGGACAACGGCCTCGAGCTGTCGGCGAAATTCATGTATGATTTCAACACGGAAAACACCGATACCGACTACACCTCAGGCCAGGAATTTCATTTCGACTATGCCGTCGGCTACCAGATCAATGCCTGGAAATTCGGTGCCCAGGGCTACTATTACAAGCAGGTGACCGATGACGACGGTCCCGGCGCCGATGCCAACGACGGCAACCGGGGGCAGGTGTTTGCCGTCGGGCCTGCGGTCAAATATGATTTCAAATCGGGTGGTTTCGTTGAATTCAAATATGTCATGGAAATGGAAGCAGAAAACAGGCCGGAAGGGGACAAACTGCTGTGCAAACTGGTGATCCCGTTCTGACGCCGGGGTGCATCGAACCATTTTCAGGAGCATACCCACGGGAGCAGGTGCAGCCCGGGACTGTCGTGACCATGTCATTGCGCCTCTCGCTGCCCTGTTCCTGACCTTGCCGCTGTTTTTTATCCGGTGATTTGTTATCAATGAAGAAAGGAATTGCAGCATAAGGCCGATGAAATTTTGACTCTCTCCCGCTTTGTTCTCACTTTTTGCATGGAAACGGTCGATAAGAACAGGACAGGGACGGGCATATTCGTCCGAACCTTGCACCATAGCCTGAACCCCATCGACCACTGCATATGTATCAAGGACTGATAATGCTTCCAAGGGAGGGAGATATGCGATTTCGAATCAGAAAAAACAGTGACGGCACCGTGTTTACCGTGGTCGTCGGCGGCACCATGGACGAAGGCGACGCCTGGGACGTGCTCCTGGTGGCCCAGACCATGCTTGGCATGGCCCGTTGCCGCGAACTGGTGCTTGACCTGCGGGATGCCAACATCGACGACGAGGTCACCGTGTTCAATACCGATACCCTGATGTCGGTGTTCGAGGAAGGCCTCTGCCAGAAGGACCGCACCGTGGTGCTTCGCCACCCCGGCGACAAGGAAATCCGCATCAGTTCCGACCAACTGCCGCTGGCAGCCAATCAGGAATATGCAGAGGTCAGCGTCAGTGAGGCGAAATTCTTTAGCCGCGCCCTCCAGTGGCTCGAGCAGGAAGCCCGTTATCTGCCCAGTTGCTGAGCCGCACCACCGACGACGTTGCTGATGAGAGGACGGTTGCCAGCGTGATTTGCCGGCCTGATCCGTGCGCTTGCGCGTCGGCGGCAGGTCACGGCATTGTCCCGCCCCCCAAAGGGGCCCTTTTCCGGAGGGCCTGTTGCTCCTTCGTGGCTCGGGCAGCGGCAGCCGTTTTCCCGCACCGCTCCCGTTTGTCCCTTCCATCCCCTCGTTCTCCAAGGCCCATCTGTTTGTATTCGCCTCGCCCCAGATGGCAGGGCGTCCAACCCTTCAGTTTGCCAAATTGCCTGGTTTCATCCATCAGGTCCAGCAGAATAGACTCCCGCCATTTGTTGCCTCTCTGAGACGGATCCCAGATCCAGCCCACGTCGGGCGCATAAACACAAAGGGCGTTGCCTGCACCGGCAACGCCCTCGAGACACTACAGTCATACAGGCAATATTCAGGCCTTCTTCACCTTAGGGATGAAGATTTCATCCGGGTCGAGCACCTCATGGATGATCCGCAGCTCCTCGCGGGTGGGCGGCGCGGTTTCGCCCGCCACCCGGGAGATGTCCAGATCAAACTGGCACAGGTCGCTGATCTCCGCAGACGTCTTGCCCGGGTGGCAGGTGTCCAGGTACATGAAGCCTTCTTGTTCGTCGAAACGAAATACCCCGGCCGTGCTGATCACTGCCGTGGGCCCGCCGCGGAAGGCC
>JBGSPP010000133.1:0-3914 GCA_041738515.1 Desulfobulbus sp.
GCTCGGGATCGAGATAGCCCGCGGCTGCACCCGCGGCTGCCGGTTCTGCCAGGCCGGGATGATCTACCGCCCGGTGCGGGAGCGGCCGCTGGCCGAGATCATGGAACTGGCCATGCGCGGCATCGCCAGCAGCGGGTTTGAGGAACTGGCCCTGCTCAGCCTCTCCACCGGCGACTTCTCCTGCCTGGGCCTGACCCTGACCAGCCTGATGGACCGGTTCAGCGGCGAGCATGTGGCGGTGTCCATGCCGTCGATGCGGGTCGGAACTTTGACACCCGAGATTATGGAGCAGATCAAGCGGGTGCGAAAAACCGGCTTCACCGTGGCGCCCGAGGCCGGCACCGACCGGTTGCGCGAGGTGATCAACAAGGGCATCACCGAGGAGGATCTGCTCGCCACCTGCCGCGACGCCTTTGGTCTGGGCTGGAAGCTGATCAAGCTGTACTTCATGGTCGGGCTGCCCACCGAGACCGACGAGGACGTGGAGGCGATCGTCGAACTCGCCCGCAAGGCCCGCCAGCAGGCCGGGCAGCGCGGCGGGCGGATGGTGCAGGTCAATCTGGGTTTGGCCACCTTTGTCCCCAAACCGCACACGCCCTTTCAGTGGGAGCCGCAGCTCAGTCTGGAGGAGTCCCGGCGGCGGATCAATCGACTCAAGCAGCTGACGCCGCTCAAGGGCTTCAAGCTCAAATGGCACGACCCGGAACAGTCGCTGATCGAAGGCGTTTTCTCCCGCGGCGACCGGCGTCTTGGCCGCCTGATCGAAGCAGCCTGGCGGGACGGGGCCCGGCTTGACAGCTGGACTGAGCACTTCAGCCTGGCGCGCTGGCGACAGGCGGCCGCACAGTGCGGCATCGAATTGGAACGTTACCTGCGGCGGCGAGACATCGACGAAATCCTGCCCTGGGATCACCTGGACAGCGGCGTGGACCGCGCCTTTCTCAAAGAGGAACACCGGCGGGCGCTGGCCCGGGAGTACACCCCGGATTGCCGCCTGCACGGTTGCCAGGGCTGCGGCCTCTGCGATTTTGCCACCATCAGGCCGGTGGTGCAGCCCGCCCCGGAACTCCTGCCGCTGCAATCGATCGCGACCCAGCCCCAGGCGGAACCGCGCGGGCAGCAGAAATTCACCTACCGGGTGCACTACAGCCGCAGGGGCGCAAGCCGCGCCTACGGTCATCTCGAAGTGCTGCAACTAGTCTTCCGCACCCTGCACCGGACAGGATTGCCGGTGGTCTTTTCGCAAGGGTTCAATCCCACGCCTCAGGTCGGCTTCAGCCAGGCCCTGCCGGTCGGGGTGGAGAGCCTGGCCGAGTATTTCGACATGGACCTCTCCCGGCCGCTGGGTTCGCTGGCAGAGGCGGCGGAACTGATCAACCGCTGCCTGCCCCCGTCCATCCGGGTCACGTCGATTGTGACCGCGCCCCGCGGCGTGGCCCAGTGCAGCCTGCTCACCTACGAGGTGCTCGCGCCGGCGTTGGCCCGGCCGGAGGTGCATGCACGGCTTGCCGGGTTCCTTGCCCAGGAGCAGTTCCTCATCGACCGGTTCCGCAAAAACCGGCACAAGGAGCTGGATATCCGACCCCTGGTCGGCCGGCTGGAGTTGCAGGGCGATCACCTGGTCATGGACCTCTTCAGCCACCAGGGCCAGCCGGGGGTTTCACCCCGGGAAATTCTGGAAAAGGTCCTCGGGTTCACCGGCGAGGAGGCGCTCATGGCCGGAATTCTGAAAACCGAGGCTCGCGAGGTGGTGAAGCCGTCTTGAGAAATTCGCAGGTTTACTGTAGATAGAGCCGATCAGGAAACAGCGGGCGGGCAGGGCGGAGGCCCCAGCGACGATATCGGCAAGACCGCTGCCTGGAAGACATCCGGGCCGGCCGCACCCCATGGATATGCAAGGAGCAAACATGAAGAAGATCGTACTGCGCGAAGATGAGATGCCGACCAGATGGTACAACGTGGTCCCCGATATCCCCAATGGCCTGCAGCCGCCCCTGGATCCGCAGACCCTCCAGCCCATGGGCCCGGAGAAACTGGCCGCTGTCTTCCCCATGGGCCTGCTCGAGCAGGAGATGAGCCAGGAGCGGTTCATCGACATCCCCCAGGAGGTCATGGAGGTCTATAAGATCTGGCGGCCCTCGCCGCTGGTGCGGGCAAACAAGCTGGAGGAGGCCCTGGGCACCAAGGCCAAGATCTATTTCAAGAACGAGGGCGTCAGCCCGGTGGGCAGCCACAAGCCGAACTCGGCTGTGCCCCAGGCCTACTACAACAAACGGGAAGGGGTCAAACGGCTGACTACCGAAACCGGCGCCGGTCAGTGGGGCTCGGCCCTGGCCCTGGCCACCTCCAAGTTCGGCCTGGAGTGCAAGGTCTACATGGTGCGGGTCTCCTATGACCAGAAGCCGTACCGGAAGTTCGTCATCCAGACCTACGGCGCCGAGGTCGTGGCCAGCCCCAGCCCGGACACCAAGACCGGCCGGGCACTGCTGGCCGAGTTCCCCGACACCCCCGGCACGCTCGGCATGGCCATCTCCGAGGCGCTCGAGGACGCATCGAGCCGCAGCGACACCAACTACGCCCTGGGTTCGGTGCTCAATCACGTGGTCCTGCACCAGTCGATCATCGGTCTGGAGGCCAAGAAGCAGATGGAGATCGCCGGCGAATACCCGGACGTGATCGTCGGCTGCTGCGGCGGCGGTTCCAACTTCGCCGGCCTGTTGGCCCCCTTTATTCCGGACTACCTTGAAGGCCGCAAGATCGAGTTCGTCGGCTACGAGCCGGCCTCCTGCCCGAGCATGACCGGCGGCAAGCTGGCCTACGACTCGGGCGACGTGGCCATGATGACACCGCTGCTCTATATGTACACCCTTGGTCATGATTTCGTCCCGCCCGGCATCCACGCCGGCGGCCTGCGCTACCACGGCATGGCGCCCATCGTCTCGGCCCTGGTACGCGACGGCATCGTCACGCCCAAGGCCTTGCACCAGATGGAATGTTTCGAGGCTGGCGTCCTGTTCGCCAGGACCGAGGGCATTATCCCGGCGCCTGAGACCACCCACGCCATCCGCGGGGCGATCATCGAGGCGATGAAGGATCCCAAGGAGCCCAAGACCATTCTGTTCAACTTCTCCGGCCACGGCCTGATCGACATGGCCGCCTATGACAACTACTTCAGCGGCAAGCTGAGCGACTACACCTATCCGCAGGCGCAGATCGATGCCTCGCTCGCCCGCCTGCCCAAGATCGGCTGATTCGCGGCCGATCCTCTCCACCCGCCCCGGGGACATCCTTGCCGGATGTCTTCGGGGTTTGTCGTTGGTGGTACTGGTCTGCGGTCTCGCCCACACTGCCCGGGCCGATTGCCGCTTCCTGGGTGACCAGCCCGAGGGCGGCGCCTATGGCGTGGCCGACAACAACGGCCGCCTGCTCGAGACCTGCCATATCGACCAGCCGATGCTGCCGGCCAGCATCATCAAGATTGCCACGGTGCTGGCCGCCTTGCGCATCCTCGGTCCCGAGTACCGTTTTGTCACCGAGTTCCACCTCGATAGCCAGGACAATCTGTATATCAAGGGGTTTGGCGATCCGACCCTGATGACCGAAGAGATCGCCACTATTGTGACCACGCTGCGCGAACTGGGGTTGCAGCGAGTGCGGAATCTGTATATCGACGACACCGCCTTTGCCCTGAACCGCCAGGTCCCGGGCCGGGAGGACAGCGACAACGCCTACGACGCCCCGGTCGGGCCGCTGTCGGTCAACTTCAATTCCGTGCCGCTGCACAAGGACAAGGCGGGCCGGATTCGCTCCGGCGAACCGCAGACGCCGCTGTTGCCGATCATGGAGGAGTTGGGCCGGGGCCGGCCGCCAGGGAGCCACCGGGTCAACATCTGCGCCGGTGGCTGCGACGCCGA
>JBGSPP010000178.1:0-21463 GCA_041738515.1 Desulfobulbus sp.
CGCCCCAGGCGGCGCAGGAGCCGATGGCGATGACGGCGGCGGCCAGCGGCGCGGTTTCATTGAGGATGTCCAGTACCGGCTTGCCCGCGATCATGCAGTAGACGCCCTTGTCCTTGACCGGAATGGCGCCATCGACCACGAGGATGAACTTGCCCTTGTTCTCCTCGATGGATTTGGCGCGGTGTTCCTCGGCCTGGTGGCCCGAGCCGGCATTGAGGGTCTCGGAATACTCGAGCGAGATCAGGTCGAAAATGAGATGCTCAAGCGTCGGATGGCCGGTGCGCAGCAGCGATTCGACGCAGCCTGTGCACTCTTGACCCGAAAGCCAGATGACCGGCGGCCGTCTGGGCGAGGTCACTGCCTCGGCGATTGTCGGCACCATGCTTGCCGGCAGACCCATTGTCGCTGCTACGGCTGTGCAGAACTTCATGAAATCCCTGCGAGTGACAGCGCTCAGCAGATCCTTGCCGTTGCCCATACCCTTCGACTCCATCAGCCACCTCCTTTGTGCAATATGCTGTGCGTATGAACGTCCGATGACCAAACCTCTTCGAATCAGAACAGAAATTGGTCCTGTGGATTGACGTACGGGTTGTATAAAGGGAAAAAAAACCTTGTGCAATTATTTTTTTATTTTGCACAACATGCACAATGTGCAAGGATGTCAGGTGCTTTTGCTGGCGCCCAAGGTGGGCAAGTGATGGGGCTCGGCTTTTCAAAGCACAGGGAATAGGGCGGGAGCGATGGCGGGAAGGCGGGTTGGGGAGGGGGGTGTGCGAGATGGGCGAGGCGAGTGGAGAGGGACCGGCCGGAGCGCGGCCGGTCCCGGACTCGTTACGGCTGGTCGATGCAGAATTTCCAGGCGCAGAACCACCCGTCCGGATGGGGGTCGGGCGGGCAGCCGACGCATTCTGTGCGGATGCGGGCGTCAATGGTGCGGGCAAAGGCGGGGTACTCGACCATGCCGGCGGATTTGCATGGATAGTCGGGCAGCCCCTTGCGCTTGCGCGCCGCCTGGACCCGGCAGTCGTTCATGTAAAAGAGGAGACAGTGCTCGTCCACGATCTCGATGGACTGGGTGTTGATGAAGGCGTACATGCGCAGGGCGAGCGCCTGCTGCAGGGCCGGGATGCCGCCCTGTTCGGGCAGGTTGAGCAGTCGTTTGATCCGCGCGGCCTCGTAGGGCGAGTAGCGGGTCCAGCAGGTGTCGTTGCACCGCTTGGCATCCCCCATACCGAACCGCTTCTCCACGGCCTGGAACCAGATGCCGTCGTTGGCCAGCCAGTTGATGCTCAGCTTCTCGATCAGATCAAGCAGGGCCTCGCGCGGCAGTGCCTTGAGTGCCGCGGGTGCGCCGTTCTCCACCGCAAATCCGAGCGTTTTGCCGAGCCGGTCCATCTGGTTGCCCAGGCTGGCCTGCCAGACCTCGTCCTCCACCGCCAGGGCCTCGTCCAGGCCGACCTGGTGCTCGACCTCAGCCAGCCACAGGCCGTAATGGACCATGGTCCGGCGAAATCCATCCATGACGATCCGGACCAGCATCTCCTGGTCGGCCTGGGCGACGATCTCGTTGCTCTTCTGCATCCGCTCCCCCTTGGTGATGGTGTGGTTGTTCCGGCCGGGAATTCACGCACCGCCGGCCGGGCCATCATATTCGATCACAAGCATTTGAGCCAGCCGATTCCCCACGGGCAGTGGCCGCAGGGGACGCGGCTGCCGTAGCAGTCGTGCGTGTCCAGGATGTTGGCGTTGACCAGGTCGCCGCAGGGGGCCGAGGTGCAGCTGAAACAGGCGGTGTAGTCGTTTCTGCCTGCCTCGGCGCGGAAGGCGGCAAAATCGGCGCCCTGCCAGATGGCCGCAAGCGGCGCCTCGCCGATTTGGCCAAAGGAGCGTTCAACCACCTGGATGGCCGTTCGGTTGACCATACCGGGACAGGCATGCCAGAGAAAATGGCAGGGCATGACCCGACCGTGCACATCGATGCATACCGCCCGGTCCTCGATGAATGGACAGGCTCGGTCCTGGCCATGGAGGGCAAGCAATGGCGGCAGGGCAAGGGATATTCCGAGTTCCATTGCCAGCTGTCCGGCAGTACGGAAGATTGCCTCGACCTCGTCCATGTCCCGGCCGCTCCAGGCGATCAGATTGTCGAGATGAACGGCTATATCCCGCTCCCGCGCCTCCCGGGCCATGGCCTCGCCGATAGCCAGGAGCAAGTGATCCGTGGGCCGCTTGACAAAGCGGAGCCGGGCCGCTTTCAGGTCGGCCAAATCAAGCCCCTGCGCCTTAGCCTCTGCCTGGTGGCGGGCAAAGAGGCGCGTGGCCTCGTCGCAGCTCGGATTGAACAGGCTCTGTCCGCTCAGGCCGCCGTCATAGGCAAAGAGGTGGCTGGCGATGAGGAAATCGACGCCGCGGTCATGGGCCCAGTCGATGAAGGCCGGCAATTGGCGGAAATTCTCCGTCTGCAGCACCATCTCCACCCCCGTCTGCACGGGCAGGCCGGTTGCTTGTTTTGCCGCGGCAAGGTGTCCGAGGGCTCGTTCCACCGCGGCCAACTGGTGGCTCTCCCGCCCCGGTCCGCCGTCCCCCTCCGGTCGCAGGTCGTCCAGCGACAGGCAGAGCAGATCCAGCCCGGCCCTGACCAGCCTTTCGGCGCGATCCCGGCTGAGCAGCAACCCGTTGCTTTGAAAGCCGATGCGGCCCTCTGCGGGCATGACTTCACGGGCCAGGGCGATCATAGTTTCCAACTCGGGGTGGAGCAGCGGTTCGCCAAGGCCGTTGAGCACCAGCATCCGGGTCCTGGCGAGCGAGGGCAGCAGTCGCCGAAACAGGTCCAGCCCCAGGTCGGCTTCGGCGATGGCGCTGCCCTCGGCAAATTTGGGGCACATGGAACAGCGCAGGTTGCAGCGCGTGGTGACCTCGAGATAGATCTTGTCGGGAGCAGGAGTCATCATGAGGCGGGCACAGAGGTGGTCAACTCGCCTGGACCATGGCCAGCAGCGGTTGGCCGATGAAGTAGAGCCCCATTGCACCGATGCCGACGCCGGCGATCTTGCGAAACAGGCCGCTGCCCTGCTGCCAGGCGCTGTTGTCGAGAAAGCGTTTGACCAGGGCCGTGGAACTGCCGGCCATGGCAATGGGAATGCAGTGGCCGATGCCGAAGAGCACAATGAACACGATCCCGGTCAGCACCTGCTGCTGCACCGTGATGATGGCCAGGATCGGGGCGATGAATCCGAAGGTGCAGGAGCCTGAGAGAATGCCGTAGGCCAGGCCGAGGACAAAGGCCCCAGGTAGCCCCTTGACCTTGATTCGGGCCATGAGGCCGCCGGACATGGAGCAGGCGGCAACCCCGAGAATATCCAGCGACACCCAGACCAGGACCAGGCCGACGACAATGCTCATGTAGGGGCCGACATCGCCGAGCATGCGGCCCAGCAGGGTGCAGATAACCCCAACGGCGGCGATGGTGAGAAAAAGCCCCGAAGTGAACACCACTGCGTACAGGGCTGCTTTGCGGCCAGCAACCGCCTGGTTCTGGCCGGCGACATAGCCGACGATGAGCGGGATCGAGGCCATGTGGCAGGGGCTGAACAGGACGCTGACCATGCCCCAGAGAAAACAGCCAAGGCCCCCGAGCAGGAGGCCCTGACCCATCCAGGCGTTGATAGCGAGGAAGAACTGATCCACGGTCTACTGGACCCCCAGTTTAACTAAGGTGGCGACAATGGACTGCTTGTCGAGAAAACCCTCGTGCCGGCTGATTTCCTTACCTTGGGCGTCGTAAAAGATCTGGGTGGGAATGGACCGGATGCCGAACTGCTGGCCAGCCCCGGGATTCTTCCAGACATCGATGAAGACCACCGCTGCCCGGCCCTGGTATTCCTTTTCCAGTTCCTCCATGATCGGGGCCATCATCTTGCAAGGGATGCATTCCTTGGCGCCCAGGTCGACCATGGTCACCATGCCGGCCACCGGCGCCTGCGGTGCGGATTCGGCACGGGCGACCGTGGCATCATCTGGTTTGAGCAATAACGAGGCGACCAAAATGACAAAGGCCGCGACCAGGCCACTGATAACTGTCTTGTTCACGCGCGGGCTCCTGTTCACAGGAAAAGTTTGGCCTTGTCGATAACGGCGGCAATGGAGGCTTGGTTGACCTCGGTCTTGCCCTTCTCGAAGCCGAGATCGCTCAGGCGCAGGTGGTTGATCCGGGCAAAGCCGGCGACATCAAGCGTCTTATGGGTGCAGTCAAGCGGGCAGCCGTCAATGGCCAGAATCGATCCGGCCGCCTCGGTGGATTTCATGATACCGCTGACCCGGCCGCCTATTCCGGCCAGGCAGAACATCTGACCGGCACCATCGCTGGTCAGTTTGCGCGCTGCCTGGTCGGCCAGTTCGCCGACATCGGCGCAGCCCGAGCAGGCGAAGATCAGTTTTGGTCCGGCGTTGTCGCCACAGGAACAGCCGCACCCCTTCTGCATTGGAATCATGGTCGCCTCCCCGCCGCTCAGCGCAGCATCTTTTTCATCTCATCCAGCGACGGCACCTTGCCGACGCTCTTCACCTCTCCGTCAACCACCAGGCCCGGGGTCATCATGACGCCAAAGGACATGATCTGGTTGACGTCGGATATCTTCTCCAATTGATAATCCACGCCGAGTTCCTTGGCCGCTGCTTCAGCCGTTTCCATCAGGCGGGTGCATTTGGCGCATCCGGGTCCGAGAATCTGAATTTTCATGGGGTGCTCCTTCTTTGATTGTGGTTTGGGTTGGAAGGTGATTACACAAATGTACCGAACAGCATGCCGCTCGCCGTGGCCATGACCACCACCAGGCAGACGAAGGTGGCGGTTTTCTTCGGCCCAAGCACGCTGTTGATGACCAGCATGTTGGGCAAGCTCAGGGCAGGTCCGGCCAGGAGCAGCGCCAGTGCCGGGCCCTTGCCCATGCCGCTGCCGATCAGCCCCTGAATAATGGGCACCTCGGTGAGGGTGGCGAAGTACATGAAGGCGCCGGCAAACGAGGCGAAGAAGTTGGCCGCAAAGGAGTTGCCGCCAACGGCCCGGGCCACCCACTCCGAGGGGATCAGGCCCTCCTGGCCGACCCGGCCGAGCAGGGCGCCGGCGACCAGGACGCCGAACAGCAGGAGCGGCAGGATCTGTTTGGCAAAGCCCCAGGAGGTGGAAAACCAGTCGCCAAGTTCGCCCTTGTCGGTGCTGGTGAAGAAGGAGAGACCGACAAAGCCGGCGGTGAAGGCTACCACCGGCTGGCCCGGAACAAGCAGCGCCATCCCGGCGGTCACGGCGGCGATGCAACCGACCTGCCAGGCGCGCATGCCGAACCAGACAACCAGCATCAGGCCGAGGGCGGCGGCAAAGCCGGCGGTAAGTATCCATTTGGCGGAATAGAGCGCCGCCCAGAGGCCCGTGGGTTCTTGCGGCTTGCCCCAGTTGGCGAAGACCAGGATGCCGACCATGGCGGCGAAGTAGAGCCCATTCTGCCATAGGCTGCGCTTCTGCTCTTCCTCCGGCATGGCCATCTGGATGGCCAGCTTGTTTCTCTCTTCATCCCGGAAGATGAGCGCCATCAGGGCGCCGACAATGACGCTGAACAGCACCGCGCCCACGCCACGGGCAATGCCCAGTTCCGGGCCGAGAATGCGGGCCGTGAGCACGATGGCCAGCACGTTGATCGCCGGGCCGGAATAGAGAAAGGCGCAGGCCGGGCCAAGTCCCGCACCCATCTTGTAGATGCCGCTGAACAGGGGCAGGATGGTGCAGGAGCAGACCGCAAGGATCGTCCCCGAGACCGAGGCCACGCCGTAGGCCACCACCTTGTTGGCTGCCGGGCCCAGATACTTCATCACCGCGGTCTGGCTGACAAAGACACCAATGGCGCCGGCGATGAAGAAGGCCGGGATCAAACAGAGAAGTACGTGTTCTTGGGCGTACCACTTGACCAGGTGAAAGGCCTCGAGGATGGCATTGTCAAACCGCGCGGTTCCAACGGGCAGATAAAAACAGGCGAGAAACACCCCAATGATCAGCAGGAGGTACTTCCATTCAGCTTTCCATTGCATGACGGTATCCGTGTTTATTTGGCCAATTCGCCACATGAAAGAGAAAAAAGAGTGATCATGGCAATAGTTCGGCCTGTTCCAGGGCGCTGGCCTTGATCACTGCCTCGACGCAGGGCAGGTACTTGAGCAGGCAGGGCACCCGCAGGCGGTAATAGACCTGCTTGCCCCGTTTTTCGTCCGCGACCACCCCGGCCCGCTTAAGCACCGACAGGTGCTTGGAGATGGTGGAGAAGTCGGCGTCGATGAACTCGGCCAGCTCGCAGACGCATTTTTCGCCGTCGGCCAGTTGCTCCGCCATCCACAGGCGGGTCGGGTGACCGAGCGCCTTGAGCACGTTGGCCTTGGCTTCGATGAGGGCCCGTTCCTTTGCTGTGGGTTGTCGTCTGTCCATGGGCTATTTGGTAAAACAACCAAATGATTTTGGCAAGGGAAAAATTCGAGGGAGCGGATGCTTCAGGCGCAGGTAACCGGGTCTTTGGTGCAGAGGTAGGCCTGCAGGCGGTCCCTGTCTGCCCGGCAGACGGGGCTATCCGCCAAGCTGCCCACCAGGAGCAGGAGTTGGGCCCGGAGCAGAGCGGCCAGGTCGCGGTGGAGGGAATAATACATCCACACCCCGCCGCGCCGGTCCTGCAGCCAGCCGTGGCGCTTGAGGTAGGCGAGATGGCGGGAGACCGTGGACTGGGGCATGTCGAGGGCGTGCATCAGGTCGCAGACGCAATGTTCGGTCCCGGTGTGGAGCAGCACCAGCAGGCGGAGCCTGGTTTCGTCGGCAAGCGATTTGAAGAGTTCGGCGGTGTTGTTCATGGCGGGAGCATTACAACACCCGCAAAAGAACGTCAACGTCTCTCAATGCTATCTTGATTATATCCGCCTATCCGGATATGATCATTCATTCCATCAACTCTTTCCTGGGAGGTGACCATGCGAGTGGCTCTTGCGGCAGCAGCTATCCTGATGTACGGAGGCGTCGCCCTGGCCGCGGTCGGCGGCGGCGAAATCGTCATGAAGAACAAGGGGGGGGACACGGCCTTCAGCCATGCGATGCATGTTGAGGACGCCGGGCTGAAGTGCAGCCAGTGCCACCCGAAACTCTACACCAACACCAAGCAGCACAAAGCGGTCACCATGAAGCTGATGGCCCAGGGGCAGTCCTGCGGCGCCTGCCATGATGGCAAGACGGCGTTCACCACCGTCAAGGAAAACTGCAAGCGCTGCCATCAGCAGTAAGCCCATCGAACCACGAGGAGGTAGGGAATGGACAACGAGGACATCCTGGTAGTGATGCAGAGGGATCTGGAGCGGGCACTGCAAAAGCCCGACAAGGACCGTCGATGGGCCATGCTGATAGACCTGCGCAAATGCGTAGGCTGCCATGCCTGCACCGTTGGCTGCGTCTCGGAAAACAAATTGCCGCCGGGCATGTATTACCGGCCGGTGCACGAATATGAGCAGGGCGAGTATCCCAAGGTCTCACGCACCTTTCTTCCCCGGCCCTGTATGCAGTGCGACAAACCGCCCTGCGTTGCGGCCTGTCCGGTCAAAGGCAAGGGCGGCGCTACCTGGAAGGAGACCAGGGGGCTGGGCGCGGGGATTGTCATGATCGACTACGGCCAGTGCATCGGCTGTGGCGCCTGCGTGCCGGCCTGCCCCTATGACGCCCGCACCATGGACGAGGGCCGGTTCCACGGCGAAGGCACGCCTGCGGTGCAGAAATACCTGTCCAAGGCCAGTTTCGAGTACGGCAAAAAGTGGGAGCGGTCCGGCAGCAATCAACCCATCGGCAATGCCCGCAAATGCCACTTCTGCGTCCATCGGCTGGCCGCGGGCCAACTGCCGGTGTGCATCACCACCTGCATTGGCCGTTCCGGCTACTTTGGCGACCTGAACGACCCCCAAAGCCTGATCGCCCAGGTGAAAAAGGCCAACAAGGTGCAGACGCTCAAGCCGGCCAAGGGAACCGCGCCGCGGGTCTATTATGTCGCCAATGAAAAGCTGGAGGTGCTGTATGGCAAATAAGAATACACACACGGTCTCACGCCGCGATTTCCTCAAGACCTCGGCCCTGGCCGGCTGCGGCGCCGTGGTCGCCACCCACTTCGATTTCGCCCGCGACCTCATCGCCCGGGTCGAGGCCGGCGAGCTTACCCAGGCTGAGGCCTACGAACTGCTCAAGGCGGAGAACACGCTCTATTCCGTCTGCCTCAACTGCAATACCGGCTGCGGCATCAAGGTCAAGATCCTCGATGGCGTGGCGGTCAAGATCGACGGCAACCCTTACAATCCCTTCAATCTCCACCCCCATCTGGAGATGAAGACCGCGCCCGGCGAGGCGGTCAAGCTCGATGCCGGCCTCTGTCCCAAGGGCCAGGCCGGACATCAGGGCGCCTATGATCCCTACCGGGTGACCCGGGTACTGAAGCGGGCCGGACGGCGGGGCGAGAACAAGTGGATCTCCATTCCCTTTGCCCAGGCCATCGATGAGATCGTGGACGGCGGGATACTGTTTGCCCAGGTTCCCGGCGAGGCCACCCGCCAGGTCACCGGATTGAAAGAACTCTACGCCCTCACCGACGCGAAGGCCTTCGAGGAGATGGGCAAGGACGTGGCCGCCCTGCGCAAGAAAAAATCCGAGGAGCGGGCCGCAGCGGTGTCCGAATTCAAGACCAAGCATGCGGCCAGCCTGGCTGCCCTCATCGACCCGGAACACCCAGATTTCGGGCCGAAGAACAACCAGTTTGTCTACTTCTGGGGCCGCAAGAAGGGCGGCCGTTCCAACTTCGCCGCCGCCTTCACCGGCAGCTTTGGCACAGCCAACACCCACGGCCACACCACCGTCTGCCAGGGTTCGCTCTATTTCGCCTGCAAGGCGATGAGCGAGCAGTATGTGGGCAACAGCTTCAAGGACGGGCAAAAATTCTACTGGCAGGCCGACCAGGAAAACAGCGAGTATATCCTCTTTGTCGGCGCCAACCTCTTTGATGGCAACTACGGCCCCACCAACCGGGCCATGCGCATGACCCAGCGGATGGCCGACGGCAAGCTGACCATGACCGTGCTCGACCCGCGCTGCACCAAGCTGGCCGCCAAGGCCCAGCGCTGGGTGCCGGTACTGCCGGGAACCGATGCCGCCTTTGCCATGGGCATGACCCGCTGGATTTTGGAGAACAAGAAGTATGACGCCAAATTCCTGGCCTGCTGCAACAAGGCGGAGGCCACGGCAATCAAGGAACTGACCTGGAGCAACGGTCCCTGGCTGGTGAAGCTCGACAAGGAGGGTAAGCCCGGCAAGTTTCTCCGCGCCCAGGAGGTCGGCCTGAAAGCGGCCGAGAAACGCACCGACAAGGACGGCAAGGAGTTTGATTTCGAATACCTGGTGGCCATCAGGGAGGGGCAACCGGTGGCCTTTGACCCCAACGACGACAAGGAGGCGGTGGTAGGCGAGTTGTTTGTCGATACGGTGCTCAAGGACGCCGATGGGAAGGAAATCAAGGTCAAGAGCAGCCTGCAACTGATGCTGGAGACCGCCAAGGAAAAGACCCTCGCCGAATATGCCACCCTTTGCGGCACCGATGCCGCCACCATCGAGGCGGTGGCCAGGGAGTTCACCAGCTTTGGTAAGAAGGCCTGCGTGGATGTTCATCGCGGCCCGGCCCAGCACACCAACGGCTTCTACAACATCGCCAGTTTCATGAACCTCAACCTCCTGATCGGCAACTTCGACTGGAAGGGGGGCATGATCGCCGCCTCGACCTTCAATATCGACGGCACCAGCAGCAGTACCGACAAGCAGCCCTTCAACTTTAAGAAGATAGGCCCCAAGGGCCTGAAAACCTTTGGCACCTCGATCATCCGCCACGATGTCAAGTACGAGGAGTCCACCCTGTTTGCCGGCAAGGAATCCTACCCGGCCAAACGCAACTGGTGGCCCATCAGTTCGGACGTCTACGAGGAGATCCTGCCTTCCATCGCCGACGGTTATCCCTACCAGGCCAAGGTGGCGTTTTCCTACATGGGCGCTCCCACCTACTCGTTGCCGGCCGGTCACACCCAGATTGCCGCCCTGCTCGATCTCGACAAGCTGCCGCTCTACATCGCCAGCGACATCGTCATCGGCCCGACCTCGATGTACGCCGACTACATCATCCCGGACCTCCACTTCCTGGAGCGCTGGGAGTTCCAGGGCTCGCACCCCAACATGCCGGTGCGCATCCAGCCGGTGCGGCAGCCGGTGATCGCCTCGCCCAACGAGGTGGTGACCGTGTTCGGCGAGGAGCAGCCGATCTCGTATGAGACCTTCTGGCTGGCCCTGGCCGAGAAATTCGGCTTTAAGGGGTTCGGCAAGAACGGCTTCGGCGAGGGCCAGGATTTCACTAGGCCGGACGACTTCTATCTCCGCATGGTGGCCAACATCGCCTTGGACCGCAAGGAGTCGGTGGCCGATGCGTCCCAGGAGGAGATCGATCTGTTCCTGCAATCACGCCGTCATCTGCCGAAAAACGTTTTCGATGCCGAGCGCTGGCAGAAGATCGCAGGCCCGGCCTGGCCCAAGGTGGTGACCGTGCTCAACCGGGGCGGCCGCTTCGACAGCCAGGAAGTCACCTACAAGGGCGAGCAGGCGGCCAACAAGTACGGTAAGCAGATCAACCTCTACCAGGAGAAAACCGCCGGCTGCAAGGACGCCTTCACCGGCAAGTCCTATTACGGCCTGGCCCGCTACGTGCCGGTGGCCGACACCCTGGGCGTTGAACCGACCAAACTCGCCGAGGGCTATCCGCTGCACCTGATCACCCAGCGCGATGTCCGCCACACCAAGGCCCGCACCATCACCATGCCCTATCTCACCGACCTCATGCCGGAAAACGGGATCATTCTTCATACCAGCGATGCCAAGAAACTGGGGGTGAAGACTGGGGACCAGGTCAAGGTGGTTTCGGCCACCAACACCGAAGGCGTCTGGGATCTGGGCAATGGAAACAAAAAGGCGATGATTGGCAAGGTGCAGGTGACCGAAACCATCCGCCCGGGCGTGGTGACCTTTACCCTGGGACACGGCCACTGGGATTCCGGGGCCGTGGACGTGACCATCGACGGCAAGACGGTCAAGGGCGACAAGAACCGGGCTGGCGGCGTTCATGCCAACGCGGCCATGTGGGTCGATCCCCACCTGAAGAACACCTGTATGATCGACAAGGTCGGCGGCAGCGTCTCCTTCTACGACACCCGGATCAAGCTGATCAAGGTGTGAGGGACAACCAGTACCCGATAGTCCAGCGGGCCGCCTTCGGGCGGCCCGCCTGCGTTTGCGCGGGGCAGGGGCGGTGTGATGTTGGCCGCAAGCGAGGCGGCAAACGCATTCCTGATCAAATTCTGACCGCATCGTAATCTGCGGGTGGTCTTCTGCCTAACGGGGATTGACGCATCCGTGCAGGCAGATTTATACTTTTTGAGTGGCTTCCGCGGCCGGCCCGGCCGCATTCCCGTCCCCCTTTAACCCAGGTTTTGCCATGCAGCAGCCCAAACAGCTCGGTTTCCTCGACCGCTATCTCACCCTGTGGATCTTCCTCGCCATGTTTATCGGCGTCATGCTCGGCTGGGCCGTGCCCGGCGTGCAACATGTGATCAATGCCGTTCAGGTGGGCACGACCAACATCCCCATTGCCATTGGCCTGATCATGATGATGTATCCGCCGCTGGCCAAGGTCAAGTACGAGCAGTTGGGCCAGGTGTTCCGCAACGGCCGGGTGCTGCTGCTCTCCTTGGTGCAGAACTGGCTGATCGGCCCGGTGTTGATGTTTTTGCTCGCCATTACCTTCCTCTCCGGCCACCAGCACTACATGGTCGGCCTGATCCTCATCGGCCTAGCCCGCTGCATCGCCATGGTCATCGTCTGGAATGATCTGGCCGACGGCGACACTGAGTACTGCGCCGGCCTGGTGGCCTTCAATTCGATCTTTCAGGTGCTGTTTTTCTCGCTCTACGCCTGGATCTTCATCACCGTCATCCCGGGCTGGTTCGGGCTGGCCGGGGCGGTGGTGGACGTCTCCATCGGCGAGATCGCCTGGTCGGTCTTCATCTACCTGGGCATCCCCTTTCTTGCCGGCATGCACAGTCGCCTGGTCGGCATCAAGCTGAAAGGAAAAGAGTGGTATGAAACGGTGTTCATTCCTCGGATCAGCCCGCTGACACTCATCTTCCTGCTGTTTACCATCCTGGTGATGTTCTCGCTCAAGGGCGAGTACATCGTCCAACTGCCCCTGGATGTGCTTCGCATCGCCCTGCCGCTGACCATCTATTTCCTGGTGATGTTCGCAGTTTCCTTTTATTTGTCCATGCGGGCCGGGGCTTCTTACGAGCAGACGGTGACCTTGAGTTTCACCGCCGCCTCCAACAATTTTGAGCTTGCCATTGCAGTGGCCATTGCCGTGTTCGGCATCAACTCGGGCGAGGCCTTTGCCGCAGTCATCGGCCCCCTGGTCGAGGTGCCGGTGCTGATCGCCTTGGTCAATGTGGCTTTGCGGCTGAAGACCAAATATTTTCCCCATGTCCAGCGGACCCTGACCGGGGTCTGCCATGTCCGCGTCAGGCCGGAGAACTGACCCATGCTCAATGTCCTGTTTGTCTGTGAACACAACTCGGCCCGAAGCCAGATGGCCGAAGCCTTTCTCAAGCGCCTTGGCGGCGAGGAATTCGCAGTTGAAAGCTGCGGTCTGGAGGCGGGGGTCGTCAACCCGCTGGTGATCGAGGTTATGGAAGAGATTGGCTACGATCTGCGCGGCAGCAAAACCCAGGCTGCCATGGATTTGTTCCGGGCGGGGCGCAGCTACGATGTGGTCATCACCGTCTGCTCTCTGAAGGCGAGCGAACTCTGTCCGCTCTTTCCCGGCCGCGCCCTGCGCCTCAACTGGCCCTTTGCGGACCCATCCCGTATCGAGGGCCCGCTCGAAGCCCGTCTGAGCGCCATCCGGGGCATCCGAGACCAGATCCGGCAGCAGGTGGAGCGCTTTCTCGACGAGTTCAAGGAAAAGGGATTGAGGATGTTTCTATGAATGCAAGAGATACAAGGGGCGGGCAGCGGAAGACCACCATTCTCTTTCTGTGCACCGGCAACTCCTGCCGCAGCCAGATGGCCGAGGGCTGGACGCGGCATCTGCGGGGCGAGGTGATCGAACCCTATTCGGCCGGGATCGAGCGGCACGGCATGAACCCGCTGGCGGTGCGGGTCATGGCCGAGGCCGGGGTGGATATTTCCGGCCAGCAGTCGGAGCTGGTCGAGGACTTGCCGGTTTCGGCCTTTGACTACGTCATCACCCTCTGTGGCCATGCCCATGAGACCTGCCCCTACTTTCCGGGCAGAATGATCCATCACGGCTTTGACGACCCGCCCCTGTTGGCGGCGAATGCAGCCACCGAGGAAGAGGCACTGCAGAGCTACCGGCGGGTGCGCGATCAGATTCGGGACTTCGTCGTCACCCTGCCGGAATCGCTGGCAGAATAGGGACTCTGGCAGGGCAGGTCGGAGGGATTGGGGCGACGGACCTCAGCAGGCAGTCTCATCCTGGCATTGGAGTCGGATTGCCACCATCGGCAGAGCCTCGATGGCGGTCATCATCTCCGCGTGATCCTTGATATGGCCGTTCAGCGACATCTTGGCCGGCGGCTGAAAGAGATCCGCCCGCCGCGCGGCGAAGTCGCGCACCGCCTTGCCCTGGAGGAGCACACCCCGGTCGGTCAGATCGAGCACCCGGTCGGCGGCGATGCTGTTGAACAGTTTGAGGGTGAGATAGCCGGCCTCGGTGCGCGCAGGGGCAGCATCGTCCACCTGACGGCTGCGCAGAGAGCCGTGCGCGCCCTGCTTGCGGAAGATGGCCCCGGCCAGGCCGGGCATGGCCGCCGAGAGCGCCAGGGTGGAACCCGCAGCCAATGGTGTATCCAGGCTGTCGGCGGCCACGCCGTTGATGAAGATGGTCTGCACCGCGCCCTCAATGTAGTCGGCGGAAAAACCGGGCAGGGACAGGAGAAAGGGGCGGATCGCCACCGGGCCGTCAACGGCGAAGAGGATGCCGTGCTGGAGCAGGGAGGCGAAACCGGCGGCCTTGGTTCGTGGCAGGGTGATGGTCAGGCAGGGGGTGTCAGGGTGCATGGCGGCAGCAAGGGAATGTGCGGGGAGTGACGAGCGGCGGTCCGCGCTCTCGGAGCACTGGCCGCGGCAGCTGGCAAATTTGATCATTTAACGGGATGGAGGTTAAAAAAGCAAGCCTGACAATGAAACCCGGCCATGGGGCGGGTGTCAAGGTATCTAAGTTCCACAACCCTGCAAGGAAAAAGCGGCAAAAGGCCTCGCCCTCCCTTCCGCTCGCCCCAGCGCTGTTGTATGGTGTGGGGCAGGCTGGGCATCGGCCCGACCAGACAACCGGGTGGCTCGAACCACCCGATACTCACAGCAAACCACATCGGCAACACGCATCCCATGAACACAGCCCGCACCTCTCGCATCCTCGCCCTGCTGTTTGCCCTCGGTTTGACGGCAGCGGCACAGCCAGCGATCGCCGCCAAGACCTCGACGATCAACCCGGCAACGCCGCAACCGACCCGGTTCGTGGTCCGCGACCAAAAACTCGTCGACCTGACCCGACCAAAGCAGCCGGTCTTTTTCAAGGGCATGGGCTATTCGCCCTTTCTCCCCGGCGAGACGCCCATGTACGGGGTGCCGCCGGCCAACGATAACCGCTACCCGGAACACCTGCGCCTGCTCAAGGAGATGGGCGCCAACTACATCCATGTGTTTCCGCGCCTCTTGCCGGCCAATTTCTTTGCCGCCCTCGACAAGACCGATCTGGTCTACGGTCAGGACACCTTTGTCTGGCCCTACGAGGAAGATTTCCTCGACCCGGCCTACCAAGCCAGAACGCTCGCCGACATCAAGGAGATCATCGACCACACCTACACCGTTGGCCGGCCCGACCGGCTGGTGCTGTTCTCCATCGGCGACGAACTCCAGGCCGCCTCCATCAACTCGACCAACGCCAAACACCCGGGCCTGCACGATTTCAAGGGCAAACACCTGAGCCTGACCGGCCGCACAGCTACCGAGGTGGCCCTGGCCCAGATGGTCGACGGTGCCATGGACTATGAGCTCAGCAAATACGGCCGACGGCATCTCTACTGCCACACCAGCTGGACCCATGTTGGCCCCATCGCCAATCGCCCGGACCTGGAGGTCAGCCAGGAGAACATCCTCCTGCCGGACATGGGCGATTTGATCTGCCTCAACGCCTACACCTATGCCAACGGCGTGCGCACTTCGTCGCCCGGCTCGGTCACCGGCTCAACCTACCAGGGGTATCTGGAGCAGTTGGCCCAGGAGATGCGCCAGCCAGTGTTGATCACCCAGGTGGGGCTGTCGACTTCACCAATCGCGCCCAAGCCCTGGGTGCCAGGTTTCGGCGGTCACAAGGTCGAGGATGTGCCCGCGACTTTCCGCTCGGTGTGGAAGGATATCCGCACCGCCAGGGGCAAGGAGCGGTTCGCCGGACTGGTCTTCTTCGAACTGCAGGACGAGTGGTGGAAGAGCGGTGAGGACCCGACCGACAACACTCGCCATGAACCGCAGGACCCGGAGGAGTGGTTTGGCGTGTACGAGGTGGACAAGGCTGGTCGGCTCGCGCCCAAAGGCCAGATCCCGGCCACGGTCAAGGAGTTGTTCTCCCGGCCCTGATTGCGGCGCTGTACTCTGGACAACTTGCAGGTTGGCGGGATTTTTTCGCTAGCCATCGATAATACCTAATAATTCAAATATGCTGGCCTTTTTTGCGCCTCTTGCCTCCCCGGGAGAAAGAGAAAGAGCTTGTCAATCCATCAGGAAAGATTATTATCTAGGGAAATTTCCAACCGCTCACTCAACCACAGGAGGAAACACCATGACTGAAGGCAGCAAGTGTCCGGTAACAGGCAGGGGTCACAAGCAATCGGCCGGCAGCGGCACATCGAACCGGGACTGGTGGCCAAACCAGTTGAACCTGAAGATTCTTCATCAGCACTCCCCGCTGGTCAACCCCATGGGTGAGACCTTCAATTACGCTGAGGAATTCAAGAAACTCGATCTGCAGTCGCTAAAAAAAGATCTCTATGCGCTGATGACCGACTCGCAGGACTGGTGGCCGGCTGACTGGGGTCACTACGGCGGGCTCTTCATCCGGATGGCCTGGCACAGCGCCGGCACCTACCGCATGGGCGACGGACGTGGAGGCGCGGGTTCCGGCTCCCAGCGCTTGGCACCGCTCAACAGCTGGCCCGACAACGTCAATCTCGACAAGGCCCGCCGCCTGCTCTGGCCGATCAAGCAGAAATACGGTCGCAAGATCTCTTGGGCAGATCTCATGATTCTCACCGGCAACTGCGCACTGGAGTCGATGGGCTTCAAAACCTTTGGCTTCGGCGGT
This sequence comes from Desulfobulbus sp., assembly GCA_041738515.1. GTDB lineage: Bacteria > Desulfobacterota > Desulfobulbia > Desulfobulbales > Desulfobulbaceae > Desulfobulbus. Next base: position 16,521 of record JBGSPP010000178.1, read on the forward strand.
GGACGCGAAGACATCTGGGAGCCGGAAGAGGACATCTACTGGGGCTCTGAGGATAAATGGCTGGGCGACGGGCGCTATTCCGGTGACCGCGATCTCGAAAACCCGCTCGCCGCCGTGCAGATGGGCCTGATCTACGTCAACCCGGAAGGGCCGAACGGCAACCCCGATCCAGTCGCCTCCGGCCGTGACGTGCGAGAGACCTTCGCCCGCATGGCCATGAACGACGAAGAGACCGTCGCCCTGGTCGCGGGCGGGCATACCTTCGGCAAATGCCATGGCGCCGGCCCTGCCTCCCATGTGGGGCCCGAGCCCGAAGCGGCCGGCCTGGAGGAGCAGGGGCTCGGCTGGAAGAGCAGCTTTGGCAGCGGCAAAGGCGGCGATGCGATCGGCAGCGGCCTGGAGGGCGCCTGGAAGCCGAACCCGACTACCTGGGATATGGGCTACCTGAAGGTATTGTTCAAATACGAGTGGGAACTGGTCAAGAGTCCGGCTGGCGCGAATCAGTGGCTGGCCAAGGACGTGGCCGAAGAGGACATGGTGGTGGATGCCCACGACCCGTCAAAGAAACGCCGGCCGATGATGACCACCGCGGACCTCTCGCTTCGCTTCGACCCGATCTATGAGCCGATCGCGCGGCACTACCTGCAGAATCCCGAGGAATTCGCCGACGCCTTTGCCCGTGCCTGGTTCAAGCTGACCCATCGGGACATGGGTCCCCGCTCGCGCTATCTCGGTCCCGAGGTCCCGGCGGAGGAACTGATCTGGCAGGACCCGACGCCCGCGGTCGATCACGACTTGATCGATGTTGGTGATATCAAAGACCTCAAGACGAAGATTCTCGATTCGGGATTGTCCGGCTCCCAATTAGTCACGACTGCCTGGGCTTCGGCGGCCACCTTCCGCGGCTCCGACAAGCGCGGCGGCGCCAACGGCGCCCGCATTCGCCTTGCCCCGCAGCGGGATTGGGCGGTCAATCAGCCGGAGCAGCTGAAGACGGTGCTGCAGACCCTGGAGGGGATCCAGCAGGCGTTCAACAGTGCCCAGTCCGGCGGCAAGAAGGTATCGCTTGCCGATGTGATTGTTCTGGGCGGATGTGCCGGCGTCGAGCAGGCCGCCAGGAATGCCGGCCACGACCTGGTCGTTCCCTTTACCCCGGGACGGACGGATGCGTCCCAGGAGCAGACCGATGCGGCATCCTTTGCCGTTCTCGAACCGGTGGCGGACGGGTTCCGCAACTATCAGAAAGCCAGGTACAGTGTCACGGCGGAGGAACTGCTGATTGACCGGGCGCAGTTGCTGACCCTGTCCGCCCCTGAGATGACGGTGTTGGTTGGCGGCCTGCGTGTGCTCAACGCCAACGTCGGCCAGTCACAGCACGGCGTCTTCACCCGGCGGCCCGAGGCGCTGACCAACGACTTCTTCGTCAATTTGCTCGATATGGGGACCGTATGGAAACCGGTCTCCGATGACTCGGAGGTCTTTGAGGGGCGTGATCGGGCCACGGGTGATCGCAAGTGGAGCGGCACCCGGGTTGATCTCGTCTTCGGATCGAACTCCCAGCTCCGGGCCGTGGCGGAAGTCTACGCCTGTGCGGACAGTCAGGAGAAGTTCCTGCACGACTTTGTCGCTGCCTGGGATAAGGTCATGAATCTTGACCGTTTCGACATAGCCTGATCGTTGTTGTTGCCGGTTGCCAACCGGGTGGCGGGAAAACGATGAACAACCGGTTCCAGCGGATGGCTTGCCGCCGCCGCTGGACCGGGAAGGCGCAAACTTGGCTTTGGCCTGAAAACCCTAGTTTGGAGTGAGTATTTTTTGATTCGTCCCGGCTGTTCTGGCCAGGCGCGATCGGACTTTCCGGTCGCGCCGTTTTTGTTGGTAGAAACGATTAGTTGAAAAATTCGGTGACGTATTTCAGCGCGGTGCCGATGATGACCACCACCAGCATCCACTTGATGGCCTTGGCGGGGATGAATTTCTGGCAGCGCGCGCCCAGGTACATACCGGCCATGCCGCCCAGGCCGAAGAGGATGCCCAGGATCCAGTCAGGGGCCACCGAGACCTGGGGATAGAGGGACGCGAGCAGGGAGTAGAAGGCCACGCCGGCCACCGAGGTGACGAAGGTGCCCATCAAAGCCGCGCCGGCGACGGTATAGACCGGAAGGCCGAAAAAGGTGACCAGGAAGGGCGCGACGATGGCCCCACCGCCGATGCCGTAGATGCCGCCAACAATACCGACGATGAAGCAGAGGACCATGATGCCGGTGGTTGACACCTCGAAGGTTTCGCCCTGGAAGGTGTAGCCGATCCGCCGCAGACTGCACTGAGTGGTGCTGACCGTGGCCGCGGGGTTGGCGAAGGTGGCGGCTATCGGTCCGGCCGCAGTTTTCTGCTCGCGGGCGGCTGCGTGAAAGCGCTGCTCGCTTTTACTGGCGCCGCCCGCGCTCTGTTTGCGCAGATCCCGCACCATCTTGAGGCCGATGTAGAGCAGGACAGCGGCGGCGAACAGCTTGAAGTTGCGCGGATCGCGCAGGCCGTTCACCCGTACGAAGGCGCCGATGAATACCCCTGGCAGGGTGCCTGCGATCACCGCCCAGGTCAGCGGCCAGACCATGCGGCCCTCCTTCCAGTAGCGATAGACGCCCGAAGGGATAGCGACAATGTTGTATAACTGGTTGGTGGCGCTGACCGAGGGATTGGTGTAGCCGAGGATGGACATCTGGAAGGGCAGGAGGAGAAAGGCGCCGGAGATGCCGCCCATGGAGGTGAGAAAGGAGATGGCAAAGGCCACCAGGGGGGGGATCCACGGATCAACGGTGACGCCGGAAATGGGAAACAGCATGGGGCCTCCTCGGGTTCGGGCTGCAAGCACAGGCTCGATATATATTCTTTTCGTGTCATATTAGAGTGGCTGTACCAATTTGTCAAGCCTCCGTTCCTGTACGACTGGGCAAAAGGAGGCGGGTGACAAGGGCCGGCGAGGCGTTCAATACATTCTCATTTCCACAGTGCGGTGACATCGGTCACACGGAAGCGAAAATCGTGCCTATAGTGTGAACAGACAGGGGACAAGGCGGTTTTTTCCTTTTGATGAATGAGTGCACCGCAAGGAGCAGGCCATGAAACAAAACATTGGCAAATACGAGCGCATCGTCCGGGTCGTCGCTGGACTTGGCATCCTTTCGTTGGCCTTTGTCGGTCCGCAGACCGCTTGGGGCTATATTGGCGTTCTTCCCATCCTGACCGGGTTAACCGGCTGGTGTCCACCCTACGCCCTGCTGGGGATATCCACTTGCGGCAAGGATGGGTGCTGCGCCAAGTAGTGCAAGAAGCAGTGGGATGCATGCAGGCTGCTGCGGAGACGGTCTGCGGGAGAGCAGCGATGGCAAGGTGTGGTGCGGGGCTCGACCATGGCCAGGGCCAGCGCAAAAACAAGAGAGCCCTGCCATCCGGCAGGGCTTTCTTGTAGGGGACTTGGCTGGTGTCGATGCGCTCAGCTGAGCAGACCCCAGGCCATCTTGGTGGCGACTGCAAGCAGGAAGAGGGCGAAGACCCGCTTGAGTTTATCGACCGGCAGGGCGTGGGCCAGTTTGGCGCCCAGAGGCGCGGTCAGGACGCTGAAACAGACGATGCACACCAGGGCGGGCAGGTAGACATAGCCAAACGAGTAGGGCGGCAGGCCGGTGGCCCTGAAACCGTTGACCACGTAGCCGATGGCGCCGGCCACGGCGATGGGGAAACCGATGGCCGCCGAGGTGCCCACCGCGCGATGGGCTGCCACATTGCACCAGATCATGAAGGGCACGGAGAGCGAGCCGCCGCCGATGCCGACCAGGGCCGAGACCACGCCGATCAGGTTGCCCATGGCGAACATGCCGCCGCTGCCCGGCAGGTCGCGGGAGGCCTTGGGCTTTTTACCCAGCAGCATCTGGGCGGCGATGAAGTAGAGAAAGATGCAGAAGAAGGCCTTGAGGAAGCCGGTGGACAGCCAGGCGGCAACAAAGGTGCCAAGGAAAGTGCCGAGCAGGATGCCGGGAGTGATGCTCTTGACGATGCTCCAGTCCACCGCGCCGCGCCGGTGGTGCGAGAGGAAGCTCGAGATCGAGGTGAACATGATGCTCGCCAGCGAGGTTCCGAGCGCCAGATGCATGAGCAACTCGGGTTGTACATTCTGGCGGACAAAACAGAAAATCAGCATCGGCACGATGACGATGCCACCGCCTACGCCCAGCAGTCCGGCGAGCGCGCCGGCAATCAGGCCCACGGCCAGGTACATGAAGATGAGTTCCAGGGACATGAGTACTCCTTATTTTGGCTATTCGGGATCCGACTGCCCGAGGATGTGGTTGCCGATCTCGTTGATGTGCCGTTCCATGGCCAGCCGGGCCGCCTCCGAGTCCCGGCTCTCCAAGGCGTCGATGAGGCGAAAGTGGCCCTCCAGCGAAGCCTTTTGCCGATCGCTGCCGCGCAGCCACGAGGCCCGCGACTCGTCGATCACGGTCTGCACCGCGGCCATCACCCGGCCGATCACCCGGTTGCCCGAACTCTCGGCCAGGAGGCGATGGAATTCGGCGTCCAGACCGGCGTCATCCCTGCCGGCCAGCAGGGCGCGCTGCTGGTCGCAGACCAGCACTTTTAACCGGTCCAGACTGGCCGGGCCGATGCGTTCGGCAGCCAGGGCGGCGATCCGCGGCTCCATCAGACGGCGAAACTCGAGGATGTCCTCAAGCACACCGCTCTGGCGACTGATGGCGTCGAGGATGGCGTCGCCGGGAAAGGGCGATTCCAGCGCCGCGGCCACATAGGTGCCGTCACCCTGGCGGCTCTCGATGATCTTCCGTTCGGCCAGGGCCTGGAAGGCCTGGCGGACGCTGGTGCGGGAGACCCCGAGTTCCTCGGCCAACTTGCGCTCAGGCGGCAGGCGGTCGCCGGGCCCGAGTTCC
>JBGSPP010000137.1:0-2902 GCA_041738515.1 Desulfobulbus sp.
ACCCCCTATGACGACCCCACGCCCGTGGTCGGCGAGTCGGCCGCCTGGGTGGTGCGCACCGCGCTCTGCATCCAGCCGCGCGACGGCCGGCTGCATGTCTTCCTGCCGCCCATTGTCAAGCTGGAAGGGTATCTGGAACTGGTGGCGGCCATCGAGGCCACCTGCGCCCAGCTCCAGATGCCGGTGGTGATCGAGGGCTACTCGCCGCCCTCGGATCCACGCCTGGAGAGCCTGAAAATCACCCCGGACCCCGGCGTCATCGAGGTCAACATCCAGCCGATGCACAGCTGGAGGCAGATGGTAGACTGCACCACCGCCCTCTACGAGACCGCCCGCCAGACCCGCCTGGCCACCGAGAAGTTCCTCATCGACGGCCGCCACACCGGCACCGGCGGCGGCAACCACATTATCATCGGCGGCGCCACGCCTGCGGACAGCCCCTTTCTCCGACGACCGGACCTGCTGCGCAGCTTTCTCACCTTCTGGAACAACCATCCCTCGCTCAGTTTCCTGTTCTCCGGCCTGTCCATCGGCCCGACCAGCCAGCAGCCGCGCATCGACGAGGCCCGGCACGACAGCCTCTACGAACTGGAGATCGCCTTTGCCGAACTCGACCGTCAGACCGGCGCCGGCCAGCCCTGCCCGCCCTGGCTGGTGGACCGGCTGTTCCGCCACCTGCTGATCGATGTCAGCGGCAACACGCACCGGGCCGAGTTCTGCATCGACAAGCTCTACTCGCCGGACAGTTCCACCGGCCGCCTGGGGCTGTTGGAGTTCCGCGCCTTCGAGATGCCGCCGCATGCCCGCATGAGCCTGGCCCAGCAACTCCTGCTGCGCATCTGCGCCCTCTGGTTCTGGCGGACGCCCTATCGCCGGGAACTGATCCGCTGGGGCACCCGGCTGCACGACCGCTTCATGCTCCATCAGGGCGCGCTGGAGGATTTCGAGGCCGTGCTGCACGACCTGCGCGAGGCGGGATTCCCGGTAAGCATGGACTTTTTCCATCCCCATTTCGAATTCCGCTTCCCCATCCATGGCCGCATCGCCTTCCAGGGCATGGAGATGGAACTGCGACAGGCGCTCGAACCCTGGCAGGTACTGGGCGAGGAGCCGGGCGGCGGCGGCACGGTCCGCTACGTCGACTCCTCGGTTGAGCGGCTGCAGGTCAAGGTCACGGGTATGGTCGGCGATCGCTATATCGTCACCTGCAACGGCCGCCGCGTGCCCCTCAAGCCCACTGCCACGCCCGGCGTCTTCGCGGCCGGGGTCCGCTATCGGGCCTGGCAGCCGCCTTCCTGCCTGCATCCGACCATCGGCGTCCACACCCCCCTGGTGATCGATCTCTTCGACACCTGGTCCTGCCGGGCCGTGGCCGGCTGCACCTACCATGTCGGCCATCCGGGCGGCCGCAACTACGAGATCCTGCCGGTCAACGCCAACGAGGCCGAGGGACGGCGGCACGCCCGTTTCCTGCCCCATGGCCATCTGCCGGGCCAGAAGGCGGCGATCCCGGCCGAGGAAAACAATGGCCTTTTCCCCTCTACCCTTGATTTACGGAGGCCAACCGGGTACACCTCCTGATCTGGCACCTGGCTGTGCCGCCCCTGATCAGCCGACACCCGATGCATGAACGCTTCCATCCCCACCAACAATACTCCCGAAGGCTTCACCCCCCTGTTTGAGGCCGTGACCGGCAACGGCTGGGCCTATACCGAGGCCTTTACCCCGCACGGCCAGCCGCGCGAGCACTGGCGTCCCATCCTCGCGGCCTTCGGCGCCATCCCGCCGGAGGCGCTCAGACAGCGCCAGGAGAGGGTCAAGCGGATGCGCCACGAGGACGGCGCCACCTACAATCCCTTCGACTCGCCCGGAGGCAAGGGCACGCCCTGGGCTTTGGACATGATCCCCCTGCCGCTGACGCCAATGGAGTGGTCCGGTCTGGAGGCCGGTCTGATCCAGCGGGCCGGGCTGATGGAGCGGATCCTGGCCGATGCCTATGGACCGCAGCATCTCCTCACAAACGGCCTGCTGCCGCCGGAACTGTTCCTGGCCAACCCTAATTTCCTGCACAGCTGTCACGGCATCACCCCCCACGGCAACCGGTATCTCCACTATTACGCCGTCGATCTCTACCGGGGAACGGACGGCCGCTTCCGGGTCCTGCGCGACCATGCCTCCCACCCGGCCGGCCTGGGCTATGCCCTGGAAAACCGGATCGTCATCTCGCGGATGTTTCCGGACCTCTACCACCGCACCCAGATCCGCAGACTGGCCCCCTTCTTCCGCACCCTGCACGACAGCCTGGTGCAGCGGGCCGGACAACGAAAACCCGATCCGGCCATCATGCTGCTCTCGCCCGGACCGGACAGCCCCATTTATTTCGAGCATGCCCTGCTGTCACGGTACCTGGGCTATCCGCTGGTCGAAGGCCAGGATCTCACAGTGCGCAACGGCCGGGTCTTTCTCAAGAAACTCGGTGGGCTGGAGCCAGTGGACGCCATTTTTCGCCACATCGCCGACGACGAGAGCGACCCCTTCACCCTGCGCCGTGACACCTCCACCGGGGTGGCTGGCCTGCTCCAGGTGGTCCGTGAACAGCAGATCGACATCACCAACCCGCTGGGCAGCGGCTTTCTCGACACCCCGGTACTGCCGGTTTTCCTGCCCGGCATCTGCCGCCAGTTGCTGGGCGAGGAGCTGATGCTGGCAGATCATCCGTCCTGGTGGTGCGGCGAGGCCGCGGGTCGACAGTACGTGCTCGACCATCTGGACAGCCTTCTCCATGGCCCCGCCCTGGACCGCTCCGTCATGATGACGGCCTCCGACCCGGCGGCGGCTCTCCAGGCCTCGCCCTACCTGCGCATGGCCCGGGAACCGGTGCGGGCCTTCTTGTTTTTCAGGA
>JBGSPP010000225.1:0-12693 GCA_041738515.1 Desulfobulbus sp.
AGCTTGACCGTCTTGCCCCGGGCCGAGGCCGAAGCCAGATGCGCCCGGTCGATGGAGCGTCGGGTGGCGCGGTTGCCGTCCGAGGGTCGGCTGACGTCGGTCAGTTCCCTGACCAGGGTCGCGACCGCAGGCCCGAACGCCTCTTCGATATCCATGAAACCCACCGGGGTGTCCTCAACCACGTCGTGCAGCCAGGCCGCGGCGAGCATCTCCGGGTCGTCAGTCACCGTGGCGACAATCTCCGCCACATCCCTGAGGTGAACGTCGTAGGGCTCAAGGGAGTACTTGCGCCGGTGATTGATGCGGGCGTGTGCCTGGACAGCGAATTCGCGGGCTCTGGTGACAAGATTGTGCATGACGGCGGCCTGTTTCTGGTTTGGATGCGGGGGTGTTGATTGCCGACACCATCCTGCCGCAGGGGTCGACGTCCCTCTGTACACGGAAAAATGTCCGGCGGCAACGGGATCTCCTCGCCGGTTGCGCTGGCGGGACGACCGGGCGCTGCCAGCGGTTCGGAACGCATAGTGTCCGGCGACTGCGGCACGCCTGGGAGGAAACCACCATGTGGATGCTTGTGTTTCCCGGTCTTGTCGGCATGCTGGTGTTCGCCGTCGGTCTGCAGGCCAGGCGGGACGATCTGCTCCTGATCTGGCGGCAACCGTGGCTGCTGGCGCGCTCGTTTGCGGCCATGTACCTGCTGGTCCCGCTGGTCGCCGTGGCCATGGTCTCGGTCTTTGATCTGCCGGCCCACACCCGGGCGGCCCTTCTGCTGCTCGCCATCTCTGCCGGCGCACCGCTCCTGCCCAGGCGGCTGATCGGTCTGGGCAGCAATCCCGCCTACGCCTTTGGCCTTGTGGTCGCGGCCTCGCTGCTGGCCGTGTTTACCGTCCCCCTGTCGCTGGTCCTCCTCGCCCGCTGGCTGCCGGTGGAACTGGCCATCTCGCCAGGCCGGGTGGCGGTGACGCTCGGCATTTCCTTCCTCCTGCCGCTGCTTGCGGGCATGCTCATTGGCCGTCTCTTCCCCAGGCAGGCCGCCCGGTTGGCCGAACCGCTGTTCCGGGTGGGGATGATCGCCCTGGCCATTGGCCTGGCAGCCCTTCTCATCATCAACAGACAGATTCTGGCGCATCTCGGCCTGCCGACCTTCCTTACCTTTGCCGGCTTCTCCCTGGCCGCTCTCGCCATCGGTCATTTCCTGGGCGGAACCTGTCACCGCCTGCCCCTGGCCGTGGCCTGTGCCACCCGACACGTCAACCTGGTGCTGGTCATCACCGTAGCGGTACGCGGCCCCCGGGCAATGGCCATGGTCTGCGTCTACCTGATCGTCTCTTTGTCCAACTCCCTGCTCTATACCCGCCTGGTCCGAGGGTGGCAGCAGCGGGCGGACCGCCTCCCGCAACAATAAAAAACTCCCGACCGGCCCTGGGGCCGATCGGGAGGGAAACTTCCTTGCGCAACAAAGGGGCTGCGGTCTGTGGCTGCGCCCGGCTCAGAACATGTACTTGAAGGCAAGCACGACGTTGTTGCTGGAAATGTCCTTCACTTCGATGTGATCGAGTTCCACGTCCTCGGTGGCCAGATATTCGTAGCCCAGGTCTGCGCCCATCTCCGGGGTGAAGGCGTAGGAGAGGCCGGCTGCGAACTTGTAGGCAAAGACGGTGTCGTCGCTGTCCAGATCATAGAGGTTGACCGTGACGATGGCCGCGCCCGCGCCGCCGCCGGCATACATGCTCAGGCCGCCTGCCAGCGGGATGTCGAAAAAGGCGTTGACCAGGGCGGTGTCGATACGGCTGTCGCCGGATTGGGCAAAGGCCACCTTGTCGTCGCCGACTTCCAGGGCGTTAATGTCGTTCTTCTGAGTGGCCAATTCGGCCTCGATCCGGAACATCTCCATCTGGGTGCCGATGGCCCCGCCAAAGCCATAGCCATCGTCACTGTCGACCTGGAGCCGGTTGGTGATGTCCATGTCGCCCATCATGCTGTACTTCCCGCTCACCTTGACGTAGTGCTTGTAGGATTTGGCGGCAAAGCCAGGGCTTGCTGCCAGCATGATCGCCGCGGCGGCAACCATGGCCGCTGCTGAGTGTTTCTTCATCGGTTTCCCCTCCAGAGGTTGAGCTTGTATTCATGATCTGTACCGCCTGGCAGGCACTTGCGGTTTGAGTGCAGGCTGGTGCGGCGGAATTATTTCTCTCTTGTTTGAAATGCATGCAGGATGCGGTCCAGCAGGCTGATTTCAATATGCATATTTATAATCTATTGGAATTGAATGTGTTTTTTGAATACGGGTGACGCTTGATTGGGGTTGTATCGGGGGAAAGACAAAAGATCGGCAGGTTGGAGACAGTCTCTTGACTGCGCTGACGGAAAGAGCAGAGGGGATAATGTTCCAATCAATCAATAGGAATACTTCTCATCAATATCATGACTTGATTGCAATCTGAGATTGCGCCGGCCAGGATACTCTGTCGATGCGATTGGCACCTGTTGTGAAAACAGGGAGGACTTGTCCAGAGGTAATTATCCGCCGGTAATCACGGCCTCGGGGATAGTGTAGAAGTACAGCCCGTCGATGCTGATCAACCAGTTGTCATCCTGTTTTGAGAACGTCACCTTGGCGCCTGGTTCGGGCGAAGTCACCGCGTCGCCGGTGAAACGCAGCACGCGCAATCCCTCCTGGTGCAGGGCAACGTCGAATCCTGCCTGGGCCAGATGGACATCGGCAGTGCCCAGGCCGGTCCGGATGACACCAAAGGAGCAGTTCGACGACCCCTTCGGGTCGGCGCCCACCGAGCAGGGCACTGTGCCGGTGGCGTGATAGGGGGTGCCGGAGACCTTGGCATCGGTCTGGCCGGTGATGGCCACGGTAAGGGTGAACTTGGCCGATTCATTGCGGCGGGCGGCACTTCGCAGGAGAAATACCCGGATCCGGTATTCGCCGTCAACAGGCAACGGGCCGGCCCATGTGTTGCCCAGAGTGTCGCCAATGGCGATGGCCGCTTCCGAGCCTGGCGGCAGGACATTGAACGAGTTGGCGCCCTTGTCGGTTTGCAGGGCAACGCGCATGGTCTGCCCGGCCCTGGCGCGCAGGGTGTAGTCGATGGTTTGGTCCCCTTTGATCACGCCATGGAGGGTGGCCGAGGATTTGCCTTGTGTAAAGTGCACCGGCAACACAGTGATGCCCCCGGCAAAAGGAGAGAGCGGAATCAACAGGCACAGTGCCAGGGCGACAACAATGCGGCGCAGGGTCTTCATTGGATAGGCTCCAAAATGAGTCAGTTTTGCTGGTGTCATCGGCAAAGGGCAGGCGGGAGGGGGGGGCCTCCAGAGGCCACGCATTCCGCGCATTGCAAGCGATGCATGGACATTCGCAACAATGCCTGTTTCGGCCGATTGGCGGCATTCGGAACCATCGAAGGAGAGGTCACTTGCAATGACAGGATCGATGGCTGCAGGTTGGGTATGGAACATGATGGCTGCTCGTCTCGCCAGTGTGAATGAGCGCATTGCCGGCACTTCGGTGCTGCGAGAGGTGCCGCCCTTGATGCCGAAAGCTTGGTGTATAACGTTTGTGCCTTAGCTGCAACCTCCTTGTTTTGTCAGGCTTCGTCACCTAACAACATGTCTCATGTCTCATGTCTCATGTCTTGTCACTTACCACCCCTACCCCACTCGGCTACGTGTTAGCCGGATGAACCATTCAACTGAACGTTTGCGGATGGAGCGAGAGATTTAGAGAAAAAAGGCCGCAGCCTTCTTCAAGAAAAATCAACCTGAAATTTTTCTGATTCGCTATTGCGCAGAAGGTGTATCTCTCGTATTTGCTGTGTAAAGTCAAGTGGGTGTACCGAAGCGTTTACAACCACAGAAAGAGCCGCGGTTACATGATGTGGAGGTTGAATATGATCCAGAGTCAATTTGCCATCATTGCCATTCTAATGGCCACCATGGGCATGTTTATTTGGGGCAGGTGGCGGCATGACATGGTTGCTGTCGGGTCTCTGCTGGCATGTGTCTTCGCCGATCTGGTTCCCGGAGCCGAAGCCTTCCAAGGGTTCGGCCACCCTGCAGTAATCACCGTTGTCTGCGTACTGGTGCTCAGCCATGGACTGCAAGTGACCGGGGCGGTGGATGAACTGGCGCGGCGGGTCCTCCCCGCCTCTGCGGGGCAGACTGTGAGCATTGCCGCGCTCACCGGTCTGGGGGCGCTACTCTCCGCATTCATGAACAATGTTGGGGCCATGGCCCTGCTGATGCCCGTGGCCGTCAAGGGAGCTGCAAAGCAGGGGCTGACACCGGGCAAGGTGCTGATGCCCCTGGCCTTTGGGTCCATTCTTGGCGGTACAACGACCTTGATTGGAACCCCTCCCAACCTAATTGTTTCCGGATTCAGGGACAAGGTTGGAATGGGCAACTTTGCCATGTTCGACTTTCTGCCCGTGGGTCTGGCCGTGACCCTCGCCGGCTTGCTGTTCATTGTCCTGATCGGTTGGCGATTGGTGCCGGCCCGTAAACAAACAGAAGGCGATGATTTTAACACCGCCGCCTACACCACGGAAGTGCGTATCACCAAGGATAGCAAGGCTGAAGGAAAACCTTTGTTAGAAGTGGAGCGCATGCTGGATGAGACCGAAGCCTTGGTCGTGGGCATGGTCCGAAACGGTGTTCACCTGTCCGCCCCCCACCCCAGCCGACTTGTGGTCGACGGGGACATCCTGATCATTCAGGCTGAACCCAAGTCGCTTGCCACGATTCTTTCGGAAATTGGCCTGAACCTGGAAGAAAACGTGCCTCCTGAATTGGAGAAAAACATTAAAACAGACCAGGAAAGCGCTGGCGCGACAGAAACGGCGACGGGCGGGATCGAAGAAAAGCCTGCGTTCAGCGAGACCTTGGTCCAGGAAATGGTGGCCATGCCCAGCGCCGTTCTGATCGGGCGATCGGCACGGGACATGGAACTGCGGACACGTTTCGGCATCAATTTGCTGGCCATTTCCCGCCGCGGCCGCCGGACAATCAAACGCTTGCGATCCACAACCATTCAGCCCGGCGATGTGCTGCTGCTGCAAGGCTCTCCGGAAGCGTTGTCAGGCTTTGCCATAGAGTTCGGCTGTGCCCCTCTGGTCGCGCGAGATATCCGTGTGCCCAAGAAGGGACAGGCATTGCAGGCAACCCTGATTATGGTCGCGGCGGTTGCGGTGGCTGCCCTGGGACTGGCCCCCGTGGCAGTCTCCTTTGCCACCGGTGTTCTCGCTCTGATGGCCCTTCGCATTGTTTCTCTTCGTTCGGTGTATCAAAACGTGGACTGGCCTGTAATTGTGTTGTTGGGGGCCATGCTTCCGGTTGCCGGCGCCATGTCTACCACTGGAGCCGCAGATCTGATTGCCAGCTTCTTGCTGGACAGCGTGGCTCAGGGCCACGTGGTGCTTGGGCTGGCCGTGATTTTGGTAGCGACCATGCTCATGACCGACTACATGAACAACGCGGCAACAGCCGCGGTGATGTGCCCCATAGCTTTGAGCTCCGCGGCCCAGTTGGGCGTTAATCCTGATTCTTTTCTCATGGCTGTGGCCATTGGCTCATCCTGCGCATTTCTGACACCCATCGGCCACCAGAACAACACCCTGATCCTTGGCCCTGGCGGCTTTCGCTTCGGCGATTACTGGCGAATGGGCCTGCCCACGGATTTGTTAGTTGTTGCCGTGAGTCTGCCCATGTTGTTGTGGATCTGGCCACTGTAGAAGACCATTGATAACAGATAGATGTCCACGTTGAAGGCAGCGCCTCCCCTTGTAGTTGTTTGCAGTACAGGACATTGGACCCCACAGGCGGGTACTTCTTTTTCTGGTCCGGGGTGATAGATGGCGTTGCGGCAGGTTCCCCTTTTGCCAAGTTTGAGGTGAGGTATGATGTCCCGCCGACAACGTTGTTGATGCCGCAAGCACCGTTATGCAACACGCTCCCTCGGTCCGTATCGGCAAAAGTCACCATGCTGGGTGGCCTCGGCGGGCAGTTTTTTTCGGAGTGAGGATAGTGGCGTCCCTGTATTCGCGCAGGGGCGGATCCGGCGTCTGCGAGGAGTGTCGCGGGAACGAGCAGCAGGGCGACGGCGAGGAAGGACGGGGGTATCACCACATGGAGCGCCCGATTGGAGGAGAGAAAAGAGAAGCTCGGGTCTGATTATCACTCACGAAGGTGAAATCTTAGAACAAACGAATTCATTCGTGTCAATTGCAATTCGATAACGATAAAAAATTGAAACAATTGCGGAATAATTATCGGTATTAAATACTTCTTGCAATAGTCAATAGCTATAAATTCTTGGATATAAATAAATTAAGTAGTGAAAGGATAAAAAGAATATTTCCTTGACTGAATGGTTTGAAAAAAAGATGATGAATAAGGAAGGGTTCTTCTCCAACTTTCAAACGGGGGACGAACAGAAACATTAATAATTCACCAGCCTTGGGGCTGGTAATAGCATTGGGTTGGGAGTTTATCATGCAACTGTCTGGCATCAGCATTAAGTGGAAAATGCTCTTCCTGGTTTTGATCGGCCCCATTGTCATCGGGGCTCTGCTTGCCTGGCAGCGAATCTCGGATATCCGCAGCGGCGCGGAGAAGGCGATCATCTCCAAGAGCGCCGGCATTGTCATGATGGCCGAGGCCACCCGCGACCAGATGGCGAAAAAGCTGCAAAGCGGGGTGCTCAAGCCGTTCGACCAGTTGACCGCCGAGAACATCCTCGAAGCGGTGCCCGTGGTCACTGCCATGCAGGTGGCCTCGGCCAAGGCCAAGGAGGCCGGCTATACCTTCCGTGCGCCGAAGTTGATGCCGCGTAATCCCAACAACACCCCCACCGAGCTGGAAAAGGAGGTGCTTAACGAACTGACCAGCAAGAACCTGAACGAAAAGATCATCATCGAACCGGACCAGATTCGCTACTTCAAGCCGGTTCGGCTCACCGCCGAATGCCTCTACTGCCATGGTGATCCCGTGGGCAGCAAGGATGTGGTCGGCGGCGTCAAGGAGGGGTGGCGCGAAGGGGAGATCCACGGCGCCTTTGAGATCATCAGTTCGCTGGCCGAGGCGAATGCCGCCGTGTCCCGGGCGCGCTGGCATGTGATCCTGTCCTTGATTGGCACCCTGGCCGCCGTCGCAGGTGTCTGTTTCTACCTGGTCCAGTCCGGCATCGTCAGGCCGCTGCGCGAGGCGGACCGGTTCATCGAGCACATTGCCGCAGGCGATCTGAGCGGCAGCCTGAAAGCCCGCAACAAGGATGAAATCGGCAATATGGTCAGCCTGCTTGGTGGCATGACCGGCAAGCTCAACGCCATGATCCGGAACATCTCCCAAACCGGTGACAACCTGCACGCAGCCTCCGGCGCGCTCGGCGCCTCGGCCGACCAGTTTGCCGCCTCCTCCAGCGATACCGCCTCGCGGACCATCTCCGTGGCCGCGGCCGCAGAGGAGATGAGCGCCAACATGTCTACCGTAGCCGCAGCCACCGAGCAGGCCGCGACCAACATCGCCATGGTCTCCACGGCCACGGAAGAGATGACCTCGACCATCTCCAACATCGTCAAATCAACCGAGAAGGCGCAGGAGATAACTAAGGCGGCGGTGCGGGAGGCTGGTTCGGCCTCGGAGCGGGTGGATGAGCTCGGTCGCGCTGCCCGGGAGATCGGCAAGGTCACCGAGGCAATCAACGAAATATCCGACCAGACCAACCTGCTGGCGCTGAACGCGACCATCGAGGCGGCCCGGGCCGGCGAGGCGGGCAAGGGGTTTGCGGTGGTGGCCAACGAGATCAAGGAACTCGCCCGGCAGACCGCGAGCGCCACCGATGAGATAAAAAACCGGATCGAGTCGATGCAGAATTCCACCGAGGCGACCGTGGCGCAGATCGGCCAGATCTCCCAGGTCATCGCCGAGGTAAACAGCATCGTCGGCTCGATCGTCACCGCCGTGGACGAGCAGTCGGCCACCACCAGTGAGATCGCCGACAACATCAGCCAGGCTTCAATCGGCATTCAGGAGGTCACCGAAAATGTGGCCCAGGTTTCGTCGGTATCCAGCGCCGTGGCCCAGGATATCGCCGAGGTGAGCCAGTCGGCCGACTCAATCTCGCGGGGCAGCATCACCATGAAGGCCAACGCCGACGAACTCACCCGCATGGCCGAGCAACTCAAGGAACTGGTGCGCCATTTCAAGGTCTGACGATCGCCTGACCGGCGCCGCCCATGGTTGGCGCCGGTTGCCGCTTGAGCCGCTTTCTGCTATGAAGGGGGCTCTTGAGAGGGCGGATCGGCAAATCAGGCCAGGGGAGATGCGGGCATGACCAAGGGGTTGTTGATGGTGTTCACCGGCGAGGGCAAGGGTAAGACCACCGCCGCGCTCGGCATGGCCATGCGGGCCGCGGGCCACGGCCTGCCGGTGTGTTTTATCCAGTTCATCAAAGGCGGCTGGAGCTACGGCGAGATCGGGGCGATCAAGCACTTCGAGGGGCTGATCGACCTGCACGTCATGGGCCGGGGATTTACCTGGAAATCCGAGAATATCGAGGAGGACGCCCGCCTGGCCCGCGAGGGCTGGCAGTTTGCCCGCGAGGCCATCCTGTCCAACCGCTATCATACTGTGGTGCTCGACGAGTTCACCTACCTGCTCCACTACGGCATGCTCGAACTCGAACCCTGCCTGGACTTTCTCGCCGGCCGCAACCTGACCCAGCATGTGGTCATCACCGGGCGTTACGCCCCTGAACGCCTGATCGAGGCCGCCGACCTGGTGACCGAGATGCGGCCCATCAAGCACCCCTTCAAGAGCGGCGTCAAGGCCCAGCAGGGCATCGAATTTTAGCGATCACCCCGCCGCAAATTCCCCACAAACAACAACCGCCCTCCCCCGGAAGGGGCAGGGCGGTTTGGTCTTGACGCCGGACGTGGTGGCGATGCTGTCGCGCCGGCCTACTTGTTGACCTTCTCCCACTCCTGCAGATAATACAGGTCGGAAACCCGGGTCCACTCGCGGGCCTGCTTGAGGTAGCTGCGCTGGCTGTCGAGCACCTTCTTGAAGAAGGGGTCCTTGGCGGCGTACTCGTCGAGCACCTCGTCGGTGGCCTTCTTCATCGCCTGGAGCACCGGCTCGGGGAAGGTCATGATCTTGATATTGGGGAATTCGGTCTTCATCGTCGCCCAGGCCTGATTGTTCAGGTGGGTGCCCTCGAACAGCATGTCCGAGCCGGCGGCCTGCATGGCCGTTTTCAGTGCGGCCTGATATTCCGGCGGCAGCGCGTCAAAGGCCTTCTTGTTGACGAAGAACTGGATGTCCGAGGCCGGTTCGTGCCAGCCTGTGTAGTAATAGGGCGCGATCTTGTGGAAGCCCATCTTGATGTCCATGCCCGGGGCCACCCACTCCAGGGCGTCGATGGCGCCGCGCTCAAGTGCGGTGTACAACTCGCCCGGGGGGATGTTGGTGACGTTGACGCCGAGCTTGGCGAATACCTCGCCGGCCACACTGGGGATGCGCATCTTCAGGCCCTTGAGGTCATCCAGGGACTTGATCTCCTTGCGGAACCAGCCGCCCATCTGGATGCCGGTGTTGCCGCCGGGGAAGATGTAGATATCGAACTTGTCGTAGCACTCCTGCATCAGCTGGAGGCCGCCGCCGTAATAGAGCCAGGCACCCTGTTCCTGCGGGGTCATGCCGAAGGGGATGGTGGTGAACAGGGTGGTGGCCGGATCCTTGCCCTTCCAGTAGTAGGAGGCGCTGTGGCCCATCTCGTACTGGCCGCCCTTGATCATGTCGAGGATCTCCAGCGCAGCCTTGTGCTTCTCTGCGCCTTCGACCTTGATGACGAACTTGCCGCCGGTCATGTCGCTGACCATCTGCGCCATCTTCATCGGCGGGGTCACCAGCGGGGTGAGGGTGCTGTTCCAGGTCATGGCCAGTTTCCAGTGCACCTCCTTGGCCTCGGCAAAGGCGGAGGTCGCTGCCAGCAGGCAGGCGGCCAGGACAACGGCAATGCGTCCACAATGCTTCATACTATGCTCCTCTCGGTTTGCAAATGGGTGGACCGGTCTCGATACGCAACTGATCGAAGACCATCTATACACGGCGGCAGGTCAATCTGCCGATGTTCTGTCTACTGCGCGGCGACCATTTGGGCAAGTGCTGTTTGCCCGCCGGCAACGCTTGCGGCCGCCTCGCCCAAGCACTTTCCCGGCCTCGCTCAGGCAGATGGTTTGCCCAGGCGGCGCCGCCTGAGCCACTGCTGCAGGTCTTCCATGTAGAGGTAGAAGACCGGGGTGACGTAGAGGGTCAGACTCTGGGAGAAGAGCAGGCCGCCGACCACAGCCAGGCCAAGCGGCTTGCGCGACTCCGCACCGGCGCCGTAGCCGAGCGCGATCGGGATGGCCGCCATCAGCGCCGCCATGGTGGTCATCATGATCGGCCGGAAACGGATGACGCAGGCCTCGTGGATGGCATCGTGGGCGTTCTTGCCCTCCTGCTGGGCATTGATGGCGAAGTCGATCATCATGATGCCGTTCTTCTTCACCAGGCCGATCAGCATGATGATGCCGACAAAGGCGTAGATCGACAGCTCGGTTTTGAACAGCATCAGGGTGATGAGCGCCCCGAAGCCGGCAAAGGGCAGGGCGGTGAGGATGGTGAACGGGTGGATGAAGCTCTCGTAGAGGATGCCGAGCACGATGTAGATAACCACGATCGCCAGACCCAGGAGCCAGCCCATGCTCGCCTGGGAGGCCTGGAACTGCTGGGCGTTGCCCTGGAACGAAGCCTGCACCCCGGCGGGCAGCATGGAGTCGGTCATCTGGCGCAGGTCGGCGAGCGCCTGCCCCAGCGCCGTTCCCTGCCTGACGTTGAACGACACTGTCACCGAGGGGAGCTGGCCGGAGTGGTTGATGGACAGCGGCCCCAGCCCCTGGCGCGCCGTGGCCACGGCTGAGAGCGGCACCAGCCTGCCCTGGTCGGAGCGGAGGTGGATGTAGTCGAGCGCGGTGGCGTCCTGCTGGAAACGCTGCTGGTATTCGAGGATGACGCTGTACTGGTCATTGGCGCCGAAGATGGTCGAGACTTCGCGGTCGCCGAAGGCACTGTAGAGGGCATCCTGGATGCGCTCGGGCGAGACACCGAGCAGCAGGGCTCGGTTGCGGTCGATGTCGAGTTGCAGTTCCGGGTTTTCCATCTGCAGGTCGCTGGAGACGTCGGTCAGGCCCGGGGCCTCCAGCATGGCCCGCTCCAGCGTCCGGGCGGTGGCGTACAACTGGTCGGTGTCAATGCCCTGCAGGGTCAGCTGGTAGAGGCTGCGCGAACGGCGGCCGCCGATGTTGATCGGCAGCGGGTTGACCAGCATGGCGCGGATGCCCGGCACCGTGTTGAGCTTGGGCCGCAGTTCCTGGATTACCTGGTCGGCGGTCAGTTCCCGCTCGGCCCGGGGCTTGAGCACGATCATCATCATTGCCGAGGTGCTGGCGTGGACCATGAACCTGTCTACATTGGGGTTCTGCTGGGCGATGGTCCCCAGCTGCATCATCCGCTCCACCAGCGAGCTCCAGGAGACGCCCTGGGCGGTCTGGGTCGAAACCATGATGAAGTCGCGGTCTTCCGAGGGGATGAACCCCTTGGGCACGGCCTTGAACAGCCAGACCGTGGCCGCCAGGATCAGCAGGGAAAAGATCATGGTGGCCAACCGGTGCCGCAGTACGGCCAGCAGGCTGCGGTCGTAGCCGTTGACCAGCCACTGGTAGCCGGCCTCGGTCGCCCGGTAGAGCCGGCCATGGCTTTCGGCCCGAACCTCGCGCAGGTAGCGGCTGCAGAGCATGGGCGCGAGCGTCAGGCTGATGACGCCGCTGACCAAAACCGCTGCGCCGATGGTCACGGAAAATTCGCGGAACAGCCGCCCCATCAAGCCGGAGAGAAAAAGCAGGGGGATGAAGATGGCCACCAGCGACAGCGTCATCGAGATGATGGTGAAGCCGACCTCGCGGGCGCCGTCGATGGCAGCCTGCATCCGGTTCTTGCCCATCTCCAGGTGGCGGACGATGTTCTCGAGCACGACGATGGAGTCGTCGACGACAAAGCCCACCGACAGGGTCAGGGCCATCAGCGACATGTTGTTGAGGCTGTAGCCGAGCAGATACATGACAGCAAAAGTGCCGAACAGCGACATGGGCAGCGACAGGCTGGGAATGACTGTGGCGCTCAGGTTGCGGATGAAGAGGAAGATCACCAGCACCACCAGCGCCAGCGTCAGCAGCAGGGTGAACTGGATGTCGTGGGCCGAATCCTTGATCGGCTGGCTGGCGTCGCGCAGCAGCCGCAGCTTGATCGAGGCGGGCAGGCTGTCGGTGAACTCGGGCAACAGCCGCTTGACTGCGTCGGCCACCTCGATGGTGTTGGCGCCGGGCTGCTTTTCCACCGCAAGGACGATGGTCCGGGCCCGGGTTCCATCGGCGAAGAACCAGGCCCCGGACTGGTCGTTCTCGACGCTGTCGATCACTTCGGCCACTTCGGCCAGCCGGATGGGCCGGCCGTTGCGCACCGCCACCACCACCTCGCGGTACTGTGCCGCGGCCTCGAGTTCACCGTTGGCCTGCAGGGTGGTCATGCTGTGCGGTCCGATCAGCTGGCCCATGGGCCGGTTGGCGTTCTGGGCGCTGACCGCGCGGG
>JBGSPP010000338.1:0-8684 GCA_041738515.1 Desulfobulbus sp.
GGCCCAGGAAATATATTATGGATACCTTACGATTAAGCCGCACCTGCTGCCGTTGGCCACCAAGAGCTCGCTGCTCATGGTGCTGGCAGCGATTTTTCCGTATGGATCGGTATATGTCCTTGATCTCTGGCATCAGCACAGGATCAAACGAAACAACAAGATTATTTCCGCATGACAACCGAGGGGGCGAACATGAAAGAAGAAAAACCAGAAAAGCCTTCCTGGCATGAAATCCAGGAACGAAAGATCAATATGGTCAAAGAACGGGGCTCGCGGGTCTTGATGATCAACTCGCCGCTGGGAGCGACGCTCTTCAACATTCTGCGCCAGTTTGATATGGCTTATGCCAATTTCAAAGGGAGGCTTGGGGAAATGGGCGGTATTTCGCACGAAGAGGGTGAGGCTTTGATGGAGGAGGGCCGGGAGATCGTCATGGCCTTCTCTGATTTCACCGGAAAACTCTGCAAGAAAATCCGGTTCCGCTATTACACACCGCATGAAATTGATGAATATTTGAGAACTATCCAATCGTCGGAGCATGAGTCCTGAGGAGTACCAGAGGGTTCCACCTCACTCCTTCT
This sequence comes from Desulfobulbus sp., assembly GCA_041738515.1. Classification (GTDB taxonomy): domain Bacteria; phylum Desulfobacterota; class Desulfobulbia; order Desulfobulbales; family Desulfobulbaceae; genus Desulfobulbus. Next base: position 582 of record JBGSPP010000338.1, read on the forward strand.
CTATTCTTTGCGTCAGTAAGTGCAAATCAACTTGCAAGGGTATGGTGGGTCTGCTATCTCATCAAGAATAGAGATGTTTTCCAAACAACCCAGTTTCAGAGAGGAGAGAATATGAATAAAGGCGAGTTGGTGGAGAAGGTGGCTGAAGAATGCGCATTGAGCAAAGCTGCCGCCGAGCAGGTAGTGGTAAGCATATTCGGCGCGATCACGGACGCCATGGCGGCCGGCGACAAGGTAACTCTGGTCGGGTTCGGCACTTTTTCGGTATCCGAGCGGGCAGCTCGTGAAGGACGAAATCCTCAGTCAGGCCAAACCATGAGCATCCCTGCCAAGAAAGTCGTTAAGTTCAAGGCTGGGGCTAAGCTGACCGATTCGGTAAAATAGGGATTATCTTCCCAACTGATCAATTCGATCAATCGCCTTCAACTTGTGATCATCCAGAAGATGAGTATAACGCTGTACCATCTGCATGGTGCTATGCCCAAGAATATCAGCCAATGTGCGTAAATCGACTCCCGCCATCAACAAATAGCTCGCAGAGGTATGTCTTAAATCGTGCATGTGAAAATCTTCTATGTTCGCCTTTTTAACTGCATTCTCAAAGGCGCGGCGGAAGAATAAATTGGGACGTCTTCGGATAATGTCAGAGCAGTTCTCCGGGAGAAAAACAAATTTGTTTTTTTCGCATTGCTCTGGCATGATTTCCAAAAGAAGCTCAATCGCTTTTATTGTCAAAGGTACACGTCGTGGTCTCGTTTTCGTTATTGTCAGATCAATAATTCTTGCATCAACATCAATCTGCCCCCAAGTCAAGCCGGCACCTTCAGATGGTCTCATGCCAGTATGAAGCAGCAATTGCATATAATGATAGAGATTTTTATTTCGACTCTTTTTCGATATTTCCAGTAAATGCCGTGCCTCATCTTTACTGAGAAGACGCAGTCGGCTATCCGGAAGGGCAGGTTTTCTTATTGTTGCTACCGGATTTTTTAGATCCAAAGACCATTCTGCATTGGCAACAGTGAATAGATGGGACAGCAAGGCAAGATCTTTTTGAATTGTTGACGGCCCCACACTTTGCATTCGCTTATCACGGTAAGCCGCGACCAACGCAGGTGTAATTTCATTCAACTTCAATCCTGCAAAATTCTCTCGAAGCTGGTTGGCAGAGGTTCTTTCTCGGTCCTTGGTGTTGGGTCTTTTCAAGCTAGATACATCAAGTTCATACCTATCAAGCGCTTTCACAAACGTCATGTCGTCTGGGGCATCCCCACCGACATGCCCTCCAGATCGAATTAAGGCTTCCGTATCTTCCGCCCAACGCTGAGCATCTGATAACCGGTCAAAGGTCTGGGACAAGCAGGGATGCCCGAGCAGCCTGATTTCCACTTTATAAACAACACCTTTCTTTCTTTTTCGCTTAGTAATACTTGCCATTTTTTGGGCGCAATTTTGGGCGCAATTTTAAGCAAAACACTGCTCGTTTAAGTCAAAATATGCTAAGCGAAGCTAAAATGCAATTAAAAAGAAAAGGCCAAAAGCTCTGTATTCTTGAGCTTTTGGCCTTTGTTTGTTGGTGCTCCAGGCAGGATTCGAACCTGCGGCCCCAGGATTAGGAATCCTGTGCTCTATCCACCTGAGCTACTGGAGCATGATGCGGGTGAGGACAAAACAACCAACCCATCGCCCGCGTGCGGTTGCGGGAATTCGCGATCCGGATGTCCCCGTTGCGCCCGGTCCATTTTCGAGCGAAAAAAAATACCCCTTTGCCTGATCGCTCGCAAGAACTTAATGCCGCCCAAGGCTGAATCAGGCACAAACGCCATCTCCCCCGAGCTGAACACCCAACCGCGATCAGGCCGATTCGCCGTCAGCGAGGTGATCCCGACCGTCAAAGCTGTCGCCTGTAAAACCAAAACCGACGATACAGTTGCGGCCGACCTTCACCCCGGCCGGCACCCGCGCCTCCTTGCCGACCAGGGAAATACCGGTATACAGGTGCTTGGGAAATTGTTTGTTCACCACCGTTAGGTTCGGCCCTTCGCCGATCACCGAGCCCTTGCCGACATGGACCCGCTTGTCGCAGATGGTAAGATCGACGACCGCGCCCTCCTCGATGATCGAATCGGCAAAGATCACTGAATTGGACACCGTCGCCCCTTTTTTCACCTGCACGCCAGGCGAGAGCACCGAGTTGATCACCGTGCCCTCGATGATGCATCCCGAAGAGATCATCGAGGCGCTTACCGTGGACCCTGCCATGAATCGCGCCGGCGCCCTGTCCATGGGGCGGCCACCGTAATCGGGGTTGGAGCGGATCTCCCACTCCTCCGGCGAGATGCCGGAATTGTCGCGGGTGATGTCCATGTTGGTCTCCCAATAGGACTGGATGGTGCCGACGTCTCGCCAGTAGCCGTAGAAGGGATAGGCGAACACTCGGTCCTCGTTGAGGGCCCGGGGGATGATGTGCATGCCGAAATCGACCTCACTGCGGTCCTGGGCCAGGGTGCGCAGCAGATACTTGGTGTCGAAGACGTAGATCCCCATGGAAGCGAGGTTGGTCCGGGGCACGGCCGGCTTCTCTTCCCAGTCGATGATGCGGTTCTCGGCATTGATGATGCCTGCTCCGAACTGGTGGATGTCGCGCTTGGGCACGACCATCATACCGATGGTGATATCAGCTTTCTTGTGCTGGTGATAGCTCACCATGGCGTCGAAATCCATGCGGTAGATGTGGTCGCCCGAGAGGATGACCACCTGCTCCGATGGATTGTCCTTGATGAAATCGATATTCTGCCGGATCGCGTCAGCGGTTCCCTGGTACCAGTCCGAATCCTTCTCGCCGGTGCGGGGCGGAAGGATTTTGACCCCACGGGTGCGTCCGGTGAAGTCCCAGGCCTCACCACCGCCGATATGGGCCATCAGTGACAGCGGTTTGTACTGGGTCAGCACCCCCACTTTGGTGAAGCCCGAATTCATAACATTGGACAGGCTGAAATCGATGATCCGGTACAGACCACCAAAGGGCACAGCCGGCTTGGCCCGGTGCTCGACCAGCAGATTGAGCCGGCTGCCGATACCGCCGGCCAGCAACAAGACGAGGGCGTCAGCGCTTGTACTCATTTCAATTCCTCCCCATCTTCCAGAGATGGCCGCGACCATTTCTCCGGTGCTATCCGCGGAGCGACGGTACAACCGCACCCGATGCGGAACCCTTGCGGAACGTTGTTGTTCCATCCCACCACGCTGACACGGCCGATTTTTTCGCACTTGGGCGAACCGACCCGTACATCCGGGCCAAAGACCGTGTCCACGTCGCTGACCAGAAAGTTGAGGCGGGCGCCGGGGTGGACGGTGTTGTCAAAAAAGAGGATGGAATCGTTAACCTCGGCCCCGGGCATGACATGTACACCCGGAAAAAGAATCGAGTTGCGCACCGAGCCCTCGATGATGCAGCCATTGTAGGCCATGGAGTTTTCGAGAATGCCGCTGGAACCGATCCTGATCGGCTGCCGGTCGGCGATACCGCGGTGGGCCAGGTTGGTGCGGATGCCCCAGGCCTCGAGATCGATTTTCGGCTCCGGCCCGAGCAGGTCCATGGAGGTCTGCCAGTACTCGTCGACGGTGCGGGTATAGCCCCAGTACCCCCGGAATTTATAGCCGTACACCTTGCGGTTCTGGCGCATCATCATCGGGATGATGTCCCGGCCGAACTCGTAGGATTTCCCATCCTGATTCTGTTTCAGCACCTCGAAGAGCACGCCCGGCCGGAAGCAGAGCACGGTCAGCGAAGCCCAGCCACTGCGCGGCGAGGCCGGTTTTTCCTCGTAGGAGAGCAAACGGCCGCCCTCCTCCCCCTCGTCGGCGATCTCGGCCACACCGAATCGAGAGGCCGAGGTCATGGGCACCTCGATGAAGGCGGCTGTGCAGTCGGCATCCTGCTCGCTGTGGTAGCGGATCATCTTGCGGTAATCCATCTGGTAGATGTGGTCGCCGGAGAGGATCAGGATCACCGAAGGCCCATAGTAGCGGATGTAGTCCAGGTTCTGGTAGACCGCATCGGCCGAGCCGCGGTACCAGTCGGGGTTTTCGTAATCCTTGAACGGCGGCAGGATGGAGATGCCGCGGTTGCGGCCAATCATGTCCCAGGCCGCCCCAGTACCGATGTGGTTGATCAGCGAGTAGGAGCGGTACTGGCTGAGGATGGCGATGCGCTCAATGCCGGAATGGAGGAGGTTGGAGAGGGGGAAGTCGATAACCCGGGCAAAGCCGCCGAACGGCACAGCAGATTTGGGTCTGTAGTGCGTCAGTACACCCAGTTCATCGACCCGGCCACCCGCCAGGATCATGGCCAACGTGGAAGGTCTGTGCATAGGACACCGTGCAGGAGGGTTGCAGCGTCCACACGAGACCTGTTTCTCGCAGCGGGACGCTGACGATGGAATACAAGCGTAGGTGCATAGTATGCAAGTCCACGTGATGACGCAAGGAATATCTACCGCCCTGGAGGATGGCGGCGGGATTCTTTCTCAAAAAGCGGGATTACTTTTTGGCAGCAGGCGTCTGCTTACTGGTCGGTGGCGTCGTCTGTCTACCGGCCGGGGGAGGAGACTGCTTGCCGGTCTGGGTGAGGAGGCGGATCAGGGTCTTGGTGGTCACTTCCTGGTTTTCCCGCAACGGCAGGTTCTTCAGGGGAGCCTCGGCGCGGGCGGCTTCCTTGTGGCCGCCGGCCGGACCATATTGGCCAAACGCGCTCTTGGCGAGTTTGCCGGCGTTCTTGCGGTAGCCGTCGCATCGGAAAATGACCACCATTTTCTCGCCGTGGATGCCGGAGACGATCACCCAGTCAAACCCTTCCACGCGGTTGAAGAAATCGGCGATGATCACCAGGATGTCGGGAGTGCCGACCCGGCCGATGTGAACGTAGGCTCTCCGCTTGCTCGTCTTCACCTCGTTGAGGGCGATGCGGAAGTAGCGGAGTTCGGAGCGCCGAAGTTCGGTGAGTTCGAACTTGCGCACCAGGTTGAGGTTGGCGATGTTGAACAGGTAGCGGAAGCAGATGCCATCGGAGATCTGCATGTTCTGCTTCTGGAAGTTCTGGGTGTCGACCTTGACGCCGTAAAAGAGCGCAGTGGCCAGGGCGACGGAGGGCTTGATGCCCGCCGCGCGAAGGTACTCGAGCATGATCGAGGAGGCAGCGCCGTATTCGGGACGGATGTCGATGAAGTCCGCATCCCAGCCGGTGGTCACCGGATGATGGTCGATGACTGCGTTGAAGGTCATCTTCTCGAAACAGACCAGGTGGTTGGGCTGTGAATCGATGAGCACCTTCTTGGTGTACTCCTTGACCGGCAGGGTGTGAAGACGCTCGATGGGAATCTTCAGCCGCTCCACCATGGTCATGTTGTTGAGCCGGCGGATTTCGTTGGGGTAGCCGATGGTGACGCTGTGGACTCGGTAGCTGAGCAACCGCTTGAGAGCCAGAGCGGAGGCGATGGCGTCGGGATCGGCGTTGATGACGATCAGCACCGAATCGCTGCGCTCAAAGATACTCCACAATCCGTTCAGCCGCGCCTGGGCTGAATTCTTGCTGGGACTGCGGGTGATGTTGTTGTCTGCGATCTTCTCGAGCCGTTTCTGCATGGACATGAGGTCTGGTCAACATACTGCCGTTTCGTACAGCAAAGGCAGTGAACATTGTTTCTATTCGCCGCTCTCGGGGCCGCGCCCATGACCGATCCATGGATCCGGTCGGAAGGACGCCAGTCTGACTCCTGGCCCGGCGGTGCTGCAGAGGCCTGCTTCCCTGGTTGAAACCCGCGTTAGAGGAAAAACGAGTCGCAAGAGTTGCGAGTTTACCACAGGGAAGAAAAAAATAGCAAGTACCGACTGCGGGAACGATGGCGCGGCAAGGGCCACACGCCGGTTGCCGGCAATGGCTGAAAAGACGGTATTTCTTGACTCTACGGCCGCCAGCGGTTAGTAAAGCTGGTTAGTTCCGTTCATCGGACCCCAGCTTGTCGGCCAGCGGCCCGCATGCGCCCCGGTCTTTCCCGCCTGCCGCGACAGTCCCCCATGATACTGCTCTATCGCTACATCCTGCTGAACTTCTTTCGAAACCTGGCCATGATCATGGCCAGCTTCATCACCATCTATCTGCTCATCGATTTCTTCGAGAAAATCGACAACTTTGTCGAGAAGAGCAAACCCATGACCCTGGTGGTCAAGTTTTTCCTCCTCAACATCCCTTTCATCGTCGAGCAGATGAGCCCGGTGTGCATCCTGCTGGCCGGCGTGGTCACCCTGGGCATCCTCAACCACAGCAACGAGCTGATCGCCCTCAAGGCCTGCGGTATCCCGCTGCGCAAGATCACCGCTCCTATCATTGCCGCGGCCATGCTCTGCACCCTGGTCTTTCTCTCCATGTCGCAGCTGATCCTGCCCAAGACGGTGGCCGCCACCAACCACATCTGGAACAAGGAGGTCCGGGGCCGGATCGCCATGGGGATCTATCGCAATGGCCGCTACTACTACCGGGGAGAGGAGGGGTTCTACTCCTTTGCCCGGCCCGATCCGCAGCGTAGCAGCTTTAACTTCTTCTCCTATGCGTCCTGGAACCCGCAGTATGAGCTGCAGAAGCTGATCTCGGCCAAGACAGTCAACTGGGACAAGGGTGTCTGGACCGTGTACGGCGGCCAGGACCAGACTCTGCGCGAAAACGGCAGGTACACCACCCAGATTTTCAGGATTAAAAATCTGAAGTTTCACGAGACGCCCGACCACTTTTTCGTGCCCGCCTACCACACCATGGAGATGTCCCTGATCGATCTCTACCGGGAGACCAGGAACAAGAAATCCGCGGAGGAAAGCAACAAGGCCTGGGCCGAGTTTTACGGCCGCATCTCCTACACCTTCCTGGGCCTGCCGCTGCTGCTGCTGGGATTGCCGCTGCTGCTGCTGGTATACCGGAAATGGGGCCGCGACTTGTCCTTGGCCATCCCGGTCAGCTGCGGCATGGCCTTTGCCTGCTGGGGCATCTGGGCCACCCTGCAATCCCTGGCCAAGGCCAGCTACCTCAACCCCTTGATCGCCGCGGTCTCGATCCATCTGTTGATGGGCATTGCCGGCATCCTCCTGCTGGTGCGCGAGGACATCTGATGCGGCCCCGGGTCGGCATCGTCGGGGTGCCGCCGCTGGCGGTCATCGAGGAGATCAACCACCGGGGCGAGGTGATCGTCGATCTCGACGAACCCCAGATCGCCGCCCCCATCGACCAGACCGCCGGCCGCATGCCCCGGGTCTATTGCGCCATCCTCCGCACCGTGGTCCTCAACTGCATGCACCTGCCGCTGGACCGGGTCTATATCGACGTTGGACCGGGCAAATGCGATTGCGCCCTCCACGTGGCCGACGTGCTGGCCGACATGCTCACCGTACCGGTCATCCGCACCCGCAACCAGGACTACCGCCCCTTTGGCAACCCGCTCTGCACCGCCCGCATGCCGCTGCCGGAGAAGTTCGGACGCATCGCCAAGGGGGTGCAGTCGACCCGGCCGTACGAGGCTATCGAGGCCTGTGTGCCCACCTGTGGCTTCTGGGGCGTACCGCCGCGAGATTTCGCCCTGCTGGCGCTCTTTCCCGAGACCACCCACGTCTTTGGCTGGACCCGCTGCATGGAAAACAAGACCCCGGCCGATCTTGCCCTCGAACACCACTGCAACCCGGAGATCCCGACGGTGTTCTTTGCCCAGTCGTTCTGTGCCAAGTCGCTTTTGGCCAAGCACCTGGCCGGCAAGCATCCCCGGGCCATCGCCATCGATTGCGACGTCACCGCCGGCAGTTCCACCCGGGCCAAGATCGAAGCCTTCCTGGAGTTGTCCGGGATCGAGGCGCCCTGCCGGAGCGAGGACTGATGCTGCTGGCCGATTTTGGCACCTCCTACTGCAAGATCCTCGAGACCGACCGCAATGAGCCTGCCCGGATCGTCGCCACCCGGGAGCTCGACCGCGACTTTTTTGCTGATCTGGCCACCGGCCATAACGCTGCCCGGCGGAGCCGGCGAAGCATCAACGAGTTGACTGCCCTGGCCCGGGGCGGCCGCCG
>JBGSPP010000344.1:0-7237 GCA_041738515.1 Desulfobulbus sp.
CGGCGGCAAAGGCGGACGGCTGCGTGCATCCCGACGCCGGCACCTGCCGGATCGCCGTCCGCAGGCGGCCAAGGCCGATCCGCCGCCGCACCGTCAGGAATGGGCGGCGAAACAGGTGGCTGAAGACAATGGCCGCGGGGATGCCTACCAGGATGTCGGGCCGGACCGAGCCGATGCAGCGCAGGAGGTTGCGGTAGCCCATGCCCGGATCGATCAGGATGACCACTGCGCCGAGATGGAAGAGAGCAAAAGTCAGGCAGATAAACTCCATTGAGGGCCGGACCATGAGCATCACCCGGTCGCCCCGCCGCACTCCCTGGGCCTGCAGCGCGGCGGCTAATCCTTGGGTATTGTTCAGCAACTCAGTGAAGCTCCACCGCCGCCACGCCCTCCCCGCATGAGCCACCAGCGCGGTTCGGTCGCCCTGAACACCTGCGACCTGGCGCAGGACGCCGGCGATGTTGCACGCATCCATGACTCAGCGCGCCTCCGCCAGAAACCGCTCGATTAATGGCAGGATCTGCCCAAAGGCGTCCTCAAGCAGATAATGTCCGGCCATTTGAAAATAATACGCCTCGGCCCGGGGAAAACGCTGCCGCCATTCCTGGTAGAAGGCCTCATTAAAACAGAAATCACGGCCGCCCCAGCAGATGAGCATCGGTTTGTCGGAAAGCCCGGCCAGCCCCTGCTCGACAGCTACCAGGGTCGGCCAGGAAGGGTGCTCCGGCGCCATGGGGATGTCCTGCACGAACCGGTACAGGGCCACGCGGTTGGCCCAACTGTCGTAGGGGGCGAGAAAGCCGTGGGCGATCTCTGGCCGCATTGGCCGAGCCACCGCCATCACCGTGGCCCCGCGGGCGAAACCGTTCAATCCGCGCACCAGCAGCGCACCCAGCAGCGGCACGCGGCAGATGCCGATCCGCCACGGCATCAGCGTTGAGCGGAAGGCGGCGGTGTTGAGCACCACGGTGGCGACAACACGCTCCGGGTGCCGGGTTGCCCAGCCCATACCGATGGCCCCGCCCCAGTCGTGCACCACCAGGCGGCAGCGTTCGACGCTAAGCGCATCCAGCAGCCGGTCAAGGTTGTCGATATGGTCGGCCAGCCGGTAGGAGTGGTCGGGTGGCTTGTCGGAAAACCCGCAGCCGAGATGGTCGGGGACGATGCAGCGCCAGCGGCCGCGCAGGGAGCTGACAAGGTTGCGGTAGAGGTAGGACCAGGAGGGGTTGCCGTGGACCATGACCACCGGCTCACCCTGGCCCTCGTCAAGGCAGGCCAGGCGGTGGCCGCCGGTCACCTCGATGAACCGGGGCGTAAAGGGATACTCGGCAAGCAGTCCGGCCGGCGGCATCACCAGTCGATCCCCAACATGAGCGAGTTGATGCCCGAACCGATACCCAGCACGGCCGCCCGCTGGCCGTGCGTCAGCATCCCCTGGTCGATGCCCAGGGCCATGGTGATGGGGGCCGAGACCGAGCCGACATTGCCGAGCACAGGCAGGGTCTCGAAGTTCTTTGCCGGGTCGAGCGCAAGGGTGGCAAACAGCTGCTGGGCGTGGGCCCGCCCGACCTGGTGGCAAAAGAAACGGTCAACAGCCTCTGCCCCCCAGCCCAATTCCTGATGAAAATCCTGCCAGCAGGCCGCGGCCGTCTCGATCCCCTTTTCCAGCAGCATCTCGGAGTCGGTGGACATCAGCGTCCCTTGCTCGGCGTTCTGGCCGCCCTGACAGAGGTCGTTGAAGCGGGTGTTAGCGCGGCAGGCGCCGCCGCGCAGGCGATGGCCGCTGTCGCGGAACTCGCGGCCGGTCATGACCACGGCCACCGCGCCTGAACCGATGGTCAGGGAGGCAAACAGCGGCTTGATACTCTTCCTGGTCAGGCTGCGATCGGCGAGCAGGTGGGCCAGGGTGGAGTGGATCAGGTCCTCGGCGGTTTCGCCAGCCACCAGAAGTCCGGCCCGGACTTGCCCCAGTTCAATCATGTTGGCGAGCGTGATCATGCCGTCGAGGAAGCCAAGACAGGCGTTGGAGATGTCGAACAGCAGGCAGGAGTCGGGCAACGCCAGGCTCCGATGGACAAAGGAGGCTGTGGCCGGCTCCATCATGTCACGGCTCACTGAGGTGAAGAGCAGGCAGCCGAGGTTCTCAGCCGCAACGCCCGAGCGCTCGATGGCCATCCGCCCGGCCGCCGCGGCGCCATCGCTGGGCCGCGTTCCTGGCTGCCACAACCGCCGGGCATGGATCCCGGTCATCAATTCGAGCCGGCCAACCGGCAGTTTCAACCGCTCGTACAGTGGCCGCAGCCGCTCCTCAATCTCGACCGAGGTCAGTTCCACCGGCGGCAGGACATAGCCGAAATCATGCAGGCACACATTGTCGTAGCGCATCAGGCGGCCATCATCCCTTGGGCGTCTTGAAACGGTTGGCCCAGGCGATCAGCAGGGCGGCCAGGGCCAGGTCGTCCATCACCCCGAACACCGGTACCCACTCGGGGATGAGGTCGTAGGGCGAGAGGGTGTAGAGCAGACCCAGCGCCAGCACAATCTTGACCGAGAGCGGTGTGGTCGGTGAGAGAAAAACTTCCTTGGTATGCTTGAGCATCTCCCAGAGGCGAACAAAAATCTGTGCAGGCAGCATATCCGGACCTCCAGAATAACAATGCGCCAGTAGGGCAAACGTCAGCCGACTGTCCGCCTGACAATGGCTGCGTCGAAATAGTTCAACCCCATGCCGGCATCGACCACCAGACACTGGCCGTTGATCCCAGAGGCGCGCGGCGACAACAGGAAAGCGGCCACATCGGCAGCCTCGCGCGTCTCCAGGGCCCGCTTGCGCAGGGTGGCCTGCTCGGCGAAGAGGTAACTGTCGATGTAGCCGGGAATGCCGGCCGAGGCTGAGGTTTTCAGCAGGCCTGGGCAAACCGCATTGAAGCGCGCCTCGGAGAAGGCGGAAAAACTCTTGGCGAGAAAGCAGAGCGACGATTCCAACGCCGCCTTGACCGGGGCCATGTAGCCGTAATTCTCGGCCGCCATGCGGGTGGTGGAGATGGAGATGGTCACCAGCGAGGCCTGGCGGGTGAGCAGGTCACGAAAATGGCTGGCAATGCTGATGAACGAAAAGCAGGAGACGTCCATGGCCTGGAGGAAATCCCGTTTCAGAGTCTGGTGAAACGGCTGCATCCCTTCAGAATAGTTGGCAAAGGCAATCGAATGGACAATTCCGTCGATGGGCCCGCGCACCCGGGCCGCGATCTCGTCCCGCACCCGGGCGATATTGGCCTCCTCCTCGACATCGCAGCAGAAGACCTGGCTTGTCGGAAAGAGCTTGGCAGTGGTCTCGGCCCGCTGTTCGCTGCGCACCACATGGATCACCTCGGACCCGGCCTCGACCAGGACCCGGCCAATGGCGCAGGCCACCGACTTCTTATTGGCCAGCCCGAAGACGACAATCCTGCGGCCGGCAAGCCCGAGAAAATCCACTTACGCCTCCTTGCGGGCGCAGGCGAACTCCACCTGCACCGCGACCTTACCGCCGACGCGGACGCTGCCCTTCAGGAGCCAGGCCGGCCCCAGCCGCTCGACCAGCGAGGCCCTGATCTCAAGCCGATCGCCCGGCCGCACCTCGCGCTTGAATTTGGCGCCGAGAATCCGGGTCAGCACCGGCACCGAGACTGACTCGCCGCTTTTGGCCTTTCCCTCCCGCCCGAGCAGGTTGCCGATCAAGAGGGCCCCGGCCTGGAATACCGCCTCGCAGAGCAGCACCCCCGGCATCAGGGGATACTCGGGATAGTGGCCGCGAAAGATATCCAGGTCCGAAGGCACAGTCTTCTCCGCGCGGATGGCGGTTTCGCCGATCTCCAGCACCCGGTCCAGCCAGAGAAAGGGCGGCCGGTGCGGGATGCGCTCGAGAATGAAAGGGTCGACCGGGGTGTCCATGGTTACAGTCCGCCGGTGACTTCCAGCACCGCGCCGTTGATGTAGGCGGCCCGCTCGCCGAGCAGGAACAGCACCGCCTCGGCCACCTCGGTCGGGTCGCCAAACCGGCCAGCAGGCACCATTTTTTTATACTCCTTCACCTGCGCCTCGGGCAGGTCGCCAAGGAAATCGGTGGCGATGAAGCCGGGCGAAACGCAGTTGACCGTGATCCGGCGCTTGGCTACCTCCTTGGAAAGCGACTTCATCAGGCCGACCTGGCCGGCCTTGGAGGCGGCGTAGTTGCTCTGGCCGGCAAAGCCGAGGTGACCCATGGGCGAGGTGATGAACACAATCCGGCCGTATTTCTGCTTGAGCATCAACGGCAGGGCGCACCGGCTCATGACAAAGCCGCCGGTGAGATTGACCTCCAGCACCCGCCGCCAATCCTCCTCCTTCATCATCGCCAGCACCGCGTCCCGGCGGATGCCGGCGTTGTTCACCAGGAAGTCGAGGGTGTCAAACTCGGCCTCGATCTGCCCGAACAACGATGCCGCCGCCTGAAAATCGCTGACGTCGAGTTGGTGCAGGCGCAGTCGCTCGCCATACTGGGCGCAGTCCAGGGCAAAGGCCTCGGCTGCCTGCCGGTTGCCGCCGTAGATGCCGATGACGGTGGCACCTCGGGCGAGCAGTGCCTCGGCAACCGCCCGACCGATGCCCCGTGTCGCCCCGGTGACCACGGCTTTTTTCCCTTCAAATTCTGGCATTGCTTATTCTCTTTCCGTTGATCTCAGTATGCCCTGATAGCGCTTAAAAAAGTCCTGAACTCATCTCAGCTGTTCTTTCGCGCAGCATTTAGTTCATCAACTGTTGGCGGCATAAGCTTAAACCAAGGAAAATTGAAAACATCTTCCCGTCGCTGGTGATAGTCTTCAATTTGCTCAGCGGTGAACCCTTCACCAGGGATACCGGACCTGTTAACCACTATAAGGGTTAAGGGTGGCAACTCATTCTGTTCGCAATAAAACATGATGCAACCAAGGGCTGGGGTCAGTGGATTGCAAGTCGGATATTCCATAAGAATTCGCAGTTCTTCATATTGAACAATTTGGCGATTAACAGCCTTCGCAATCAGATATTGCCAAGCCTGTAAAGCACGCACAGCCGATTTGTTGCCTATAGCTGCATTCTCGGTCACCTCGTTGAACCACCTGCGCATACACCCTCCCAGGCTCTTCAATTACAAAAAAAATCCCTATGGCTTAGTCAATCAATCTAACCCCTCAAATACCCATCCACATCATTGGCGACGATCACCCCGTAGTTGATCGCGCCGAGCCAGCCGCTCATGATGATGCCCACCGAGCCGACGTGGAACAGGCCGTCGATCTCTTTGTGCAGGGCGCGCGAGATCGAAAGGCCCTCGAACTTGGTGCCAAACGAGGTGCCTTTGGTGTGCAGGGTGTAGCGGTGGAAGGTCTTGGGCGTGGCCGACTCGATGGTATCCACCTTGGCGCGCACACCGGGGACGTAGCGCTCAAGATCCTCAAAGCAGCGCTCGATCATCGCCGCCTTGGCCGCGGCATAGGCCTCCGGCGCAAGTCGGGCCCAGTCCTCATAGTTGGCATTCATGGAGGCGACGATGGTATGGTCCGGCGGAGCCTCCGGCCGGGTCTTGGGATAGTAGACGGAAAAGGTGCGGCTTTTGGTGTCCATCCGTCGCATCTCGTCGGAGGAGAATTCCTGAGCGGTCGAGGTGAACAACAGGTCGCCGATGTCGTCGATGGTCTCGCCCCGGCGGAAGCCGAAATAGACCTGGCAACTGGAGTTGTTGACCTGAACCTTGCCGAACCGGCCGAGGAATTCGGGAGCAAAATGTTCAGGCCCCACCAACTCATCGATGGTGTTGGTGATGCCAGCATTGGCGATCACCGCCCGCGCCCCGATCTCGCGGCCACTTGCCAGCACCCCGCGGGTTGCTCCCCGCTTGACCAGGATTCGCTCCACCCGTTCGCCGGTGCGAATATGGACGCCATTGCGTTGCAGTTCGTCGGCCATCATACCGATCAGCTGGTCAGTTCCGCCCACGAAGGTGAACACCCCCCGGTTCATGAAGTTGGAGAAGACGATGCCATAGGTGATGGCCGGCTCATCCAGGGTCGAGCCGTTGGCGTAGGTAATGGGCTCCATCAGCAGCCGGTGGACGTCGATTCGACCGGGGAAAAAACGGTCGAACAGCTGTCTGGTGGTCATGGTCTGGTCGTCATAGAAGTTCATCGCCCCGACCGTGGCGAAGAACTCGCGGACCACCGTACCCTCGATGCCGAACCGCTCCTGGAGGATGCGGATGAAATCGTCCTTGCTGAAGGAAGTGGTCAGGGAAAACTGGGGGTTGTCGAACACGATGTGGGGCAGTTGGACGATGGCGTCGCGGATGGCCCGACCCCAGTACTTCTTGCAGGTCTTGACCATGCCGTAGGGAAAGCCGTGCAGGCTGACATCGAAGATATGGCCGCCGCGCTTGAACCAGGTGGCAAGCCCGCCCAGCTGGGTGTGGTGTTCGAGCAGCAGCACCGAGTGGCCGGCCGCGGCCAGACGGTTGGCGCAGGTCAGGCCGCCGAGGCCGGAACCGACCACCACCACGTCATATCTGGATCGCAGCTTGTCCTCTGGTGTGTATTGCATGGCCCCCAATCAGTGCAGGAGATGGTGATTGACCACGGTGATGCCACTCAGCATGGCGCCGACAATGCCGAGATACCCTTGGTCTGTGCCGGCGATGAACAGGTTGGCCCAGGGCGTGACACCGTCGCGGAGCTTGACCGGGCTGCCGTAAACCGCGCCTTCGGCCTTGCGGGTGTATCGCTCGATAGTCAAGGGCGTGAAGCTGTCCTGCATGGCGATGGCCTGCCGATAGGGGCCGACGATGGCCTCGCTTGCGGCCACCGCGGCCGCGGTCCATTCGTCCTTGGCATGGCGGTAGGCCTCGGCCGACAGTGCCCGCCACAGCGGGTAGCTGGCGGCGTTGGTTACCCGAACCTGCAGCGGGTCCGCCGGCGGCAGGCCGGCAAAGTGATCGGGAAAGCAGATCACCCCCCAGGAGGTGTCGAGCAGGTCTTCCGGCCGCTGGTAGCGGAACACCGGGCGGTTGTTGTAAAAAATGATGGTCCGGTTGTCCTGGAGCGCGCCAGCCCGGGCGCGATCGACAAAGGAGACGGTCTCCAGAAAGCTCATCCGGCCGGTGTATTCGGCATGATCACCCTCCCAGCCGGAGAGCCGCATGGTCTCGGGGATGCCGGCCGTGGACAGCACCGCCTCGGCCTCGATC
>JBGSPP010000362.1:0-1887 GCA_041738515.1 Desulfobulbus sp.
GCCCTTCCCTGGCCGGCTTTCTTCTGGTCCGACTGCCCGAAGGCGACCGGCCCGCGCGCCGGCCGAATACGAGACCGTGGCCGAACTGGCCGGATCCCTGACTCAGGCCCTGCGCCAGCTGTTTGCCGCCGAGATCGCCAAACAGCGCGAACTCGAGCTCACCCGGGCCGAGGAGCGCTACGAACTGGCCCTGCACGCCACCCAGGCCGGCCTCTGGGACTGGAACATCAGCACCGGCGAGATGTACACCAGTCCCGACCAGCGTGAGTATCTCGATTATCGCGCCGGCGGGGAAACCATGGGCGCGCTCGGCCGGGTCATCCACCCTGAGGACAAGGACCGGGTGCTCGCCGTGCTCAACGAGCACCTCCTGGGCAACAGCGACGAGTACCGGATCGAGTACCGGGTCCGCGACCAGGAGGGCGAGTGGGCCTGGTATCTGGACCGGGGCCGGGTGGTGGAGCGGGATGGGAACAACATGCCGGTGCGCATGACCGGTACCCACCAGAACATCACCCTGCAGAAGAAGCAGGAGCAGGCGGTCACGGCGGTGCAACGGCAGCTGCATGACAGCGTCGATCGCGAGCGGAGCTTTTTGCAGACGGTGATCGACAGCGCCGGAGACCCGGTGATGGTCATCGACCTGGATTTCAACCTGCTGCTGATCAACCGGGCCGCGGCCTGGCTGTTCCTGGGCGGCGAGGATACTGCGGCCATAGAGGGCCGGAAATGCTACCAGCTGTTTTGCGACGCCTACCGACCCTGCCGAGACAACCGCTTTCCCTGCCCCGTCGAGGCGGTCAGAAACAGCCGCCAGCAGGTCAAGCTGATCCACAACCCATACCACGGTAACAACATCAACAACACCTTCGAGCTGGAGGTCTCGCCGCTTCGGGATGATTATGGCGAGTTGTACGGGATCATCGAGGTGGCACGCGACATCACCGACCGGCTGCGCATCGAGGAGGAACTGCGGGCCAGCCAGTCGCACCTCTACCGCCTGGCGCACCATGACGCCCTGACCGGCCTGCCCAACCGGCTGCTGTTCAAGGACCGGCTCAACCAGGCGGCCATGAAGGCGATACGAAGGCATACGAGCGTGGCAGTGCTGTTTCTCGACCTGGACCGGTTCAAGCAGATTAACGACACTCTGGGCCACGATGTTGGCGACGCGCTCCTGATCGAGGTGGCGGGGCGGCTTGAGCGGCAGTGCCGCCAGTATGACACCGTGGCCCGGCTGGGCGGCGACGAGTTTGTCTTTGTCCTTGAGGATATTGGCCGGCCCGAGGATGCGGCGACGATTGCCGGCAAGCTCCTGGAGAGCTTCACCCGGCCGATTGTCGCCGGCGGGCATGAACTGCAGGTCACCACCAGCATCGGCATCGCCCTGTTTCCCCAGGACGACACCAGCATCGACGGGGTGATCAAGTGCGCCGACGTGGCCCTCTATGCGGCCAAGGAGCAGGGGCGCAACACCTTTCTCCTCTACCGCGAGGGTATGGGTCGCGACAGCCGGCGGCCGCAACTGCAGCTGGAACACTTCCGCGAGGCCCTTGACCAGGGGCAGTTCCTGCTCGAATACCAGCCGCAGCACGAGGTCATGTCCGGTCGGGTGGTCGGGGTAGAGTCGCTCCTGCGCTGGCGGCATCCCCGCATGGGGCTGCTGCCGCCGGAGGAATTCATCGCCGAGGCGGCGGAGTGCGGTCTGCTCGGCGCCATCACCAGCTGGACCCTGGAGACGGTGGCCGCGCACCTTTGCGCCTGGCGCGACCGGCAGGCCACGATGCGGCCGGTGACGGTCCATGTCGCCACCAGGCAGCTGCTGGATGCGGACTTTCTTCCCCTGATCGAGCGGGTGGTTGCCGACGGCGGCGTCGAGCCGGCCCT
>JBGSPP010000039.1:0-16629 GCA_041738515.1 Desulfobulbus sp.
AAGGAGAAATTTGAGCGGAAAAAGCCGCATGTCAATGTAGGAACGATCGGTCACATCGACCATGGCAAGACCACGTTGACCGCCGCGATCACGCGGGTTCTGTCGACCAAGGGTCTGGCCAAGTTCACGGACTTCAGCGAGATTGACAAGGCTCCGGAAGAGAAAGAGCGCGGCATCACCATTGCGACCGCCCATGTGGAATACGAGACGGCCAACCGTCATTACGCCCACGTTGACTGCCCCGGTCATGCTGACTACATCAAGAACATGATCACCGGCGCGGCGCAGATGGACGGCGCCATTCTGGTGGTAGCGGCGACCGACGGCCCCATGCCGCAGACCCGCGAGCATATTCTTCTTGCCCGCCAGGTTGGCGTTCCGGCCATGGTAGTGTTCCTGAACAAATGCGACATGGTCGACGATCCCGAGCTGATCGAACTGGTCGAGATGGAGTTGCGGGAACTGCTGGACAAGTACGATTTTCCCGGCGACGATGTGCCGATCGTTCAGGGCTCTGCCCTGCATGCGCTTGAGTTCCCCGAGGATGCCGAGAAATCAAAGTGCATCTGGGATCTGATGGAGGCAGTTGATTCTTACGTGCCGCAGCCCGAGCGCGACGTGGACAAGCCGTTTCTGATGCCGGTGGAGGATGTCTTCTCTATCTCCGGTCGCGGCACGGTGGCTACGGGCCGGATCGAGCGCGGGGTAGTACATGTTGGCGACGAGGTTGAGGTCGTCGGCATCCGTCCGACGGTGAAGACCGTGTGCACCGGTGTGGAGATGTTCCGCAAGTTGCTCGACGAGGGGCAGGCCGGCGATAACGTCGGCGCACTGCTGCGCGGCATCAAGCGTGAGGAGATCGTGCGCGGCCAGGTATTGGCCAAACCTGGTTCGATCAAGCCGCACAAGAAGTTCAAGGCGGAAGCCTACATCCTGACCAAGGAAGAGGGTGGTCGTCACACCCCGTTCTTCAATGGGTATCGGCCGCAATTCTACTTTCGGACAACGGACGTAACTGGGGTTTGTACCTTGGACGAGGGTGTGGAGATGGTTATGCCTGGTGACAACATTCACATCACCGGCGAACTGATCACCCCGATCGCCATGGAGGCCGGGCTTCGTTTTGCCATCCGTGAAGGTGGACGTACGGTAGGCGCCGGCGTCGTCAGCGAGATTATCGAGTAAGCATCGCGCCCTGGCACCCAGGGATATAATCGAAGGAAAATGAGCAGCCGGGCTTGACCCGGCTGCTGTTGCTCTGGCGGATAATCATGAGAGATAACATTACGTTGGCTTGCCAAAGCTGCAAGCAGCGCAACTATACGACCACCAAGAACAAAAAGACGGTTCCGCATAAACTGGAGCTGAAAAAATACTGCCCATTCTGCAAGTCGCACACGCCGCACAAAGAAACGAAATAAGCAGGCCAGTAGCTCGAACGGTAGAGCACCGGACTCCAAATCCGGGGGTTGGGGGTTCGAATCCCTCCTGGCCTGCCATCTGTCGGTTCTGCATCTATAAAGCACTGGCTTCCGGATCACACAATGTCGACCAAGAAACAAACGCGAATAGGCAAAAGTGGAGCCGAGGCGAAGAAAGACGCGCCGGAATCCGATGGAAAGCTCTCTTTCACGCCATCAGGCATCCGGACCTTCTTGCAGGAAGTACACACCGAGTTCAAGAAGATTGCCTGGCCTGGTAAGAAGGTCACGGCTGGACTGACAGGATTTGTCCTGATTCTGGTTGTTGTTATCTCCCTGTACCTTGGCTCGGTTGATCTGCTGCTTGGCAAACTGGTGTCAACTGTTCTGAAATAATTGACACGCTGAGGCGGATCGCATGGCAAAAAACTGGTATATCATCCACACCCACACCGGATTTGAAAACAAGGTCAAGGCCAACCTGGAAGAGCGTATCAAGCTTGCCGGGCAGGAAGACTTGTTCGGTGAAATTCTCGTTCCCACCGAACAGGTCGTCGAGATGGTCAAGGGGGCGCGGAAGACTTCTGAACGCAAGTTTTTTCCTGGCTATATCTTGATCCACATGGAGATGAACGAATACAGCTGGCACACGGTGCAGGAGACGCCGAGAATCACTGGCTTTGTAGGTATTAACATGAATCAAGCCAGTGTGGACAAGGATATTTACAAAAAGATACCCTCGTTGACCGACAAGGAAGCGCTTAAAATTATTGGGCGGATTGAAGAGGGAGCGAACAAGCCCAAGCCAAAGGTAGTGTTTGGCGAAGGCGACGTAGTCAGGGTTATCGACGGGCCCTTTGCAAACTTTCAGGGTGTTGTCGAAGAGGTCTTTCCGGATAAAGGTCGGGTTCGGGTCATGGTTTCCATCTTTGGCCGCTCCACACCGGTTGAGCTCGAATACATTCAAGTGAGTAAAAATTAGGCTTCCCGGTTCCGCGGAGGATAGAGATCATGGCAAAAAAAATCCAGGCGTTCGTCAAACTGCAAATTCCTGCCGGCAAGGCCAATCCCTCGCCGCCCGTTGGCCCCGCGCTCGGTCAGCACGGCGTCAACATCATGGATTTCTGCAAGGCGTTCAATGCCCAGACGCAGTCGGTCGGGGACACCATCATTCCGGTAGTCATCACCGTATATTCCGACCGTTCCTATAGTTTCATCACTAAGACCCCGCCGGCGTCTGTTCTTTTGAAGAAGGCCGCCGGGCTAGAGCGTGGCTCGAGCAATCCCAAGAAGGAACGTGTCGCCGAGTTAAGCATGGAGAAGATCCGTGAAATCGCGGAGACGAAGATGCCGGATCTGAATGCCTACGACGTCGATCACGCCGTGCGCATCATCGAGGGTACGGCCCGCAGTTGTGGTATCACTATCGTTAAATAGTTGAATACTCATTCGCTTACCTGTGCGTGACCTAACTGCACCAGGGAGAATACAAAGAGGAAAACCATGCCGAAAAGAGGAAAGCAGTACAAGAATGCGGTTGCGGTCGCAGATCGTGCGAAATTGTACGATCTTGGCGAGGCCCTGGCCAATGTCCTGAAAGCCAAGTTCGCCAAATTCGACGAATCCGTCGATGTGGCCGTTCGCCTGGGTGTTGATCCCCGACACGCCGATCAAATGGTCCGTTCCAGCGTCATTCTGCCCAACGGCACAGGCAAGACGGCCCGGGTTCTGGTGTTTGCCAAAGGCGAGAAGGAAAAAGAAGCCTTGAAAGCAGGCGCCGATTACGCCGGCTCCGATGAGTTGATCGATAAAATCAAAGGCGGCTGGCTTGATTTCGACAAGACTATCGCCACTCCTGACATGATGGGTGAGGTCGGGAAGATCGGTCGTATTCTTGGTCCCAGGAACCTTATGCCCAACGCCAAACTGGGCACGGTCACCTTTGACATTGAGCGCGTGGTCAACGAAATCAAAAAAGGAAAAGTTGATTTTCGCGTCGACAAGGCAGGCGTCGTCCATGCGGTGATGGGGAAGAGTTCGTTCGGGGTTGAGAAACTCGCGGAAAACATCCTTGCCTTTATCGATAAACTGATTCAACTCAAACCTGCCACCAGCAAGGGTATCTACTTGCGCGCCATTTCCCTTTCCAGCACTATGGGACCTGGGTTCAAGGTAGATCCGTTGCAGGTCAGGACTCTGATCAAGGCGCCGTGATAGTCGCCCCGGTGGGTTCAATACAGCCGGTGTGTTCTTTGCGTCGACGAAATCGTCCATCCATTCAGATTAATTTTTTGGGAAGGTCAGAGACAGCAGGTACGGAAGTATAATAGCGTCGCTCCCTTGTGACGCTGCCTGCCGAGGCCATCCGGTGATCCGATGTATCAGCCGGTTGTTCATTCATCCTCTCTCGCTCTGCTTTTTTTGACTGTCCCGTAACCAGACAGGAGGTGTACACGTTGAATCGCGATCAGAAGACCGATGTTGTCCGTGCACTCAACGAGACCTTTTCCAATGCGAAGTTCGCCGTGGTCGCTGACTATCGCGGGCTGAAAGTTACGCAACTGGAAAAGCTGCGCAAGAACCTGCGCACCAATGACGCACAAATCCAGGTTGCCAAGAACACTCTGCTTCGGCTGGCTGTCAAGGGCACAGCCTGCGAGGGATTGTCCGACGCCTTCACTGGCACAACCGCCGTTGCGGTAGGTTTCAAGGAGCCTGTCGGTACAGCCAAGGCCTTGACCGCTTTTGCCACCGAGTTCAACGCTTTTGTCATCCGATCTGCAGTGCTGGATGGCAGTATGTTGAGTCCGGAGGATGTGGTCGCCCTCTCCAAGCTTCCAGGCCGGGAAGAGTTGCTCGCCAAGTTGCTTGGCACCATGGCAGCCGTCCCAACAGGATTTGTCCGAGTCCTTGCCGCTGTCCCGCAGAAACTCTTGTATGCACTCACAGCGATCAAAGAGCAGAAGGAAAACTAAAACGGCGGTCGTGAAGCCCTTTGGGGCCGCGGATGCTAAGAATGCACATACCCTTTCCAGGAGGAATGAACAATGGCTGTTTCCAAACAAGATGTAATTGATTTTATTGCAAACATGTCCGTCCTTGAGCTCTCTGAGTTGATCAAGGAACTGGAAGAGAAGTTCGGCGTCTCCGCCGCAGCCCCAGTGGCCATGGCCGCTGCCGCAGCCCCGGCCGAAGTCGCCGCCGAGGAGAAAACCGAGTTCGATGTCATCCTGACCAGCGCCGGTGACCAGAAGATTAAGGTTATCAAAGAAGTTCGCGCTATCACCTCGCTTGGTCTGAAAGAGGCCAAAGATCTGGTCGAGGGCGTTCCCTCTCCGGTCAAGGAAGGTGTGAGCAAGGACGAGGCTGCTGCCATCAAAGCGCAGATCGAAAGCGCCGGCGGCTCCGTGGAGATCAAATAAGACGTTTCTCCAGTATGCTCGGGATGCCCAGTCATCCCGACGTCAGACAATCCATCAGGTAACGCTATGGGGCTTTCAGCCCCATAGCGTTCCTGTGTTTGTGGATCCACTTCCTTCACCACTTGGGCAATGGTTGGCTAATTGATTGAAATACAAATCAAAAGGTTGAGCCTGTGTCTGAGCCATGCGGTATTTTCGAGGAGTCTATGAAAAGAGTACGTAAGAGTTTTGCCAAAACAAGTCAAATCATTGAGCCGCCGCATCTCATCGCCATGCAGCGGGAATCTTACGAGCACTTCCTGCAGAGGGACATTGCCCCCGAATTACGAAAGGACCATGGCTTGCAGGCCATTTTTCAGAGCATTTTCCCGATCGAGGACTTCAACGGCCTTTGCTCGCTGGAGTTTGTCCGCTACTCCTTCGGTGAGCCGAAATACACCGTCGCCGAATGCATTGAACGGGGCATGACCTATGAGGCCCCGGTCAAGATTACCGTCCGCTTGATCACCTATGACAAGGATGAGCAGACCGGGATAAAATCGGTGCGCGACATTAAGGAGCAGGAGGTGTTTCTCGGCGCCCTTCCGCTCATGACCCAAGACGGCGTGTTCGTGGTCAATGGCACCGAGCGGGTTATCGTCAACCAACTACAGCGATCTCCCGGGCTGTTTTACACACACGACAACGGTAAATCGCATGCCTCCGGCAAACGACTCTATTCCGCCCGAATCATCCCGGTGCGTGGATCCTGGCTCGATTTCGAATTCGATATCAAGGACATCCTCTATGTCCGCATCGATCGTCGCCGCAAACTGCCGGTCAGTGTCCTGCTCAAGGCCTTGGGGTATACCGACGCGGAACTTCTCAATGAATTTTACCCCTCGGATACCATTCATTGCCAAGACGGCAAGTATGCCATCGCCTTCAATGCCCTGACTTTTGCCAACCAGCGGTTGGCTACCGATATCATCAACCCCGCTGACGGCGTCGTCATAGCCAAGAAGGGCAAGAAGGTTACCAAGAGCCTCGCAAAAAAGATCGAAAGCCTCGGCGTAACCTCGCTGTCCCTTGAAGAAGAAGAACTCATTGGCCGGTTCTTCGCCCAGGATGTAGTGGACCCCCGCACTGGGGAGATCCTGGTCCGGTGTAACGACACCATCGCCCCGGCGACTCTGAAATTGTTCGCCGAGGCCGGCGTGACCAGTTTCGACCTGCTGTTCATTGACGGCGTCAGCTATTCCGAATCGTTCCGCAAGACCCTGTTGCTCGATAAGATCAAGGATACCGACGAGGCGCTGATTGAAATATATCGCCGGTTGCGCCCCTCCAGCCCTCCTACTGGCGAGGTGGCCAGAACCTTTTTTGAAAACCTGTTCTTCAATCCGGCCTCCTATGATCTTTCTGAAGTTGGGCGGTACAAGATCAACACCAAACTGCAGGTGAACACCCCCATCGAGATGCGTACCCTGACCAAGGAAGACATCGTCAAGAGTGTCAAGCACCTGGTCAGAATCAAGGATGAACTCAAGGACGGCGATGACATTGACCACCTTGGCAACCGGCGTGTGCGAACCGTCGGCGAACTCTGCGAAAACCAGTACCGCATGGGACTGGTGCGCATGGAGCGGGCCATCAAGGAGCGGATGACACTTCAGGAGATTGAGACCCTGATGCCGCACGACTTGGTCAACCCCAAACCGGTGACCTCTGCGATCAAGGAGTTTTTTGGCACCAGCCAGCTGTCCCAGTTCATGGATCAGACCAATCCGCTTTCCGAGGTCACCCATAAACGGCGGCTTTCCGCCCTTGGACCTGGCGGTCTTTCTCGCGAACGTGCAGGCTTCGAGGTGCGCGACGTCCATCCGACCCATTACGGGCGCATCTGTCCGGTCGAGACGCCTGAGGGCCCGAATATCGGTCTGATCGTGTCCTTGGCCACCTATGCCACCGTCAACCCCTACGGTTTTATTGAAACGCCGTATCGGGTGGTCAAGGAGCGAATGGTGTCCAAGGATTACAAGTTTCTCTCCGCGCTGCAGGAAGAGGATCACATCATCGCCCCGGCCAAAGTAGCTGTCCACGAGGACGGCCGCATAGTCGAGGATAGCCTGATTGCCCGGCATCAGAGTGAGGTTTCCACGGTTTCAGCCGATGATGTTACCATGATGGACGTGGCCCCTAACCAGATGGTTTCGATAGCCGCCTCGTTGATCCCCTTCCTCGAAAACGACGATGCCAACCGCGCCCTGATGGGATCGAACATGCAGAGGCAGGCCGTGCCCTTGTTGAAAACGAGTGCGCCTATCGTCGGTACCGGTGTGGAGCGCTATGTGGCCCAGGATTCAGGGGCCTGTTTGCTTTCCGCCGGCGATGGCGTGATCGAAGAGGTCGATGCCAATCGGGTGGTTGTCCGGTACGACGAACACGGAATGGATGGATTCGCAACTGGCATCGGCGTCTACCGGCTGTCCAAATACAAGAAATCGAACCAGAACACCTGCTTCAATCAGAAGGCTCTTGTCTTCCCGGGCGAACGGGTGGTCAAGGGCTCGGTGCTTGCCGACGGTCCATCGACCGAGGTCGGTGAGCTCGCCCTGGGCAAGAACGTGACCATCGCCTTCATGCCTTGGCGGGGCTACAACTTCGAGGACTCCATTCTCATCAACGAACGGCTGCTCAAGGAGGATACTTTCACCTCCGTACACATCGAGATCTTCGAGACCATGGCCCGCGACACTAAGCTGGGCAAGGAAGAGATCACCCGCGACATTCCCAATGTTGGCGAGGAAGGGCTGCGCAACCTGGATGAGTCGGGCATCGTCCGCATCGGCGCCGAGGTTAAGGCTGGTGACATGCTGGTGGGCAAGGTCACGCCCAAGGGCGAGAGCATGCTGTCGCCCGAGGAGAAACTGCTCCGGGCGATCTTCGGAGAGAAGGCTGGCGATGTAAAGGACTCTTCCCTGCGCGTCCCTCCCGGCATCGAAGGGGTGGTAATTGACGCCAAGGTCTTTTCCCGCAAGGGTGTGGACAAGGATGAGCGCACTCTGATGATCGAGGAGACCGAGATCGAGCGCCTCAACCGGGACATGGAAGACGAACTTCGCAGCCTGAAAAAGGGGGTACGCAAGGCCTTGGCCGACCTGCTCGACGGCCGCACTGCCAAGAGCGACGTCAAGGACAAGAGCGGCAAGGTGATCCTCAAGCTCGGCAAGCAGTTGACCGCCAAAATCGTCGAACAGGTGAGCTTCGCCGACCTGCGGGAGCTGGATTTTTCCGAAAAAGCAAAATACTCCGAGGAAATGGAGAATATCTTCCAGCGCCACAACAACCAGGCCAGCGTCGTTCGAGGGCGGTATCAGGGCATCGTTGAGCGCATGGAAAAAGGCGATGACCTGCCTCCGGGCGTGGTCAAGATGGTCAAGATCTATGTCGCCACCAAGCGTAAGCTGGCGGTCGGCGACAAGATGGCCGGCCGGCATGGCAACAAGGGCGTAGTCTCCCGGTTGCTGCCCGAGGAGGACATGCCCTTTTTCGCCGATGGCACCACTGTCGATCTGGTGCTTAACCCGCTGGGTGTGCCCTCCCGTATGAACGTCGGCCAGGTGCTCGAGTGTCACCTGGGTTTTGCTGCCAAGAAATTGGGTGAACAAGTGTCGGCCCTGGCTCGTCGCCATGAGGTCGATCGGCTCAAAAAGCGGCTTCAGGATATCTATTCCACGGAAGAATATGCCCGACTGACCGATGGCCTGGAAGACGACGCACTGGTTGACATGATGCGCAAATATGGCCACGGCATCCACGTCGCCACCCCGGTCTTTGACGGTGCCTCCGAGAACGAGATCCGCCAGTTGCTGGTCGAGGCCGGCGTTGACGAAGTCGGCCAGTCGACCCTGTACGATGGTCTGACCGGAGAGAAGTTCGACAACAAGGTGACGGTCGGCACCATGTACATGCTCAAACTGCACCATCTGGTTGACAACAAGATCCACGCACGTTCCACCGGACCGTACTCGCTGGTCACTCAACAGCCGCTCGGCGGCAAGGCCCAATTCGGCGGCCAGCGTCTGGGCGAGATGGAGGTCTGGGCCATGGAGGCCTACGGCGCGGCCTATACCCTGAAGGAGTTCCTCACCGTCAAATCGGACGATGTCGAGGGCCGAACGACGATGTACGAAAAGATCGTCAAGGGCAACAACTTCCTCGAAACCGGCTTGCCGGAATCGTTCCATGTCTTGGTCAAGGAGCTCAAAGGGCTCTGTCTGGATGTTGAACTGCAGGAATAGGGCTGCTCTTCCGCCGCTGATCTGAACATGTGTTTCGTCCGTCTGGATGGATTGATTTCGAATAACAATAGGTGACTTCGTGGAAGAACTGTTCAATTTCTTTGCAAAACCGAAAGGGCCGATCAGTTTCAACAAGGTGAAAATTTCCCTGGCCTCACCGGACAAGATCCGGGAGTGGTCGCACGGTGAGGTAAAGAAGCCGGAAACAATCAACTATCGTACCTTCAAGCCGGAGCGCGACGGCCTGTTCTGCGCCAAGATATTCGGCCCGGTCAAGGATTACGAGTGCAACTGCGGCAAGTACAAGCGGATGAAGCACCGCGGCGTGGTCTGCGAGAAGTGCGGTGTCGAGGTCATTCAGTCCAAGGTGAGGCGCGAGCGGCTTGGCCACATCGAACTGGCCGCGCCTGTGGCTCATATCTGGTTTCTCAAGAGTCTGCCGTCGAAGATCGGCGCCATACTGGACATGACCCTGAAACAACTGGAGCGGATTCTCTACTTCGAGTCCTACGCGGTGGTTGCCTCCCAGGTCGAGGACATGCCGGTCGGCACTCTGCTCAACGAGGATCAATACCGCACCGCCCTGGAGGAGCATCCTGGCAAGTTCCGGGTGGGCATCGGTGCCGAAGCCATCCGCGAGATGCTCATGGGGCTCGACCTGAAGGAGCTTTCCCACACCCTGCGCAAGGAGATGCGGGAAACCGGCTCAGCCACCAAGCGGACCAAGTACGGCAAGCGGCTGAACGTGGTCGAGGCATTCCGCGATTCGGGCAATCGGCCGGAGTGGATGATCCTCGAGGTCATCCCGGTGTTGCCGCCGGACCTGCGGCCGCTGGTGCCGCTGGAAGGCGGCCGTTTCGCCACATCCGATCTGAACGACCTCTATCGCCGGGTGATCAATCGCAACAACCGCCTCAAACGGCTGCTTGAATTGGACGCCCCCGACATCATCATCCGCAACGAGAAGCGGATGCTGCAGGAGGCCGTAGACGTACTGTTCGACAACGGCCGCCGCGGTCGCACCATCACCGGGCCGAACAAGCGCCCGCTCAAGTCGCTCTCCGACATGCTCAAGGGCAAGCAGGGCCGGTTCCGGCAGAATCTGCTTGGTAAGCGCGTCGACTACTCGGGCCGTTCGGTCATCGTCGTCGGCCCGCACCTGCGCCTGCACCAGTGTGGTCTGCCCAAGAAGATGGCCCTGGAACTGTTCAAGCCGTTCATCTATAATCGGCTGGAACGCAAGGGGTACGTTACTACCATCAAGAGTGCGCGCAAGATGGTGGAGAAAGGAACCAAGGAGGTCTGGGATGTGCTCGACGACATCGTCCAGGAATACCCGGTTATCCTCAACCGCGCCCCGACCCTGCATCGGCTTGGTATGCAGGCCTTTGAAGTGGTGCTGATCGAGGGCAAGGCCATCCAACTGCATCCGCTGGTCTGCGCTGCCTTCAACGCCGACTTTGATGGCGACCAGATGGCCGTTCACGTGCCACTGTCGGTGGAGGCCCAGGTCGAAGCCCGGGTGCTGATGATGTCCACCAACAACATCCTCTCCCCGGCCAACGGCGGTCCTATCATCATCCCCAGCCAGGACATCGTCCTGGGCCTGTACTACATGACCCGGGCTCGCCTCGGCGTCGTCGGAGAAGGCATGCAGTTCGGCTCTCCCGGAGAGGCCCGCATCGCCTACGATCATGGCGCTGCCCACATGCAAGCCAAGGTGCAGGTGCGGATCAAGGGCGCAATGGTGGAAACCACCATCGGCCGGTTACTGGTCGGCGAACTGCTGCCGCGGGCCGTGCCCTATTCCCTGGTCAACAAGGAATTGTCCAAAAAGGAATTGGCCTTCCTTATCGACTATACCTATCGTCATGCCGGCACCAAGGAGACCGTCCTGCTGGCCGACCGGCTGAAAGACCTGGGCTACGAGTACGCTACCCGGGCCGGTATCTCCATCTGCATCAACGACATGAAGATCCCGGTGCGCAAAGAGGAGTTTGTCGAGGACAGCGAGCGCGAGGCCGCCGACGTCGATCAGCAGTATTCCGACGGTCTCATCACTGACGGCGAGAAGTACAATAAAATCATTGACATTTGGTCCAAAGCCACGGACAAGATCACCAAGGAGATGATGGACGAGATGGCGGTCGAGTACGTACCTGACGCCTCCGGCAAGATTCAGGAGATCAAGAGTTTCAACTCGGTCTACATCATGGCCGACTCCGGCGCACGTGGCTCCAAGGATCAGATTCGGCAGCTGGCCGGCATGCGTGGTCTGATGGCCAAACCCTCAGGCGAGATCATTGAGACCCCGATCAAGGCCAACTTCCGGGAAGGCCTGAGTGTGCTCGAATACTTCATCTCCACCCACGGCGCCCGCAAGGGTCTGGCCGATACGGCGCTGAAGACGGCCAACTCCGGTTACCTCACCCGCCGGCTGGTCGATGTCGCCCAGGATTCGACCATCGTCATGAAAGACTGCGAGACCATGCGTGGCACCCAGGCCGAGCCGCTGATCGAGGGCGGCGAGGTCATTGTCCGCATCGGGGAGCGCATCCTCGGCCGGGTTGCCCTGGAAGATGTGGTCGATCCGCACACCGGCGAGGTGTTGGTTGGCATGGACGAGGAGATAACCGAGGATCGGGTCGAGGCTATCGAGGCCGCCGGCATCGACCGAGTGCACATCCGCTCGGTGCTGACCTGCGAGGCCAAGCGAGGCGTCTGCGCCATGTGTTACGGCCGCGACCTAGGCCGCGGGCACATGGTCAACATCGGCGAGGCGGTGGGTATCATTGCAGCCCAGTCCATCGGCGAGCCAGGCACCCAGCTGACCATGCGGACCTTCCACATCGGCGGCACGGCGCGCGGCGCGGTTGAACAGGCCGAGGTCCGGACCCAGCGCGGCGGCGAAATCCGCTACAAGAACCTGCACTCGGTCCAGAACAGCGAGGGCCGCGCGGTGGTCATGAACCGCAATGCCGAGATCACCGTCCTTGATGATCAGGGTGTTGACCGTGAGCGGTTCCCCGTTCCCTACGGCGCCACCCTGCGGATCAACGACGGGCAGGTGGTCGATCCCGGCACGGTGATCGCCGAATGGGATGCCTTCTCCATCCCGATCGTTGCCGAGGTGGGCGGCAAGGTCAAGTACGGCGACGTCGTCGAAGGCGACTCCATGCAGGAACGCGTCGACCAGATCACCGGCAAGTCGAGCAAGGTCATCACCCCGTCGAGCACGGCCAAGCAGATGAATCCGCGCATCTCCATCAAGGATGATCGCGGCCGGACGCTGAAGCTGCCCGAGGGCGATCTGGCGGCCCGCTATCCGCTGCCAGTGGGCTCCATTATCACCGTCAGCGAGCACGACGCCATCACCCCGGGTACTGTGATCGCTAAAATTCCGCGCGAGACCACTAAGACCAAGGACATCACCGGCGGTCTGCCCCGCGTCGCTGAACTGTTCGAGGTGCGCAAGCCCAAGGAGCAGGCGGTCATCACCGAAATTGACGGCCGGGTCACCTTCGGCAAGGATCTTAAAGGTAAGCGGCGGGTAGTCGTTGTCCCCGAAATTGGTGAACCGAAGGAATACCTGATTCCCAAATCCAAACACATCACCGTACACGAGAATGACCGGGTGGAGGCTGGCGATCCGCTCATGGAAGGCATTCGCCTGCCCAACGACATCCTTCGGGTCAAGGGTGCGGAGGCGCTTGCCCGCTTCCTGGTCAACGAGATCCAGGAGGTGTATCGCCTGCAGGGTGTAAAGATCAACGACAAGCATATCGAGACCATCGTCCGACAGATGCTCAAGCGCGTTCGCATCACCGATGTCGGCGATTCACGCTTCATGCTCGACCAGCAGGTGGAATGGTGGAAGTTCCGTGAGGAAAACGAGCTCCTGGTGAAGGAGGGGCTGCATCCGGCCTCAGCCGAACCGCTGCTGCTTGGCGTGACCAAGGCCTCACTGTCCACCGATTCGTTCATCTCCGCGGCCTCGTTCCAGGAGACCACCAAGGTGCTGACCAATGCCGCTATGGCCGGCAAGGTCGACGATCTCTCCGGTTTGAAAGAGAATGTCATCATGGGCCGGCTGATTTCCGCAGGCACCGGGTTGAAAAAGTATCAGCTTCAATGAGAGAATTGATTAAATTTAGACTTGATCTTTCTTTGATTAACGAGTAAAAAAGTTAGCTTTCATGCTCGCCGCCTGCCTGTTGCAGGTCTGGACGTATTTAACAAAGGAGTCGTTTGCATGCCCACAATTAACCAGCTTGTCCGGAATAGGCGGAAGAAGTTGACCAACAGGTCAAATACGCCCGCGTTGCAGAACTGCCCGCAGAAGAGGGGGGTTTGTGTCCGTGTGTACACTACCACCCCGAAAAAGCCCAACTCGGCTTTGCGAAAAGTTGCCAGGGTGCGGTTGACCAACGGTATCGAGGTGACTTCCTATATTCCCGGCATCGGGCATAACCTGCAGGAGCACTCTGTGGTGCTCATCCGTGGCGGCCGCGTCAAGGACCTGCCCGGCGTACGCTATCACATCATCCGGGGAACGCTGGACACCCTGGGTGTGAATGATCGTCGCCAGGGGCGTTCGAAATATGGGGCGAAGCGGCCTAAATAAGCACTGACCGATTTCTTCAAGAGATACAGTATGCCTAGAAAAAAAATGTTGGACAGGCGTCCGATCGCACCCGACCCTGTATATAATTCTGTGTTGGTGGCTAAATTCACCAATGGCCTGATGGATGACGGCAAGAAGAATATCGCCCGCCGACTGTTTTATGACGCCATGGATATCATCGGTGGCAAGGTTTCCGATCAGGAAGCGTTGACCGTGTTCGAAGAAGCTATGGAGAATGTTCGTCCGCGGGTCGAGGTCAAGAGCCGTCGCGTCGGTGGTGCTACCTATCAGGTTCCGGTTGAAGTTCGGCCGGAGCGTCGCAACGCGCTGGCGATCCGGTGGATCATTAACTTCTCCAAGAGCCGATCCGGGCAGAACATGTCGGAAAAGTTGGCCGCCGAGCTACTTGACGCGTTTAACAACCGCGGCGCCTCTGTGAAGAAGAAGGATGACACCCACAAGATGGCCGAGGCCAACAAGGCCTTTGCCCATTACCGTTGGTAAAGGCTGGCGGTGTTGTCAGGCCTGAAAAGGAGATTGACAACCGGTTGGGTTTGCTGTATTAACAGCGACATTTTTCGCCGGCGCCAACTAGAACGGGTGTGAAGAAGACGGGTGTCGACAGTGGCTGGGACAGAGCAGTTGGCCAACGTGCGCAATATCGGCATAATGGCCCATATCGATGCGGGAAAGACGACCACTACCGAGCGGATCCTTTATTACACCGGGCGTTCGCATAAAATAGGCGAGGTTCATGACGGCACAGCGGTCATGGACTGGATGGAGCAGGAGCAAGAGCGCGGCATTACCATTACTTCCGCCGCGACTACCTGCTTATGGAATACCTATCAAGTCAATATCATTGACACCCCAGGGCATGTGGACTTCACTGTCGAAGTCGAGCGTTGTCTCCGGGTGCTGGACGGCGTCATCGCTGTCTTCTGTGCGGTTGGGGGGGTTGAACCTCAGTCGGAAACCGTCTGGAGGCAGGCGGACCGGTACGGGATACCGCGCATTGCTTTTGTCAACAAGATGGATCGAGTCGGGGCCTCCTTTGAGCGGTGCCTAGACGAGATCGAAACCCGGCTGGGAGCGACGCCCGTAGCAATTACGCTCCCCGTTGGCAAGGAAAGTAGTTTTTCCGGCATTATAGATCTGGTTGAGCGCAAATTGCTCCGGTTCGACGAAAGCTCCATGGGGCAGATCGTCCGCGAAGAACCCATACCAGACGCTTTATCAGGCGAATCATCGGCCGCCAGAATGACCCTTCTCGAGAAGTTGGCCGACTTTGATGAGAAGGTCATGGAAAAATATTTAAACGATCACGAGATCACTCCCGGTGAGATACGATCGGCGTTGCGAAAAGCGACGCTATCGTTGGGTCTGGTGCCAGTGTTGTGTGGGTCGGCGTTCAAGAACAAGGGAATACAACCCCTTTTGGATGCGGTCACTTGGTACCTGCCATCACCCGTCGATGTTCCCCCGGTTGAGGGGACGGATAAGGACGGTGCGCCGCTTATCCGCAAGCCAGAGAGGAGTGAATCGTTTTGCGGTTTGATTTTCAAGTTGCAGAACGATCCGTTTGTGGGCAACTTGGCCTTTCTTCGAGTCTACTCCGGTGAACTCAAGTTGGGCGCCAGGGTGTTTAATCCCCGCAAGGAAAAAACGGAAAAGATCTCAAAACTGCTTAAGTTGCACGCCAACAAGCGTGAGGAGATCGCCAGCATCAGTGCCGGCGATATTGGCGCGGTAGTCGGGTTAAAATTCACCCGTACCGGCGACACCCTCTGCACAGTTGGCGACTTCATTGTGCTTGAGTCGATGATCTTTCCCGAGCCGGTCATTGGGATATCCATTGAGCCGAAGACCAAGGCCGATGAAGGTAAACTCGCCGAAAGCTTGGAAAAGATTGCCAGCGAGGATCCAAGTTTTCGCGTAGCAGTCAGCGAAGACACCGGCCAGACGATCATATCCGGGATGGGTGAACTACACCTGGAAATCATCTTAGATCGGTTGATTCGGGAATTCAAGGTTGACGCCAGTGTAGGCAAGCCCCAGGTTTCCTACCGAGAGACCCTGACTTCGGTCGGCAGGGCAGAGGCCAGATTCGAAACCCAGGGCATCGGTAAGGAACAGTACGGGCATGTCGAACTGGAATTGACGCCCGGGGCCAAAGGGAGCGGCAATCAGTTCGAGTGTTGCGTCGAAGAGACACTGATTCCAGCTCAGTTCATTAGTGCCGTTCACAAAGGTGTGCTTGACAGCCTCGATTCCGGACCACTCATAGGTTATCCGATGCTGGATGTCACGGCGCGGCTGATTGGCGGGTCCTTTGACGAGGACAAATCCACCGAGATGGCTTTCGGCGTTGCTGGAACCATGGCCTGCCGCAAGGCGGCCCTCGCCGGCCACCCGGTGCTGCTTGAACCGCTCATGGATCTTGAAGTGGTGACCCCGGATGACTATCTGGGAGACGTGCTCAACGATCTCAACCGCAAGCGGGCTCAGGTCAATGGCGTTGAGGCGGAACGAGAACGTCAGGTGGTCCGGGCTAAGGTGCCGCTGGCTGAGATGTTCGGGTACTCGACCGATCTGAGATCGGCGACCCAGGGCAGAGCGACGTTCACCATGCAGTTTGTCGAGTTTGCAGAGGTACCCGCGAGAAAGGCGGAAACCATTATTCACAAGATCAGAGGCGTATAAGCATTATACCCCCATTGAGGTAGATCAGGATGGCGAAGGAGAAATTTGAGCGGAAAAAGCCGCATGTCAATGTAGGAACGATCGGTCACATCGACCATGGCAAGACCACGTTGACCGCCGCGATCACGCGGGTTCTGTCGACCAAGGGTCTGGCCAAGTTCACGGACTTCAGCGAG
>JBGSPP010000174.1:0-44115 GCA_041738515.1 Desulfobulbus sp.
TCAGGGGAGAGTGCGCCGCGGGCGGCTCGTCCTCGACCGCTTGCAGGTAGACAAGCTGGTCGAAAACCTGTACAAGGGGGAACATCAATTCCGGGTCAGGAAGGGTGTCCGGAAACACAGAAGCGGATATTTGGTTCATGATATGGGTACGTTACGGGAAAAGATCACCTTCGTGCTGACGGCGCTGGCCTACCTGCTCTTTCATCTGCGCCTGGGGGCGAACCTGGGTGAGATGGTTGCCGGCACGGTGTCGCAGATGCTGCTGACCGCGCCGTACGCCATCGGTTTTGCCTACATCGTCGCGGCGGTGCTCCGCCGGCTCACCGGTCGCGGCTGGCCACCCTGGGACCGGGTGGCGCGGCTGTTTTTCACCTTCGGCATCCTGTTCGCCTTCTTTTTCGCCCTTTATGAATATGCCGGCCAGGGCGCGCCGCAGGCACAGATGGAACAGCAGCGGCAATCGTCTAGCGTATCACGCTTTTTTGAGGATGTGCTCCCGAAGGGGCGGTAGCGTTGGGCATGAGTATCGATTCCGGGCCCAGGAGCGTACCCGGGCTGGTGACCGAATTGCAGCCGGTCTGCACCCGGTCGCCGAGGATGGCGCCGAACTTGCGCAGACCGGTATCCACCTGGCCGTCGGCTGTCCGTACCACCACGTTGCCCGGCACAAAGCGCAGGTTGGCGCATTTGGTGCCGGCGCCCAGGTTGACGTCGTTGCCGAGGATCGAGTCGCCCAGGTAGGCGAAGTGTCCGGCCTTGGCGTCGTTGAGAAAGATCGAGTGCTTGACCTCGGTGGTGTGCCCGACCACGCAGCGGCTGCCGATCAGGCAATAGCCGCGCAGGTAGGCCCCTTGGCGGATCTCGGAGTAGTCACCAATGATCGCCGGTGACTTGACCAGCACCCCGGACTCGATCAACACCCCGCGACCGATCTTGATGTTGCGGCCCATCATTACCGCGCCGGCCATGATGACCGAGGCGCCTTCCAGCAGCTGGCCGTTTTCCCAGACCGTCATTTCGCCCCTGGTGGCGTCCCCGTAGGTGATGATGCACTCGCGGGCGTTGCGCAGCTTGCCGTTGTAATAGATATAGGGGCTGTCCAGGGGGACGCTGTCGGTCAGGCAGATGTGCTGGAAGGTCGGGGCGGTGTGGGTGTCGATGTAGTGCTTCAGCTTGATCAGGGGGTCCCAGGCCCGGTCGCAGCCGGCGAACAGATCCTTGAAGGGATAGGCATCGAGTTGGAAAAACGACCCAGTGGCGAGCATGAACGGGCTCCTTGGCAATCTCTTGGGGGGCCGGGCAACGGCGGTGGCGACAGGCTCTCTATATTGAGACCCTGGGATTAATTCAAGGGAAATGTTCTTTGTCCCGGCCGTGGGCGTGCCGGCTTGACTTCGGTCGGGTGTGTGTTTACTGTCGTGGGACAATTTGAGCAAGGTCCGGCCGCACGCGGCGGCAAAAAGGAGGAAACGCGTGGAATTTGACGATTCGCTGTCGACCAGCATGGGTGATTTCGGGGAGCATACCCAGGATCTGGAGATACCGGAATCCCTGCCCATGATGGCGGTGCGGGATGTGGTGGTCTTCAACTACATGATCATCCCGCTGTTTGTCGGCCGTCCCGGCTCCATCGAGGCGGTGAACGAGGGGCTGGGCAAGAACAAACTGCTGATGCTGGTCACCCAGAAGGATCCGACCAAGGACGATCCGGAAGAGAAGGACCTGTACAGCGTCGGCATGGTGTCTATGATCATGCGGACCCTCAAGCTGCCCGACGGCCGCCTCAAGGTGCTGGTGCAGGCATTGTCCAAGGCGCGAGTGCGCTCCTACCTCCAGAAGAAGCCCTTTTATCGGGTGGAGATCGATCTGATCGAAGAGCCGGAGACGGGCGAGATCAACGTCGAGACCGAGGCGCTGATGCGCACGGTGCGCGAGCAGACCGAGAAGATCATGTCGCTGCGCGGCATCCTCTCCTCGGACCTGATGATGATCATCAACAATATCGAGGAGCCGGGCCGCCTGGCCGATCTGGTGGGCTCCAACCTGCGGCTCAAGATCGGCGAATCGCAGAAGATTCTTGAGACCATCGACCCCACCGAACGGCTCCGCCTGGTGGCTGACCTGCTCCACAAGGAACTGGAGGTGTCCACGGTACAGGCCAAGATTCAGTCCGACGCCAAGGAGGAGATGTCGCGCAGCCAGCGGGAGTATTTCCTCCGCGAGCAGATCCAGGCACTCAAGCGCGAGCTCGGCGACGAGGACGGCTACTCGCAGGAGATAGAGGACCTGCGCAAGCAGCTGCGTAAGAAAAAGATGCCAAAATACGCCAAAAAGGAGGCGAAGAAGCAACTCAAACGGCTGGAGATGATGCATCCGGACGCCTCCGAGGCGACCATTGTCCGCACCTACCTCGACTGGTTCCTCGACCTGCCCTGGCGGGAGTCGTCCGAGGACGTGCTCGACCTGAAGGTTGCCGCTGACATCCTTGACGAGGACCATTACGGCCTGGACAAGATCAAAGAGCGAATCCTCGAGTACCTGGCAGTGCGCAAGCTCAATCAGAACACCAAGGGGCCGATCATCTGCTTCGTTGGTCCTCCCGGCGTCGGCAAGACCTCGCTCGGGCAGGCCATCGCCAAGGCCATGGGGCGCAAGTTCTACCGCCTGTCGCTGGGCGGCATGCGCGACGAGGCCGAGATCCGTGGCCATCGGCGCACCTACATCGGCGCCCTGCCGGGCCGGATCCTCCAGGGCCTGAAGGGCGTGGGCACCAACAATCCGGTGTTCATGATGGATGAGATCGACAAGATCGGCGACGACTACCGCGGCGATCCCTCCTCGGCGCTGCTTGAGGTGCTCGATCCGGAACAGAACAACACCTTTTCCGATCACTACATGAACCTGCCCTTTGATCTTTCCAGAGTCATGTTCATCACCACCGCCAACCGCAGCGACACCATCCCCGGGCCACTGCTCGACCGCATGGAGGTGATCCAGCTCTCCGGCTACACCCTGGAAGAGAAGCTGGTCATCGCCAAGAAGTACCTCCTGCCGCGGCAGATTAAGGAAAACGGGATCAAGACGAACCAGATTAAGCTTGACGACGCCACGCTGGAAATCGTCATCAGCCAGTACACCCACGAGGCCGGCGTGCGCAACCTGGAGCGGGCCATCGGCAAGGTCTGCCGCAAAATTGCCCGCAAGGTGGCCGAGGGCGGCAAGGGTCCTTATGTGATCTCGGCGAACACGGTGGAAAAATACCTTGGCCCGCCCAAGTTCCTGTCCGAGCCGCTGCTCGACACCAGCGACCAGCCGGGCCTGGTGAACGGGCTCGCCTGGACCGAGGTCGGCGGCGAACTGCTGCACATCGAGACCACGGTGCTGCCGGGCAAGGGCAAGCTGCTGCTCACCGGCCAGTTGGGCGAGGTAATGAAGGAGAGCGCCCAGGCGGCACTCAGCTACTGCCGCAGCCGTAACAAGGAACTGGGCGTGGAGCCGGAGTATTTCGACAACGTGGACATCCACATCCATGTCCCGGCTGGAGCCATCCCCAAGGACGGCCCTTCGGCAGGCATCACCATGACCACGGCGCTCTTTTCCGCCATCAGTCGCAAGGCGGTGAAGCGCGGCATCGCCATGACCGGCGAGGTGACCTTGCGCGGCCGGGTGCTGCCCATCGGCGGCCTCAAGGACAAGGCCCTTGCGGCGCTGCGGGCAGGCATCACTAAAGTGCTGATCCCGGATGAGAATCAGAAGGATCTGGTTGAGATTCCCGATGAACTGCGCAAGAAGATCACCTTCTACCCGGTCAAGCACATGGACGAGGTGATCGAGTTGACCCTGGGCAAGATGCCGGGCAGCAAGCACAAGCCGAAGGAACCCGCTGCCCAGGAGGGGTGAGGGGACAGCCTCGGGTCTGGGGAGTTCGTTTCGAGCCTGCCGCGAGGTAGTGTCGTCAGCGCCTGCGTTCCTTTCTCCAACGGCTTTCGTTGATGCGCACCTTTTTGTTGTCCGTTCTTTTTGTCGCTGTTGCCGCCGCAATCGGCGCCGTGGTTTGGTATGGGGCCTACCTGAACGGCGTTTCGGCAGGGCAGGGAGAGGTGATCGTGACCATCCCCAAGGGGGCTGGAGTCCGCGGCATTGGCAGGATCCTTTCGGAAAAAGGGCTGTTGGCCAACGACCTTCGCTTCCTGGCGATGATTCAACTCGCCGGGCTCAAGAGCAGCCTCCAGGCTGGCGAGTACAGTATCCCGCAGGGGCTGACGCCGCTGGAGGTAGTCCGGTTGCTGGCCAGGGGAAGCACCCGGCGGCATCATCTGACCATCCCGGAAGGGCTGACCGTCGAGCAGATCGCGGCCATCTTCGAGAGAGACGGCTGGGTCAGGAGTGATCGATTTCTGAACCTGGCTCGCGATGCGAGCTTCATCCGCGGACTTGGGATCGAGGCCGATCAACTGGAAGGCTACCTGTTCCCGGAGACCTACGCCCTGATCCGTGACGAGACCGATGAGGCCGCGATCCTGCGCAGGATGACCAGCCAGTTCCGGCAGGTCTGGGAGCGAATCAAGCCTGCCGAGACTGGCGGATTGAACCGGCATCAGGTGGTGACCCTGGCCTCCATCGTCGAGAAGGAGACTGCCGCCGTCGCGGAACGCCCGCTGATCGCGCGGGTTTTTCTCAACCGGCTGGCACTGGGGATGCGGTTGCAGTCAGACCCCACCGTGGTTTACGGAGTCCAGGGATTCAACGGCGACATCACCCGGGCCGACCTCACCCGCCCGACCCCTTACAACACCTACGTCATAGCCGGCCTGCCTCCCGGCCCCATCTGCAATCCCGGCCAAGCCGCCCTGGAGGCGGTGCTGTACCCGGGTTCCTCCAACCACCTTTATTTTGTCTCTAAAAACGACGGCACCCACGTCTTCTCGACCACCTTGGCTGATCACAACCGGGCCGTGCGGGCCTATCAGCAGGGCAACTGATTTCGTTTCCGTTCTTTTTTTGCATGCCGGCGACTTCTGCCAGATACGGGAGGTCTGCGCCTTCCCGCTTCCAGCGCTGCCTGATCGAGCGCATGGTTTGGAGGGGCGTGGGGGTAAGGGAGAATTTATTGGCTGCCGCCAATATCCAGCATCAATTTTCTTGTTTTTAATTTATTTGGTGTTATGTTCGCCTTCAGGAGTAGACCTTGCGGTGATTGTAGCGCCTTTGTCCGGGGAGGAGTATTGATGAAGACGCCGGATTCTCCGCAGGGCAGAAACATTCAGCCCAATACAAGGAGAACTAGGGAGCGATGTTGAAAG
Source organism: Desulfobulbus sp. (assembly GCA_041738515.1). GTDB lineage: Bacteria > Desulfobacterota > Desulfobulbia > Desulfobulbales > Desulfobulbaceae > Desulfobulbus. The sequence continues at coordinate 5,304 of JBGSPP010000174.1, forward strand.
GAACAGTGAAGTGGTTTAACGAGTCGAAAGGTTTTGGATTCATCGAGCAGGAAGAAGGCAAGGATGTTTTTGTCCACTACTCTGCGATTTCCGGATCGGGTTTCAAAACCCTCAACGAGGGAGACAAGGTGCAGTTTGAAATCGTTGACGGCCCCAAGGGACCGGCAGCTGCCAACGTCACGAAGCAGTAAAATCCAGCAGGTGTTCCAGCCCGGTAGGAGTATTTCTGCCGGGTTTTTGTATTCTGGGCTGAGAAGACCGGCCCCAGTCATCTCCGCAGGTTACCGGGTCCGGTTCAGTGCTTCCTGGCGGCAGCCTCTCAAGGCCGGGCGGCCTCCGGTCACCCCGTTTTCTCCATGGCCGCCGTGCCAGGTTGAAGTCCCGTGAAGATTGCCCTTGTTCAGACCAATCCGCTGATCGGCGCCTTTGAGCAAAACCTTACGCATATCCTTGCCTGGATCGACCGGGCCAAACAGGCCGGCTGCGATCTGGTCGTCTTTCCCGAGTTGTCGCTCTGCGGCTACCCGCCGCAGGATCTGCTCGAACGCTCCTCCTTTCTAGACGCTCATGACCGCGCCCTGGCCGAACTGATAGAGCATCTGGACGGCATTACCTGCATCATCGGTTCGCTGGAGCGTCGGAGCGGTCCGGGCAAGCCGCTGTACAATTCCGCTCTGGTGCTTGAACATGGCAAGGTCTGTTATCATGCCCGCAAGCAGCTGCTGCCCACCTACGACGTCTTCGACGAGACGCGGTATTTCGAGGCGGGCGATGCCTCGCTTGTTTTCCCTATCCATGGCCTCCATTGCGCCCTGACCGTGTGCGAGGACATCTGGTGGAACAGCCAGTCCTACCAAGCCAACCCGCTCCGGGATCTGGTTCTTGGCGCCATTGTCCCGGACTGCCTGATCAACATTTCTGCCTCGCCCTATCATCACGGCAAACTGGCCGAACGTCAGGAACTCTTTGGCCGGCTCTGCCGGACAAACAACATGCCCCTGATCTATGTCAATCAGGTCGGCGGTCAGGACGGGCTGATCTTTGACGGCCACTCCATGGTCCTTGGCCCGACCGGGGAGGTCATGGCGGTGGCCGCCGGGTTCCGGGAGGACATGCTGGTCATCGACAGCGACCTCTGGCACGAGGAACATCCGCCGCTGGCCCTTGAGGACTCGGTGGCCCAGGTCGAGGAGGCCTTGGTGCTGGGTGTACGCGACTACCTGCACAAGACCGGGTTCAGCAAGGCGGTACTCGGGTTATCCGGCGGCATCGATTCGGCGGTGACCGCGGTGATCGGCTGTCGCGCCCTTGGGCCGGAGAACGTCCTCTGCGTGGCCATGCCCTCGCCCTACACCTCCCGGCAATCGGTCGACGATGCCCGACAACTGGCGCACAACCTCGGCTGCAGCTTTGAGGTCATTGCCATCACCAAGGCCATGGAGGCCTATGACAACACGCTCGCACCCCTGATGGCCGAACTGCCGGAAGACGCCACCGAGCAGAACATCCAGGCCCGCATCCGCGGCAACCTGCTCATGGCCATCTCCAACAAGTTCGGGCGGTTGTTGCTCTCCACCGGCAACAAGTCGGAGATGGCGGTGGGGTACTGCACCCTGTATGGCGACATGAGCGGCGGACTGGCGGTGATCGCCGATGTGCCCAAAACCATGGTCTATGAACTGGCGCACCTGATCAACCGGGAACGGGAGATTATCCCAAAGCGGATCATTACCCGGCCGCCGACCGCCGAACTGAAGCCCAACCAGTGCGACCAGGACGACCTGCCGCCCTACGACGTGCTGGACGCCATCCTCCATGCCTATCTGGAAGAACGCCAGGGGATCGACGAGATTGCCGCCCAGGGCGTGGATGCACAGTTGGTGCGCGACATCGTCCGCCGGATCAAGGTGAACGAATACAAGCGCAAACAGGCGCCGCTCGGGATCAAGGTGACCACCAAGGCCTTCGGCCCGGGCCGTCGCTATCCGGTGGTACAGGGGTTTCACGAATGAGGCCGGAACCGACCCGCGGGATGGGCCAGCCCATGGCGGCGTCCGGCCTCCTCTCCTCTTTCGCGGCCTGACCGCCCCTTGGCGGAAGGCTGCCTGTCGCGACGATCAGGAGCGTTATGGCCAGACCGCCTCGCACTCTCATCACCACCCTCATCTTTCTCCCCTTTGTCCTTCTCCTGATCGGCTATCTGGTCTTCCGCGAGCACACCACCAAGCGGCCCCAGCAGCTTGCCGTCACTACCGCCGGCCGGGTGGAGATGTGTTTGAGCTGCCATACCAAGGAAAAACTTGATGGAGCCCATGACGGTCTGGTGGTCGGCTGTTCGCCCTGCCATCTGGGCGATGCCCTCGCCATCGACAAGGTCAAGGCGCACAAGGGGATGGCGCTCAACCCCGGCGACCTGCGCGTGGTCGCCAAAACCTGCGGTGTCGAGGGCTGCCATCCCGCCGACCTCCACAAGGTGAACAATTCGCTCATGGCGACCAACCGGGGCATTCTTGCGACCCTGCTCTATTACTGGGGCGAGCGGGACCACCAGAATGCGGAGATCAGCGTCGAGCAGTTGCTGCGCACCGGCGAAAGTTCGCTCGCGCTCGATTACTACCGCAAGCTCTGCGCCACCTGCCACCTCTGGAAGCAGAAGAACGACCTGCCTGGGGCGCCCGCCTTCTTCAACGAGAAGGGCGGCGGCTGTTCGGCCTGCCACTACATCCTGCCCGAAGGCAGCCGCGGCAACACGGTCACCGAAGAGGTTCCTGTGCCCGCGCCGGGCGGTGAGAAACAGGAGAAGCCCCACCCGCTGGTGGTGAAGAAGGTGCCCGAGGACAACTGCATCCGTTGCCACAACCGCTCCGGCCGCATCGGCCTCTCCTACATCGGCGTTTTCGAGGCCGAGGGCTACGGCACGCCGTACGAGAAGGGGGGGCACTCTTCCCAGCGGCTCGCCGGGGACCGGTTCTATCTCAAGATCGCCGAGGACATCCACCACACCAGAAAGATGGCCTGTATCGACTGCCACACCCGCAACGAGATAATGGGCGATGGCACAAATTATGCCCACTACGAAGAACAACTGGAAATAACCTGCCAAAGCTGTCACGATGCGCAACCAGGCCGGACTCGCAAGGGGCAGCAATTGAATAACGTCGCCGCCAAGGGCGGTCGCTTTGTCCTCACCGGCAAGATCGACGGCAAGGAGCGGGAACTGAAGCAGCCGAGCCGAGAGGCTTGCCTCTATCCTGGGCACAAGCGGGTGAAGTGCGAGCCCTGCCACTCCACCTGGGTACCGCAGTGCTACGGCTGCCATGTCAAGCGCGATAAGCGCGAAACCCACCTGGACAAGCTCGCCCTGCAGGAAACCAAAGGCTGGTGGGAGGAGGGGCGGTCGTACATCCGCTACGAAAAGCCCATGCTCGCGGTCTGGGGCGACGAGGTGGTGATCGTGACCCCGGGCTGTCAGGACCTGGTGACCCTGATCGACGAGCAGGGCAAGCGCGAAGAGGGCGGCTTCACCCGTTTCACCATGGCCGCCATCAACCCCCACACCATCCAGGGCAAGGGCCGAGGCTGCAAGGATTGCCACGCCTCGCCCAAGACAGTTGGCCTGGGCGAAGGGACAGTAGTGAAAAAAGACGGGCAGTGGCACTTCTATCCCGTGGATCGCGGCGTGCGCAGCGATGGGGCGACCACGCCCGGTTTCGACAATTTTGTCGCCATCGACGGCACCCCGCTGCAGCACGGTTCGCGCAAGAACCTGCGGCCGTTCAACGGCGAGGAACTGCAGCGGATTCTCCGGGTCGGGCTCTGTCTCGATTGCCACACCACCCCCAATGACCCTGCCTACCGTGAGTACGACTGGAAGAAGCCCTGTCCGGTCTTCCGGGAGCCTTGACTATCATCGAGGGACTGCCGAGAGTCGCAGGCCTTCGTTTTGCGCTTGAGAAAATTCGCCAAAAACAGTACAGCGCAATATTTTTTCTGACCGGTGTTTGTTTTATTTACGAAGGAGTGAACGATGTCTTGCCAACGGATTATTTTAGCGGATAGGGTCCTGCAGATCGCACCCTCGCCAACGCTGGCGGTCAACGCCAAGGCCAAGGCGTTGCGGGCGGCAGGGGCTGATATTCTCAATTTCAGCGTCGGCGAACCCGACATGTCCACGCCGAGCCATGTCTGCGAGGCGGGCAAACGGGCCATCGATGAGGGCCACACCCGCTACACGCCGGCCCCGGGAATCCTGGAACTGCGGCAGGCTGTCTGTGCCAGGTTCAAGCAGGTGCAGGGGTGGGAGTACAGCCCGGAACAGGTACAGATCAGCTGTGGCGGCAAGCACGGCCTCTACAATATCTTCCAGGCGGTGCTCAATCCGGGCGACGAGGTGCTCATCCCCGCGCCCTACTGGGTATCCTATCCGCCCATGGTGCAATTGGCCGGCGGGGAGCCGGTCATCGTGCCGCTGCGGGAGGAGGACGGCTTTGATCTCGATCCGGCCGTATTGGAGGGTTGTGTCACCGCCAGGACCCGGGCCATCATCCTCAACAGCCCGTCCAACCCGAGCGGCGCCGTCTTTTCCCGGTCCGCGCTCGAGGCTGTGGCCAGGATGGCCTATGAGCGGGGGTGGCTGGTCGTCTCGGACGATATGTATGAGGATCTGTTTTATGGCGAGGGCAGGGTGCCGCACATCCTCAACGTGGAGCCGCGGCTGAAGGATCAGACCGTGGTGTCCAACGGGGTGTCCAAATCCTTTGCCATGACCGGATGGCGGATCGGCTATTCGGCGGGGCCCTTGGACGTCATCAAGGCGATGAACAAGATCCAGAGCCAGTCTACCTCCAACCCGGCGGCGCCTTCCCAGTACGCGGCCTTGGCCGCGCTGACCGGACCGCAGGACTTTCCCCGCCAGCTGCTTGCGGCCTTTATCCCCCGCCGGGCCTATTTTGTGGAGGCGCTGAGAGCCCTTCCGAGCGTCAGCTGCCCCATGCCCATGGGCGCCTTCTATGTGTTTCCCAATTTTTCCGCCTACTACGGCAAGCGGGCGGGCGGCACGGTCATCGACGGATCCGTCGCCCTGGCCGATTACTTCCTTGGTGAGGCCGGGGTCGCCACCGTGCCCGGTGCGGCCTTTGGCGCCGACGCCTTCGTCCGCTTCTCTTTCGCCACCTCGATGGAGATCATCCACGAGGGCATGGCGCGGATTGCCAAAGCGTTGGCAGCCCTGCAATAGAAGATATCGCGAATTGGCCGGAATTTTGTTCGGGCCGGCCCGGCGATGTGATCAGAAGGAGATGTCCTGCTGGCTGCCCGCGTAGCCTTCGGTTTTGCATTTGGCCAGCAGGGACTGCAGTTTCCAGGGGGAGGAGAGGCATTCTCGGCCGAGATGGTTCGCGGCCACCACCTCGCAGAACTTGAGGAATTCGGCCATCAGCCGGGTGATGATCTTGTCCTTGTGCTGGACGATCCAGAACTGGCGGCTCATGTCCATACCCTCGATGGGCAGGATCTTCAGCCACCCTTCCTCGGCCTCGCGGCAGACCGTCAGCATGGAGAGGCAGGCCGCGCCCACCCCGGATTCGACCGCCTTCTTGATCGCCTCGGTGTGGCCGGTGCGGGTGACCACCTTGAGCATCGAGGCGAAGCGGCCGAGCTTCTTGGTGAAGATCTCACCTGTTCCCGACCCCTCCTCGCGCATCACCCAGCTGGTTTCCCTGAGATCGTCGGGGATGTGAAAAGCGTTCCGTTCCGACAGCTTGTGGGCCGGACTGACGATGATCCCCAGTTCGTCCTCGAACCAGGAGGTGGCTATCAGGGTGTCAATGTTGATATCGCCCTCAACGAAGCCCAGGTCCGCCTGTCCGCTGGCCACCAGCTTTTCCGCGGTCATGGTGTTGACCACCAGCATGTTGATGTGGGCCTCGGGATGGAGCTGCATGAAGGCCCCGATGAGGTAGGGCAGGACGTAGTTGCCGATAGTGGAACTGGCGGCGATTTCAAGCACACCGGCGATCCGACCCTGCTGCTCGGTGAGGATGGTCTCGATGTTGGCTACCTGATGCAGGATCTGCTTGGCCAGGGGCAGGAGATAGCGGCCCCGGTCGTTGAGTAGCAGGCTGCGGCCATGGCGGTCGAACAGCGGCCCGCCCAGTTGGCTCTCCAGTTCGCCTAACGCCATGCTCACCGCCGATTGGGTCAGATGGAGGCGTTTGCTGGCTCGGGTGACCTGCTGCGTTTCCGCGACCGCGATGAATATTTCCAGTTGCCTGAAGGTGATGGCCATGGCGCAGCGTCGTATCAGTCTGATTGATCACATTTATGATTGTAATTGAAAAATCAGGGCTAAGCTACCATCTCAGCCGAAATGGTCAATGACTTTCCGGCGTGAGCCCAGATTTTTCAAGCCGGCGGGAGTTTCCGGTTGCCAAACTTTTGCCGGCAATTATGCTTGACAGGGAGCCAGGATTTCAGTAGTTTGATAAAACGTGCTGATAGAATGCATCAGTTTTACTGATGCAACAAGGCGCGGCCTGCTGTGTCTATTTGCGGTTGCCAGCGGGCCGGATTCTACCCCGTGATCGCGCTCAAAGGGGAGGCGAATGGATCAGACTGTTCTCACCACCATCATTTATATTACCATCTTCCTGCTTGGTGCGCTGGCGTTCGGCATCGGTCCGATCATCATCGTCAGGCTGCTCAGTCCGACATCGCACACCAGGCAGACCGCGGGCCGGTCGGGCCAGCTCATCGAATGCGGCATGGAGCCCATCGGCACCGCCTGGATCCGCTTCGGCATCGTTTACTACCTCTACGCCCTTATTTTCCTCGCCTTCGACGTGGACGTGGTCTTCCTCTTCCCGGTGGCCGTTGCCTACAACAGCCCCGAGTTCGTCATCAGGGACTTCTTCGAGATTCTGCTCTTTGTCGGCATCCTCTCGTTGGCCATTGTCTATGCCTGGGTAAAAGGAGTGTTCAAATGGGAACAGAAGTCCTACCTGCATCAGTAGTTCAATTCGCCCAGCTGGACAGGCTGCTCAATCTCGGCCGGGCCAATTCCCTCTGGCCCATGACCTTTGGCCTGGCCTGCTGCGCCATCGAGATGATGTGCACCGGCGGTTCCCGCTACGACATCTCCCGCTTCGGCGCCGAAGTGTTCCGGCCATCGCCGCGACAGGCCGATGTCATGATCGTCGCCGGCACCATCAACAAGAAACTGGAACTGGCGGTCAAGACCCTCTACGATCAGATGTCCGAGCCCAAGTGGGTGATCGCCATGGGCAACTGCGCCATCTCAGGCGGACCCTTCAAGGTCAAGGACAACTACAACGTGGTCGAGGGCGCGGACAAGCTTTTTCCGGTCGACGTCTATATTCCCGGCTGTCCGCCTCGACCCGAGGCCCTGCTCGAGGGCATCATGACCCTGGAAGAAAAGATCACCGGCAAGCGGCGCTGGCCGCGGGTCCATCCGGGCTGAACGGGAGGACGATCATGGCTCTACTCAACAGGACCCAGGTCGCCCTGGCCGAATTGCTTCCCGTGCAGGCCGTGGCCGCCGATGAGGCCAAGGAGGCCCCGCCCAGGGAGCCCGGCGTGCTCGTCACCGACCCGGCCAGGCATGGCAGTCATCTGGATGTGCTCTGCCGACCCGATCAGGTGGTAGATGTTGCCCGCGTCATGGACCGGGAGGGGTATTTTCTCGAAGCCATCGCCGGCGTTGACTGGCTGGAACGGGGGCAGATGGAGGTCATCTACGACTACAACCGCCTTGGCGGCGAACATTGCCGCGTCATGGTGCGCGTCTGTGTTCCCCGCGACCAACCCTCTCTGCCGACCATCACCGGGGTGTTCCCCGCTGCCGACTGGCATGAGCGCGAGACCTTCGACTTCTACGGGGTGCGGTTTCAGGGGCATCCCAATCTGATCCGCATCCTGCTGCCCGAAGACGCCGATTTCCACCCCCTTCGCAAGGATTACAAGCCATGAGCCGGCCCATCCAGTTACGGCAAGATGAAACTTTCGTCCTCAATCTGGGGCCACAGCATCCCGCGACCCACGGGGTGTTGCGGGTCAAGCTCACCATGGACGGCGAGTACATCGTCAAGGCCGAGCCGGTTCTTGGTTACATCCACCGCATGCACGAGAAGATGGCCGAGGGCGGCAGCTTCGCCCAGTTCATGCCCAACACCGCCCGCATGGATTATCTCCACGCCCTGGCCTTCAATCACGGCTGGGCCCTGGTGGTGGAGAAGGCGGCCGGCATCGAGGTGCCCGAACGGGCCGAATACATCCGGGTGATCACCGTCGAGCTCAACCGGATCGCCAGTCATCTCCTCTGGTGGGCCGCCTTCCTGCTCGATCTGGGCGGGTTCACCCCGCTGCTCTACGCCTTCGACGACCGAGAGAAAATCATCGACCTGCTCGAACGGGTCACCGGTTCACGTCTGACCTACTGCTACATGCGCTTCGGCGGCGTCTACAACGACATCGACGACGAATTCATCACCGGCACGCGCGAATTCATCACCCGGTTGCGCGGCCGCATGCCCAGGCTGTACCACGATCTCGTCACCCACAACATCATCCTGATCAAGCGGATCAAGGACATCGGCATCATCAGCGCCGAACAGTGCCGCCGCTACGGCGCTACCGGGCCGGTGGCCAGGGGGTCGGGCATCGACTACGATGTCCGCAAGAACGAACCCTATTCGGTCTATCCCGAGTTCGATTTCGACGTCCCGGTCTTCCACGAGTGCGACTCCATGGCCCGCTACATGGTGCGCATGCATGAGATGGAGCAGTCGATGCGGATCATCGAGCAGGCGCTGGACAAACTTCCCGGCGGTCCGGTCATGGGCAAGGCCCCCAAGGTGCTCAAGCCCGAGGCCGGCTACTACTATTCTGCGGTGGAAACCGCCCGCGGATCGCTCGGCCACCGGCTGGTCTGCGACGGCGGCAAGAACCCCTACAAGCTCAAGCTGCGGTCGCCAACCTTTTCCAACCTGAGCCTGTACGGCGAGGTGGCCGAAGGCATGCTGCTGGCCGACGCACTCGCCTTCATGGGCAGTCTGGATCTGGTCATTCCCGAGATTGATCGTTAGAGAGGTCGCGAAACGATATGGAAACTAGTCTTTGGCGCGCCCTGCTGTACCTGGTGGGCATCATGGCCTTTGCCGGTCTCAACGCCGCCTATCTCGGCTGGTGCGAACGAAAGGGTGCGGCCCGCATCCAGCGGCGCATCGGCCCCTGCGAGGCCGGGTACGCCGGTTTGGCCCAGCCCCTGGCCGACGGCATCAAACTCCTGAGCAAACAGCTGGTGGTGCCCCAGGGCGTGGATGGCATCCTCTTCCGGGTGGCGCCGGTGCTGGCCATGATCCCGGCCATCACCTCCATGGCGGTGATTCCCTTTTCCGAGAATATCGGCGCCCGGGCCATGGAGTTGTCGGTCCTGCTCCTGTTTTCCCTGGCCTCCATCGGCATGATGGCCGTCCTCCTGGGCGGCTGGGCCTCCGGCAACAAGTACGCGATCATCTCGGCCGCGCGCGCCGTGTCCCAGAACCTGGCCTACGAGATCCCCATGCTGGTGACCACCATTACCGTGGTGATGATCACCAACTCCATGGACCTGCGCCAGATCGCGCTTGACCAGCAGGGCGGGTTCTGGCACTGGAACCTCTTCCGCCTGGAGAATGGTCATTTCCTGACCATGTGGATCTCCTTCATCATTTTCTTCATTTGTTCTGTGGCAGAAACCAATCGCGCGCCCTTTGACATGGCTGAAGCAGAGAGCGAACTGGTGGCCGGCTTCATGACCGAGTACGGCTCCATGGGCTTCGGCCTGTTCATGATGGGCGAGTATCTCAATATCGTGGTCGGCGCCTGTCTGACCGCCACCCTTTTCCTTGGCGGCTGGGGCTGCCCCTTCGGGCTGATTCCGGGGGTGTGGTGGTTTCTCCTCAAGATCTACCTGCTCATCTTCACCTTCATCTGGATCCGCTGGACCTACCCCCGCACCCAGATTTACCGGCTGCTCAATCTGTCCTGGAAAATACTGATCCCGTTCTCCCTGGCCAACCTCCTGGTGACGGCCGCGCTGATCAAGGTGTTCTGAACATGAACAGCTACCTGAGTGATATAATCATCGGCGGCAAGAGTCTGGTCACGGGACTGGCGATCACCGCCCGGGAATTCTTCAGCCCGGTGGTGACCGAACAGTATCCCTACGAGGTTCCGACCATGACGCCCCTGTTCCGGGGGCACATCGAACTGATCGGCAACGAGGAGACCGGGCAGCCCAACTGCGTGGTTTGCGGCATGTGCCAGCGGGCCTGCCCCTCGGATTGCATCAGCCTGGACGGCAAGAAGCCCGAGGGCGGCAAGGGCAAGGTGCTGACCAGGTACGTGCTTGACTTTACCAAGTGCAGCCTCTGCGGCTCCTGCGTGGAAAGCTGCAACTTCAATGCCCTGCGATTTTCCAGGGAATATAATCTGGTCAGTTTTGACAAAAGCGATTTCATCATGGATCTGATGCACAGGCTGGAGGAGCAGAACCGATGCAAACCGTAATCTGTCAACCCGACGCCTCGCCAAGCCTGTTTTCCGCGGAGGGTGTGGTCGGAGTCATCTTTCTGGTCACGGTTGCCATGGTTGTAGCCGGCGCTGCCATAGCCGTCGCCTCCAAGGGCAGGGTGCGCTCGCAGCGCTTGGTTCGAGCGGTTGCCGGCCTAGCCCTCAGTTTCACCGGACTCGCCGGGGTCTATTATTTTCTGCTCAGTCCGTTTCTGGCGATGATGCAGTTGTTGATCTACGTCGGCGCGGTCTCGGTGCTGATTGCCTTCGGCGTTATGATGGCGACGCCCGACCATATGAAGGTCACGGGCATGAAAAACCCCGCGCCGCTGGCCGGACCCATCGGTTTCAGCACTGCGGCCCTGCTCTTTGCCGGCTTGAGCGTGCTCGCGGCCAAGACCAATTGGCAGGCCTTCCCCCGACAGGGGACAGGCGACATGAAGGCCATGGGGGTGGCCCTTTTGACCACCCACACCCTGGTGTTCGAACTGATCTCCATTGTCCTTTTGATGGCCATCATCGGGGCGCTGGTCCTGGCCCGCAGGGGGCGGAGCTGATCCATGCATATCCTGAATCTTTATAATTGTCTGACCACGTATCTGGTCATCGGGGCGATGCTGTTCGCCTTCGGCATCTACGGCATGGTGACGCGGCGGACGGTCATCGGCATGCTGATTTCCTCGGAACTGGTGCTTGCCGCCGCCTCGACCAACTTCATGGCCTTCAACCGGTTCCTCGCCCCCGACCCGGCCATCGGCCAGATCGTCGCCCTGTTCATCATGGCAATCGCCGCCGCCGAGGCCGCCATCGCAGTCAGCATCATGATTTCCGTCTATCGGAACTACAAGACCATCGACACCGAAGATCTTGTCGATCTGCAGGGGTAACCGGAGACTATGCCCATGGAAGCCGTTGCCGCCACCGCCCATATCGTCGAGAACTCCAACCTGCTGCTGGCGGTCCTGATCCCGCTGGTCGGCAGTCTGGTGGTCATGACCCTGAAAAACAACCCCAACCTGCGGGAGTTTGTCTCCTCCTGCTCGTCGGTCCTGCTCCTGCTCATCGTGCTCTCCCTCATTCCCTCGCTGAGGGCGGGCGAGACGCTCACCTACACCCTGTTCCAACTGCTGCCGGGGCTGTCCATCACCCTGCGGGCCGATGGCTTCTCCATGATCTTTGCCATGGTGGCCTCGTCGCTGTGGACGATCGCGGTCTTCTACTCCATGGGCTACATGCGGGCCCACGACGAACCTTTTCAGACCCGGTTCAACGCCTGTTTCGCCCTGGCCATCTTCGGGGCCATCGGCGTGGCCTTCTCCGATAACCTGCTGACCATGTATCTCTTCTACGAGATCGTCTCGGTCTGCACCTATCCGCTGGTCGCCCATCACCAGGACGAGGAATCCTACGATGGCGCACGCAAGTACATCATCTACCTGACCACCACCGCCAAGCTCTTCCTGCTGCCGGCGCTGATCCTCATCTATGTGCTTGCCGGAACGCTTGATTTCCCGCACAACATCTCCACCGGCATCATCCCCGAGGACGCCACCGGCTGGGTGGTGACCATGCTCTACATCTTCTGCATCCTCGGCTTTGCCAAGAACGGCGTCATGCCGTTCCATCACTGGCTTCCCGGTGCGATGGTCGCCCCGACGCCGGTCTCCGCCCTGCTGCATGCGGTGGCCGTGGTCAAGGTCGGCGTCTTCTGCACCACCCGGACCATGCTCTACGTCTTTGGCGTCGACACCATGACCCGGCTGAATCTGGGCATCCCCACCGCCTATTTTGTCGGCTTCACCATCCTCATGGCCTCGGTGATAGCGCTCTCCAAGGACAACCTCAAGGCGAGACTGGCCTATTCGACGGTCAGTCAGCTGTCCTACATCATCCTCGGCGTGGCGCTGTTGACTCCGCATGCCATCGAGGGCGGCCTGATCCACATTGTCAACCACGCCTTCGCCAAGATCACCCTGTTCTTCTGCGCCGGCGCCATCTACATCGCGGCTCACAAGAAATACATCTCCGAGATGAGCGGCCTGGGTCGGACCATGCCGTTTACCTTCGGAGCCTTTGCCGTGGCCTCGCTGTCGATGATCGGCGCGCCGCCGGTGGCCGGTTTCGTCTCCAAGTGGTACCTGCTGGTCGGCTCCATGGAGGCCCATCAGGTGGGCATCCTCCTGATTCTGATCACCTCCACCGTGCTCAATGTCGGCTATTTCGCCCCTGTGACCTATAAGGCCTTCTTCGGCAAGCGGCCGGAGGGCCAGGCCGAGACCGGCATCAAGGAGGCGCCGCTGAGCATGCTGATCCCGCTGCTGATCGCGGTCACGGTGTCGGTGCTGATCGGCATATTCCCCAACTTCATGATGCAATTTGTCAGGATGGTGACAGGATGACAACATTGATCGCCTCGCTCCGGGCCAATCCCAGACCGGTCAGAACGGTCTGCTTCGTTGTGCTGGCCTGCATTGCCTTTGCCTCGCTGCTGATCGACACCCACCATGCCCACACCTGGGTCGAGCAGCATGTGTCCTTCTTCTGGTCGCTGTTTGCGTTCGCCGGTTCCGCGGCCATCATTGGCCTGACCCGATGGCTCGGACGCTCGGGCATCCAGACCGGACCCGAGGTTTACGGCCCCGCCGCCTGTGACGAGGAGGAGTAAATGAGCCCCGGTTTCATTCATCCCTCGCTGTTCCTGATCTTCGGCGCCCTGCTGCTGCCGTTCATTCAGGGCCCGTTTCGCCGGCCGTACCTGTTGTTCGTGCCGGCGATGGCTCTGGTCGCCGTGGTGGCCAACGCCTTTCTCTCAGGCTCCTATGCCGTGGTCCCCTTCCTCGACTGGCAGCTGGTCTTTGGCCGGGTGGACAAGCTGTCCACCATCTTTGCCCTGATCATGGGGCTGATGGCGGTGATCGGCACCCTCTACGCCCTGCACGTGGAGCGGGTGGTTGAGCACATGGCTGCCTGGTTGTATGCCGCGGGTTCGCTCGGCGTCATCTACAGCGGCGATTACCTCAGCCTTTTTCTCTTCTGGGAGATGATGGCCTTCGCCTCGGTCTTTCTCATCTGGTTTCGGGGCCGCAAGCAATCGCTGCCGGTTGGCTACCGCTATCTCCTCATCCACACCATTGGCGGCATCATCCTGCTGGCGGGTATCCTCCTGCGCTATCGCGCAGTGGGCGACATCACCTTTGACCTGATGGACGTTGCCCAGCCGCAGTTGTACACTTGGCTGATCATGATCGGCTTCGGCCTCAACGCCGCCATGGTGCCGCTGCATTCCTGGCTGCCCGAGGCCTATTCCGAGGCCTCGTTCAATGGTGCGGTCTTCCTCTGCGCCTTCACCACCAAGACTGCGGTTTACACCCTGGCCCGGGCCTGCGCCGGCATGGACGCACTGGTCGTGCTGGGCGTGGTCATGGCCTTGTACGGCGTGGTCTACGCGGTCATGGAGAACGACATCCGCAAGCTGCTGGCCTGGTCCATCGTTTCCCAGGTGGGCTACATGGTCGCCGGCATCGGTATCGGCACCGATCTGGCCATCAATGGCGCGGTCGCCCATGCGGTTGTCCACATCCTCTACAAGAGCCTGCTGTTCATGGGGACGGGGACGGTCCTCTACATGACCGGCAAGTCCAGGTTCACCGAACTGGGCGGTCTGTATGGCCGCATGCCGCTGACCTTCTTCTGCACCGTTGTCGGCTGTCTGTCGATCTCCGCGGCGCCATTCTTTGCTGCCTATGTGTCCAAGTCGATGATCGTCTCCGCCGGCTTCGAATCCCACCTGTACTGGGCCTCCTGGCTGCTGATGTTCGGCGCTACCGGCACCTTCATGTACAATGGCCTGAAGCTGCCCTATTTCCTTTTCATCGGGGAAAGTCGCTGCAGCGAGGAGACCTGGAACCGGGCCGCCGACCCGGTGTGGAACATGCAGATGGCCATGATCCTCGGGGCCACGCTCTGCGTGCTGGTCGGCATCATGCCCGGCGGACTCTACGACCTCCTGCCCCACGCCATGGACTACACGCCATACACCACCTATCACCTGGTGGAGACACTGCAGTTGCTCGGGTTCGGCGCCCTTGCCTTTGCCCTGCTGAAACGGTACGTGGAACCGGTTGACCGCATCTGCGTCGATGTCGACTGGCTCTATCGCCAGGCCGGCCGCGGGTTCCTCTGGCTGGTACGCAAACCCATCCAGTGGTGCGACACCGCCTGGGGTGAAGCATACCGGGTGGTTGGCCTGCACACCCTGATGACGGTGAGTCGCTTCTGGAGTTGGTTCGACTGGCACGCTATCGACGGCGTGGTTGACGGCATCGCCCGGTCGGTGCGCGCCGCAGGCGGCAGGGTGCGCGTCCTGCAGAGCGGCCAGGTGCAGATGACCCTGTATGCGGCCAGTACCCTGGCCGCGATTGTGCTCGTCACCTTCATCTTCTACCAGCTGTTCTGAGGGGCAACGCGAGAATGGACCAGTTACTGATCAAAGAGGGGTTTCCCCTGCTCAGCTTTCTCATTTTCCTGCCCTTGGCCGGGGCCGGGGTGCTGCTGTTCCGCCAGGGCGAATCCTTTGCCCGGATGTGGACGCTTGCCGTCACCTCGCTGACCGCGCTGTTCACCCTGCCGCTGCTCATCGGCTTTGACACCACCACGGCCAGATACCAGTTCGCCGAACTGCACACCTGGATCGACCGCTTCCATATCCATTACGCCCTCGGTGTGGACGGCATCTCCATCCTGCTGGTGGTGCTGACCACCTTCATCATGCCGTTTTGCGTCCTGGCTTCCTGGACGTATATCAAGGAGCGGGTTGCACCGTTCATGTTCTGCCTGCTGATCATGGAGACCTCCATGATCGGCGTGTTCGTCGCCCTTGATTTTGTCCTCTTTTATATCTTCTGGGAGTTCATGCTCATCCCCATGTACCTGTTGATTGCGGTCTGGGGCGGTCCGCGCAAGGTCTATGCGTCGATCAAGTTCTTTCTCTACACCCTGGCCGGTTCCGTGCTCCTGCTGGTGGCCATCATCGCCCTCTACCTCAAGACCGGCAGCTTTTTCATCCCGGACATGATGTGGCGTGAGAGTTCGCTCACCTTCCAGGTGCTGGTCTTCCTCGCGTTTTTCCTCGCCTTTGCCATCAAGGTGCCGATGTTTCCCTTCCACACCTGGCTGCCGGCTGCCCATGTGGAGGCGCCTACGGCCGGCTCGGTGATCCTGGCCTCGATCCTGCTGAAGATGGGCACCTACGGCATGGTCCGCTTCTGCCTGCCCATTACCCCGGACGCCACCCAGCTCCTGGCCGTACCCATACTCTGGCTGTCCATTGCCGGCATCATCTACGGCGGTTTCACCGCCCTGGCGCAGCAGGACATGAAAAAGCTGATTGCCTACTCTTCGGTCGGGCACATGGGCTTTGTCACCCTGGGCATCTTTGTGCTCAACACCCGCGGCCTTGAGGGCGCTATCCTGCAGATGATCAACCACGGCGTCACCACCGGCGCCCTGTTCCTCTGCGTGGGCATGATCTACGAGCGCACCCACAGCCGCGACCTGGCCCTGGCCACCGGCCTGGGCCGGTTCATGCCCTGGTACGTGACCTTTCTCGCCTTTTTCTCGCTGTCTTCCTTCGCCTTTCCCGGTACCAACTCCTTTATCGGCGAGTTCCTCGTGCTGGCCGGCGCCTTTCAATACGATACGATCCTGGCCCTGGCTGCCATCCCGGGCGCTGTGCTGGCCGCGGCCTACATGCTGCGCATGCTGCAGAAGATCGTCTGGGGAGGGACTTCCAACCCTGACCATTCCGCGCTTGTCGATCTGAGCAAGCGCGAGATCCTGGTGCTGGCGCCATTCCTGCTCTTCGTCTTCTGGATCGGGCTCGGACCGCAGCCGTTCATCGATTTGATGCACCCCTCGGTTGCCCAGTTACTTGATCAACTGCAGCATTGGCAGCAGCACCATCAGGTGGCCGGGCTGTTCGGGCGCTGAGCGGATGACGCTTCTTTTCCACAAACACGCCTGCATCCGGCCCGTCGCGTCGGGCCGCCGGTGCTAGGTCGACGAGAACAAAGGCAAACCCTATGGCTATTTTTCCCGAACTGATGCTGCTGGCCGGAGCGCTGGCTTTTTTTGTGCTCAGCCTCGGCCAGGCGCCCAATGCGAATACGGTGCGCCGCACCGCCATCATCACCGGCTGGGCGACTCTGGTCGCGGCAGCACTGGCCTTTGGTGCCGAGGCGACGCTGTTTTCCGGCGCGTATGCGGTCGATCGGTTTTCGCAGCTGTTCAAGCTGCTGATCGCCTTTGCTCTGGTGCTGCAACTCCTCTCAGCGCAGCAGCTCAAGGATATCGACCTGAGTATCCGGCCAGAGTATTACATGTTCCAGTTACTCAGCGTACTGGGCCTGATGATGCTGGTGAGTTCGGTGGAACTGATCACCATGGTCGTTTCCCTGGAGCTTTCTTCCTTTGCCCTGTACTTGATGGTGCCCATGCGCAATGACCGCGCCGGCTTGCGCGTGCAGATGGAGGCAGGCATCAAGTACGTCATGTTCGGGGTGCTCGCCACCGGTCTGATGCTCTACGGCATGAGTTTCCTCTTTGGGCTCACAGGCAGCACCTACCTCAAGGACGTCCTTGCCGGCCTCGCCGCGACCAAGTCGCAGCCCGCGGCGATGGTGGCTGTGGTTATGATTTTGGCTGGTTTTTTCTACAAATTGGCTGCCTTCCCCATGCATTTTTGGGTGCCGGACGTGTATCAGGGCTCGGCCAACGAGACCGCCGGCTTCATCGCCACCATTCCCAAATTCGGTGCGGTTGCCCTGCTGATCAGGTTTCTGACCCTGCCCGCGGCCCAACCGCAGTTCCTCATGGGACTGCTGGCGGGAGTGGCGCTCTGCTCCATGTTTTACGGTAATCTCTGCGCCCTGGTGCAGAAGGACATCAAACGCATGCTGGGCTATTCAGGCATTGCCCACGCCGGCTTCATCACCTTGGGGCTCATGGCCTTGAACGGCGAGGGCTACGGGCTTGCCATCTACTACATTGCCGGCTATGTGTTTATGAATCTGGCCTGCTTTCTCGTTATCAGCAGCGTGTCGCAACAGGGCGAGAACCTGGCGATCGAGGATTTCAACGGCCTCTACCGGCGCCAACCGGTGCTGGCCTTCACCCTGGCCGTCGGCCTGTTCGGCCTGGCAGGCATTCCACCCTTTGTTGGCTTCATGAGCAAGTTCATGATCCTGACCTCGGCCTTGCGCACCGGTCACCTGATCGTGGTCTGCCTGGCAGCCATCAACACTGCCATTGCCATCTACTACTATCTCTCCGTTGTCAAGGCCACCTATACCGCCGACCCGGCAGGCCGGCCGACGGTCACGGCCTCGCCGGTGGTTCAGGCCACCGGCCTGGTTCTGGTAGCGGCCATCATCCTGCTGGGCATCCTGCCCTCCACCTTCATCGACTATGCCGGGAGCGTGATCCGCATCCTGCTGTAATCAAACTCGCTGCCAACAAAAAAAGGGGATTCCCGAACGGGAATCCCCTTTTTTTGTTGGCGCAAATGGCGAGGAGTTACAGATGTTCAAGCCCTGGTGCGGGAAATCCGGCACACAGCTTCTTCACGGCCTCGGCGATCTAGGCCTGCAGGGCGGTGTTGGTTGGGGCGGAGATGATGGCGTCGATCCACTTGCCGGTCTGCACCATCTGCTCTTCCTTGAACCCACGCGAGGTGACCGCGGCCGAGCCCAAACGGATGCCGCTTGGGTCAAAGGGCTTGCGGGTGTCGTAGGGTACGGCGTTGTAGTTAAGGACGATTCCGGCCGCATCCAAAGCCTTGGCCGCGATCTTGCCGGTGACATCCTTGTTGGTAAGATCGATCAGCATCAGATGGTTGTCCGTGCCGCCGGTGACCAGATTGTATCCGCGCTCAATCAGGGTGGCGGCCAGGGCGCGGGCATTGCTGACGATCTGGGCCGCATACTGCTTGAATTCCGGCGCGGCAGCTTCCTTCAAAGCCAAGGCGATAGCGGCGGTGGTATTGTTGTGCGGACCGCCCTGCAGGCCGGGGAAGACGGCCTTGTCGATGGCGGCGGCATGCGCCTGCTTGCAGAAGATCATCGCCCCTCGCGGGCCGCGCAATGACTTATGGGTTGTGGTGGTGACCACATCGGCGTAAGGAATAGGCGAGGGATGGGCGCCGCCCGCCACCAGGCCGGCAAAGTGGGCCATGTCCACCAGGAGCAGGGCGCCGCAAGCGTCGGCGATCTCCCGAAATTTGGGGAAGTCGAGCACCCTCGGATAGGCGGAATGGCCGGCGATCAATATCTTGGGCTTGCAGGCCAAGGCTTTCTCACGGATCGTGTCGTAGTTGAGCAGGCCGGTTTCCTGATCCAGGGCGTAGGATTCGGCGTTGAAGTACTTGCCGGAGATGGACACTTTGGCCCCATGGGTGAGGTGTCCGCCGTGGGGCAGGGCCATGCCGAGGATGGTATCGCCAGGGCTGAGGAAGGCAAGGTACACGGCCAGGTTGGCTGGAGATCCCGAGTACGGCTGTACATTGACATGCTCGGCGCCGAAGATATCCTTGGCCCGCTGAATGGCAATGTTCTCCACCTGGTCGATGTACTGCTGCCCCTCGTAATACCGTTTGCCGGAGTAGCCTTCGGAATACTTGTTGGTCAGCACCGAGCCGGTGGCCTCCCGTACTGCAGAGGAGATATAGTTTTCCGAGGCGATGAGGCGTATTTTGTCACGCTGCCGCTCCTCCTCCTTGCGAATCAGGTCAAACAGTTCCGGATCGTTTCGTTGCAAGTGACTCATGATGACTCCTTGAAGTGATGCGATACCCGGCGCTCGATTGGGGTGTGAGCGGCCGGAAATGAATGGGACCATCGGTGGAGACGGTTGAGTGGAGCATATCCACGCACTCAGCGCCGTCACCAGACAACATGGCGCCGGGAGGTGGAGCGTTGGCAGTCGCCTCGGCAACCCCAGGGGCCGGCAAAGATGGAGCGACAGGGCTGTTCGGTACGGCTTCCTTGATGAAACCGATATATTAATCAACCATCCGGCTGTTGCACAGAGGAAAAATTCAAGTTTTGCCTTTCACACCAAAAGGTCGGGAGAACAAGAAGGCGTATTGATTTTTCTAGGGATGGATTTACCCTCTGCACCAAGGAGCCGATCGTCAATCGGACCCGTCCATGTTCCCCTGGGACGACAGCCCGGGGCTGCTCCTTTCCTTCCGGCCCACCGGGTTTGTGAAGTTATCGCGGGTCTTCTCCCAATATCAACTCTGGAGGTGTGCCATGCGTTCCCTGTTTGCATGTATGATGGTGTTGCTGTTTGCCTGGCCGGTTGGCGCAGCCAACGGACCTGTCCGTTATCTGGTGGGTGGCGAACAGTTTGAGGGGTATTATTTGAGTCCCAAGGATCAAGCTCCGCTGATCGTGCTTGTCCATGACTGGGATGGTCTCACCGACTATGAAATCAAACGGGCGGAGATGCTGGCCGAACTGGGCTATGCGGTCTTTGCCGTCGATCTGTTCGGCGCCGGTGTCAGGCCGGCCACAGTGGAGGAAAGAAAGCAGCGGACGGCGGCTCTCTACGGCGACCGTGAGCGGATGCGGTCCCTGCTCCGCGGCGGACTCGAGGCGGCCAGGCAGCAGGGTGGCAATCTAGGCAACAGCGTTGCCATGGGATACTGCTTCGGCGGGTCGGCGGTGCTCGAATTGGCGAGGTCCGGAGTCGAGATGAAAGGCTTTGTCTCCTTCCATGGCGGCTTGGAAACGCCGGCTAATCAGGAATACAAAGCTGTCAGGGGTAAGGTGCTGGTGCTGCACGGGACTGCCGACGCCTCGGTCAGCATGGAGCAGTTCGCCGCCCTGGCGCAGGCCCTGGAGGCGTCTGGTCGACCGCATGAGATGGTCACCTACAGCGGCGCACCCCATGCTTTTACCGTGTTTGGTTCGGATCGTTACCGCGAGGATGCGGACCGGTTGAGTTGGAAGCGCTTTGTTGCCTTTCTCGAGGAGACCCTGCGTTGATGATACGCGCTACAGCTGCGATCGGGTCGGCTCGGGAGGGCACGCCCTGCTGACCTGACCGAGGCCGCGATTGATCACTCTTCGATATTGGTTTTCGATGCCAAGAAGGAATGGTCTGGCAGGACAGGATGTGTCAAGTTGCCCCAGTTACTTATTTTCTGGCGGAATCGCTTCTCTGCTTGGAAAATAAAGGGCGGTCGAGTAATTTGTGCTTTCGATCTGAGGCAAGGCGGCGAGATATAAAGGGAGCTGGGCTGTTCGTGCCGCCTTGAAGCGTCATGGTCATCGGGGATTGAACGATTACTCACAGTTGTCGGATTAACAGGTTGGGAGCAGAATTGAAATGGACAAACTCTTTTGTTACGGAACCTTGCAGTCGCCCCTTGTCATGAAGGCCGTCACCGGGCGGTCCTTTTCCGGCCAAGAGGCCTCCTTGCACAATTGGGCTCGGTACCGGGTGCGCAATTCGGAGTATCCCGGGATCGTCCGGCAGGAGGACTCCTCCGTGTCCGGCAAGGTGTACTGGGGACTGGATGAGGAGGCGATGGAGAAACTGGATGCCTTCGAAGGGGACAGGTACGAGCGAGTCCTGGTCCAGGTGACCATGGCCGATGGCTCGGTGGAGGAGGCGTATGCCTACGCGATCTGCGCGGATTGCCAGGACATGCTCTCTGACGATCCGTGGGACTTTGATCGCTTCCTGCAGAACGGGCTGGAAAAGTTTGTCCACTGGTTTGTGGAGGATCGGCGGGATCTGTTCGACCGAGGTGATCTGTAACGATCTAATCGGATTGCGCTGGTGGCCTTTTGAGCCACTTCGGGGGACAGGCGTCCCCTGGAGTGGCTTTTTTTGTCAGTGGCGGCGGGGTAGCGTGGGGCGGAGTGACGTTGTGGGCCAGTTCAGGCGAGGACCCGCCGGACCTCGGCCAGGTCGGGATTGGGCCGATACAGCAGAGTCATGCGGCCGATGACCTGGATCACGGTCGCGCCGGTGAGCAGACCCAGTTGCGACCCGGCTTCGGTTCGATCAATAGGGCAGTTCTGACCGACCTTGATCTTGATCAGTTCATGGGCTAGGAGTGCGGCTTCAGCCGATTTGATCAGGGTCGGGGTCAGGCCTTCTTTGCCGAGGTAGACCACGGGTTTCAAGTGATGACCCTGGGCGCGCAGGGTCTTTTTCTGCTCGCTGGTGAGGGGTGGATTTGTTTTGTTTGCTTGGCTCATTGGTGTCGTGGCAGTTGTGCTTTGGGTTTTGAGAAAAAGGGGGGCTCAGCGCAGCATGTTGGTCAGGATCCGATAGCCGCCCAGCCAGGTGCCGAGGGCGGATCCAAACGTGGTCAGAAAAAAAACGAGGAAAATTCGCAGCAATTTGTTTGTCCACCAACCAGTGAAGACGCCGATATCTTGCCCCGCGGCTTCAAATTCCCGGACCACCGGCGGGCAGGCCATCACTTGGACCAGGGCGCAGATCTGGCCTGCCCCGATGAGTGGCGACAGGCTGGTGAATGGTGCTGCGACAAAGGCGGAAACGATGGTTGCCGGGTGGGCCAGTGCCAGGATGGCCCCCAGAGAAGCAGGGAGGCCGTGGGCCAGGGTCCAGTACAGGGCATTGGCCATCAATTCGTCGGCGCCGTGGCGCAGTCCGATTGCCACCAAGGCCAGGACGATCAGGCCTGGGATGAGCCAGCCGGCAATCTTCCAGCCCATCCCGACCGGCGGCACTGTGTTGATTGCATCCATGCGGGCGCGATTGTCATCCGCAATCACCCGCCTGATCCCTTCCATGTGGCCAGCACCGACAACGGCCACTAACCGTTGCCCGCTGGTCTGTTTGATCTTCTCAGCCATGAAGATGTCACGCTCATCGATCAGCACCTGCTTGGTGTGCGGCAGGGCCGCGCCCAGTTCGTTGATCAGTTCGGACAGGACGTCCTGACGGCGCATGTCGGCCAGCTTCTGTTCATCGAGTTCGGTCTTGTCGAACAGGCTGGTGAACAGGGTTGCGAGCAGGTAGCCTTTCTTCACGAGCGAGGTGGCGTGCCAGGCACGACGCAGGGTCACGCGGACATCGCGGTCGCAGAGAGCGACCGGAATATGCAGCAATTCAGCGGACTGGGCCGCGGCCAGCAGTTCAGCGCCGGGCATGATCCCCAACTTGCCGCCCAATTTTTTTTGGTAGGCGGAAAGAACCAGATTGACCAGCAGGGTGGCCAACTGTTTCTTGCGCACCACCTCTTTCAGGTTGAGGTCTTCCCACTTGCGGCGCTGCGACAGAGCTGCGTACCTCTTTTCATCGAGTTCGATGCAGACCGCGTCCGGCCGTTCCTGTTCGATGACCGTTTGCACAAGGTCGGCAGACTGCTGGGAGATGTGGGCGGTGCCGACCAGCAGGATTGTCTTGTCGGCAAGTTGCAGGCAGGCGACGTCCTCGGGGTAGTGGTGGGCTGGAAAAGCGGGTAAGATCATGGGGAGGCGACAAACGGTTGGCTAGGAGTGATGGACACAGGGCTGTTTACCGGAAAAGCCACCGCCTGTCCACCCGTTTCCGTTGAGTCACGGGCAATTCGGGCAAGGTCCGGGCAAATTTGGAATTTTGACTGTAGCCAGCCAAGAACCTGGCCTGCTTCTGGCGGAATTGGAAACAGGGGTGGTCACCGTGACCAGGGGGACGGAGGAGGGGAACGTGAGGCTGCGCCTTGACTCCTGGGGAACTGGGCGGGACGGGGGCAGCAGGCTGCCCCCTGATTGTTAACTCTTTTTCACCACCAGCTTATTGCCAATATCCAGGTTGTTGGAACTGAGATTGTTCCACTTTTTCAAATCCTGGGCGGAAACCTGATACTTTTTGGCAATGTTGTAGAGGGTGTCGCCGTTTTTTACCACATACCAAGTGGGTGCATCCTTGGTGGTCTGATTGACCGGGGCTTTCACGCCAGATGCCTGAGGGGACTTGGCGACTGCGATTTTCGAGGTCTGGGGTGGTGTGGCGACCGCTTTTGCGACCTGGGACAGGACGGCAGGGGCTTTGTTCGCCGGAACCTGTGCCATGGTTGGCTTCGTCACCGGCGACTGCGTGGTCGGAGCTTTCATGGCCGCCTGGGACAGCGTCGCAGCAGGTTGCTTTTTACTGTCGGCCAGCAAGGGAATGGCGTTGCCTCCGTGCGGCTCGGCTACGGTTTTTGTCGCGGCGGATTGCTTCGCGCCCACCGCTGCCTTGGGCATCCCGGCGAGAATGGTCATCGCTTCCGGGGCTGGACGATCGAGATGCAGGGTGATCTGCTGGCCCCTTTTGACCTTGCGCTGGTCACTGATCTTGTTCCATTGCATGATGGACTGAACCGGTATCTGATACTGCTTGGCAATTTTGGAAAGGGTGTCGTCCGCCTTCACCTGATGGAGCACTACCTGAGTCTCCGCGCCGCCCTTTGCATCGCGCATATTTGGCTGATTCTCTTTGTTCAGCACCACAAACCTGGTTTCCGTCGACGGGATCCGGAGGCGAAGCCCTTGCTTAAGGCCGGCGGCCCGCAGATTGTTGGCCTTGAGCAGGGTCGTCTTGTTGATGTTGTACAGGCCGCAGATCTGGGTGAGCGTCTCTCCCTTCTTGACCGTATGAGTAATATACGTTGTGGTGGCAACCGGATACAGTTTGTCGAGATTGGCGGCTACCAGTTCCTTGGTACCGGCGGGAATCCGCAGGGTGTAGTCGCCTCCCTTGGGCGGGGCCTGGTTTTTCAGCAGTTCGTTGTTGAGGGTGCGAAGCTGCTTGACCGATGTGTCGGCGGTGGCGGCGACGGCGCGCAGGTCGGTGCCTGCCGGCACGTCGATCAGATCGTAGGGATGAGGTTTCTGATAGTCGATGTCGGTGAAACCGTATTGTTCCGGGTTGCGGGCGATGATGATGGCGGCGATCAGCTTGGGCACATACCGCTTGGTTTCGGGGTAAATCCCCTCTGAAGCGGCAATCTCCCAAAAATCAGTGGTGTTATAGTCATTAATGGCGTTTTCGATCCGTTTTTCACCGCCATTGTAGGCCGCCACAGCCAGGTACCAGTCGCCGAACTCATTGTAGAGTTTGGAAAGATATTTGATGGCGGCCTTGGTCGCCTTTTCCGGTTCGCGCCGCTCATCGACATAGGAGTCAACCTGCAGCCCATAGCGGCGGCCGGTTTCTTCGATGAATTGCCACAAGCCTGCAGCATTCGCACTGGAGTACGCGGACGGGTTGTATCCGGACTCGATCATGGCCAGAAAGACCAAGTCTTTCGGCAGGCCCGCCTTGTGCAGTTCCTTCTCTATAAAGGGGCGGTAGCGGGTGGAGCGGGCCAGCCAGGCGCTGAAATAATTGCGCTGCTTTCCCTGGAACAGATCCAGATAGAGCAGCACCTGCCGGTTGATGGTGATGGGGAAATCATAGGCCGACAGATCGATTCCGGTTTCCACCGGCGAACTGCTCTGATCCTTGGAGGCGCCATGCTCCCAGAGACCGGGCTGGTTGAGGGCGGCGATCTCCTCCTCGGCCATTTCCTCGGGTTCAGGCTTCACCCGTGAGACCTCTTCCTCGTCCTGCGAGGCGGCGTTCTCTCCATTGGCCGCCGACAAGGCCCCGGACCCCTTGAGATGGGCTTGTTTGACGTTGGTGGAACAGGCGGAAAGGGAGCAAAGGAGGACGACAAGTAAACAACGGAGGAGCAGAGCAGGCAATATTTTCATATGGGCAGTGGGGTTTATGCAACCTTGCATTGCATTGAAATGATATTGTTTTTCTGCGATCAGCAAGATTTTATCGCCATTCTTATCAAGACGGCAGGCTCTATTTACCATCAAAGCGAATTGCTTGACAAGAAAAAGTCATCCAAGCCGATTTGGCTTTGTGCGATAATACCACAAGTTGCCCTGCGATATTACAAAACGACATGAGTTTTTCCGGAAGAGACGACAGATACGTCATCACTCCTTCCCAGAGTGATCCTGGAAAGAATGTATCCTGCTTTTTTATATAATTTCAGTTTCTTAAAATTATTGCACCGCAGGTTAGCACCGGGAGAGTGGTATCAGGCCCTGATGCGGCCAAGCGTTTTTTCTCCGGTTTTCTCTGGAATGACCAACCATTTTGTCTGTATCGACAGACGGAGAAAAAAATAGTTTTTTTCCGAAAAAGTGATAAGAGTCTAGCGTCCTGTCGCGTGACTTATTTGCAGGTCTGCTGCTCCGTATCGCAAAGAGAAGAATGGTTCACTCCATACAGGAACCTCGTTTTTCAGAATCTTTGCGACAGCGTTTCCAACTGTTTGATTGATATCGATTTAGCCGCGCGTTGATGCCTCATGTTTACATTCCTCCGGTACTGTTTTGTCTCCCTGCTGTTGTTCCTCGTCATTGCCGCCGCGGTCTGTGCCGGCGGCATCTATTATCTGGTGGTCGTCAATCCGGGGCCGGAGATCGAGGAGTCCTCCATCAATGACATCCTGGGGCGGGAAAGTCCTGTCTTCTACCGTGACGGCCAGACCAAGCTAGGGATCCTGTTTGAAGGCATTCATCGCCAGTATCTGGCCTACAACGAACTGCCCAAGATGTTTGTCAGCGCCCTGGTAGCGGCCGAGGACGATCAGTTCTTCAACCATTTCGGCATCGATGTTCCCGGCATCGCCCGGGCCATGATTGTCAACCTCCAGGCGGGGAAGGTAGTGCAAGGCGGCAGCACTATCACCCAGCAAACGGCGAAAAATCTCTTTAAGCGGGAATCCCGCAGCCTGCGGGCCAAGGTCAAGGAACTGCTGTTTGCCTTGCGGCTTGAACACAAGTACTCCAAGGAGAAGATCCTTGAATTCTATAGCAACCAGTTCTTTGTCAGCGGCAACGGCCATGGCCTGGGAGTGGCGGCACGGTACTTTTTTGACAAGACGCCGCAGGAACTGACCCTGCTGGAATGCGCCTTCATCGCCGGCAGCGTCAAACGGCCCAATTATTACAACCCCTTTCTCAGGAAAAACGCCGACAATATCGAACAGACCAGGCAGCGCGTGAAGGAGCGTACCGATTATGTGCTCGGGAAAATGCGCAAGGAGGGGATGATTGACGAGACAGTGTTCACGGTCGCCAAGGCCGAGGAGATCGTCTTCAAGCAGGGGAAGATGGCTTTTGCCCAGAGCACGATCATGGACCTGGTCAAGGAGGGGGTACAGACACCGGTAGTGGCCGAGGCCCTCGAGGAAAACGGTATCTCCAACATCTCGACCTCCGGCGCCCGGGTCATCACCTCGCTCGATAGGGAGATGCAGGACAAGACGGTCAAGGCGTTGCGTCGCCACCTCTCCCGGCTGGACGTCAACCTTCGTGGGTACTCGCGCTCCCAGGTGCAGGAGGAGTACGGCGCCCTGGATTATGCAGGCGATACGGAACTGGTCCCCAGTGCCTTCGTCTTTGGCACGATCGGCGAGGTTGGCGAAAGCAAGGAGCAGGGTGCGCGGGCGACCGTCGTTTTCCAGGAGGGGCAACAGACCGGCGTCCTGGACGACAAGGGGCTGGAGCATCTGGCCTCGGTTCTGGCCAAGTATAAAAAGGGGCCTTGGGCCAAGTCCGGCCCGGCGGACAGGAAGGTGCTGTTCAAGGAACTGCTGCCCGGCGACAAGGTGTATGTGAGCATCCGCGAGATCGACGGCGAGGGACGGCCGCGTCTTGACCTCGAGCGCTACCCGCAGGTGGAAGGCGGAGCCTTTGTCCTCCAGGAGGGAGCCATCCGGGCCATGAGCGGCGGCATGTCCAACCTCAATTACAACCGCGCCACCAGCGCCAGGCGGCTTATGGGCTCGACCTTCAAGCCGTTTCTGTTTGCCGCGGCCCTGCAGCTGGGCTGGAGCCCGGTGGACATGATCAGCAACCAGCGCGCTACCTTCACCTTTATGAACCGGCCCTATGAGCCGCAGCCGGATCATGACAGCCCGTTTAGTTCGGTGTCTCTGAGCTGGGCCGGGGTCACTTCGGAAAACGTCGCTGCGGTCTGGCTGCTCTACCATCTTACCGATCATCTCTCCACGCCTGCAATCTATGAAATGGCGCGGCAGCTGGACATGGCGCCTCGGGTCGAAGACGGCAAGACCGAGGACTACGCGCGCTACAAGGCACGGATACGAGACAAGTTCGGCATCGTCGTGTCTCAGGAACATGTGGAACAGGCCGCGCTCCGCGGCGCGATCAAGACGCTGAAACCCGATCTGGTGTTTGAAAATCTCGGCGATGAATACAACCAGTTGATCCGGCTGCGGTCGGAATCAGAGATCCTTGGCCTGCGATCGCTGTTGCCGGCCCTGCTTGCCTACCGCGCGCATATTCAGGAGGCTGTGCGGCGATTCGATCCGGACGAGGCGTTCGACAATCCCCAGGCCGTGCCGACCACCACCTCGGGCGCCCGCCTGGTTCGCGACATCACCGGCCGGTTCATCTTCACTCAGCGCCAGGAGTTGCCACCCAACTGGATGGAGATCGGACCCCAGGAAATCGGCGGCCATCTTGCCTCGTTGGGTCCGGCGGAGTTGGAAACGTTCTGGCAGCAGCAGGTCAAGCTGGACGGGCTCGTGTCCGCCCGCACCGTGCAACTGGTTGAGGAGCAGCTGCAGTCCGAACGGCAGAAGTTTGCGGCCCTAAAGCCCTATTCCCTGGATGTGCTCAGCGAAGTCCGCGAGTTCAGAATCATGCTTGGACTGCAGTACATGGTCCGGCTGGCCAAGGCTTGCGGCATCGACAGCAGGTTTGAGCCTGTCCTGTCGCTGCCGCTCGGCTCCAATGTGGTTACGCTGTCGGAGATGACTCGCATGTACGAGACCCTGGTCACCGGCAGCCGCCACGATCCGGGCGACCCGCTCCTGCTTGCCGCCGACGATGGGGACGGGCGGGCGGACAGGGACGCGGCCGCGATTATCGAGCGCATCGAGACTCCTGATGGCCGGGTCGTGTACAACCGGCAGGTGGTCAAGACCCCGGTGATCGATGGCCAGAGCTCGGCAGCGGTCGCCAACATCCTCCAGAATGTCGTGCCCTACGGAACGGGAAAGTACGCCCGCGAGCATGTCCGCCTCCACAGCAGCGATCCTGGGCGGGAGAAGACTCTGACCGAGATGAACCTGTCCTATCCCCTCCTGGGAAAAACCGGCACGGCCAATGACTACCGCAATACCGCCTTCATCGGTCATGTGCCGGTGCTGTCGCAGCAAGACCTGTCAACCCTGACCCTGCGGGGCGGGTACACGGTGGGCGTCTATGTGGGCTATGACGACAATCAGTCCATGACTCGGGGGGCGACGCGGATCAGCGGTTCGCTGGGGGCACTGCCGGCATGGAGTGACATCGCCCAGGGCCTGCTTGACGTGGACCGGGTTGGTGATCGTCTGGACATGGTGGATCTGGCGTTCAACGGTCTGGGCCTCCAGTATCCCGAGGTGAAACAGGTGTTTGTGCCGGTGGATCCCCAACGGGGAGGGGCCGTGGTTCGCGGCGCTGCCTTGCTGCAGCAATCGACCGCGCCCTCGGGTCCGGCCAGTCTCGGCTTTGGCGTGCTCGCCGAGGACGGCCGGTTCGAGCCGGAACGGTTGTTCCTGCCCTTCTGGCAGAACCACTGACCCCACCTTGCGAATCTGGATCTGCCGGTTCCTCGATCCGGCGGATCCAGATGGTTCTGCTGTGCCTGCCTTTGGCTGGATGACAGGTGCCCTTTTCCCGGCCATGAAAAGAAAGCAATTGTCTGAATTCTCATCTTTTGTTATCTTTCCCTCCTTATCGTTATTCCCGATCCGCCGGCAGCCTCGGCACGCGGGTGAGAGCCTGTCCGGCCAGGGATGCCAAAGGGATGCGCTGCAATCAATCCGCCTGGTCGCTTAAGGTTCTCCGGCGATCAACCATTTCCCATCAACCACACCGATACCTCGCCTCCATGACGCCTCGAACTTTTGTCCACGCGACCAGACAGTTTCTGCCTCTTCCCCTGATCTTCGGCCTGTTGCTTTCGGGCTGCACCACGGGGGGCGGCATGGTCGACCCCTTTGAGGCCAGGGATAAACGGGAGAGCGCGCAGCAAAGGGACGGCGCTGCCCGGCCCGGATCAGTCGAGTCCCGGCGCGACCTGCTGACGCCGACACTCAACTCGATCACCAGTCGCATCCATGCCTACGAACAGAAGCTGGAGGAATGGAGAGCAGTGGAGAGAAAATCGGCCGCCTCGCCTCTGGCCCAGGAAAAGTCGGAGAAGATATTTGAATGCACGCAGCAGCTGGAGGACATCCTGGCCGGCTACCGTTCCCTGCACAGTCGGCTGCTCCAGGAGGCCCGGCTAGATGCGGCCCAGCTGCTGGCCGGCGATTCCCTCCTGCAACTCAATCAACAGGATGTGGATTATCTCGAAGGGGGGTGCGGGCGACTGCTCACCGAGCTCAAGACCATGACTGCGCCACCGCCCGTCAAAGCAACGGTCGCAGCCGACCCACAGATCAGGGAGGCCTTTGAGAACGGCGAGTATGACCGGGTCATTACCCTGTACACGCAACTGCCCCTGGGGCCCGGCCAGTTTCCTGCCAATGAGACCGCATTTCAGTATGGCCAGGCTCTGGTGAAGAATCATCAGGAGTCCTCGGCGTTGACTGTCTTCGACAGCCTGCTCCAGCGCCTCCGCCAGCAGGGGCAGGATAATCTGGATCTGCAGGTGCTCAAGGCCATGGCTGATCTGCAGTTCGGGCTGGGGGCCTATGATCCGGCGAGGAGCCGGTACGAGGAACTCGCCCGGCTCTCGACCGAACGCGGCCATGTCGACGAGGCGGCCCTGCGGCAGCTCGAGGCCCTGCAGCCAGGCAGTCTGCGGGCAGAGGAGTTGCGGGATTACAGCATCCTGCTCAAGAATTATCGGGCCTACACGCCGAAACGGGATGGGTACGCCATAGCCGAGCAGGCGGATGTCTTTCTCCGCACCTATCCAGAGTCCCGCATGCTGGCCAGTGTCGAGGAGATGAGAAAAGGCAGTCGCGAGCAGGCCGATGCCTGGCTCAACCGGGGCATCCAGCGGATAGAGTCCATGGCCAGCGAACGCAAAGCCCAGGAGGGGCAAGCCGACGCGGCGCAGACAGGACAGGAAATCGCTGCCGGGGCAGCACCCGCGTCTTCGCCAACGACGCTTGGGGAGCAACTCCCCGGTCACATGCAGGGCGCCCCGCAACCTCCCGCTCCTACCCCGATCAGCGAGGCCGAACAGAAAGTGCTGCAGGAGGATTACGACAAGGGCATGGCGTTGCTTGCCGCCAAGGAGTATGACAAATCCATTGAGCAGTTTGCCAAATTAATGAAGACTTCGTTTGCCGACAAGGCGCGGGTGCAGATCGATGAGGCCGCCAAACTCGCGGCTCAGCAAGACCGACAGAAGGCGGCCGACATGTTTGTCCGCGCCAGCAGCACGCGGGACCCGGAGAGCAAGAAAAAACTGCTGCTCTCCTCAAGGCAGCTGCTGCAGGATATTCTGGTGAAATATCCCCAGTCCGGGCTGGCCGACAAGGTGCAGAAGAATTTAAGCAATGTGGAGCGGGAATTGAAAGATGTCGAGGCGTCGGGGTACAGGGCGAAAGAGGCCGGCGCAAGCACGGGTGCTCCCGCTGCGCCGGCTCTTAACGCCCCCGTTCCCGATCCGCCGCCTGTCAACGCCAGGTAGCGGCGAAGGGCGACGGGAAGAGGCGGTTACCCCTTGTAATAGATAGTGATGCTGGTGGCCTTGCTCTTGGGATGGTCATATACTTCCATGGTCGGTATTTCCCTGCGCGTGCCGCCTGGACGATAGACCCGTTCTTCCTTGGTGATGACGTCATGACGGGTGTCAGGCACATGGATGACGCCACCTGTGTTGAACTCGATCCGCATCGATTTGCCGTAATCCGGTCCCAGTTTCTTCGATATGAATTTTGGACGAAGCACTTTGTCGATGGATATGTAGCCACTTTTGGGGATAACCTCTGTTTTCTCAGTGCTTCCCTTCACCTGTCCACTGGTGGCAGCATGCGCCGGCAGGCAGCCAAATTGGGCCAGAGGGGCTGTCCACTTGTCCGGTAAAACACTGACGCCGGCCAGCGTGGCAGCGCCCACAGCCAGTTTCCGTATCGCTTCCCGTCTCCCGATATTGCTGGATTCTGTCGTCGCTTCCCGCACCACCGCCTGAGATTCCTGTTTTTTGCTGTTCTCTTGCTGCGTCATGCCAACGGCCATAGATGTCCTCTTGTCTTGTTTGTTGGGGGAGAAAACCTAAACGATTCGGGAAAATTGCATATTTCTCCCCGCGAGGCAAGCATTATCGGTCAACTGACTGAAAAAAAGTTATTTTCAAGGGCTGATCCAGCTGGACAGACCGGCTGTTTCCTGTCCAGTCGGAGGGGGAACAATGTGGTTGTTGTGTCGCTAATGCGCAGAAATACAGAGAGTTGTCAATTTGCTTGCGCGGTGCAGCCAATAGGTTTTCAACCATCGCCACAGGGTTCGGGGGTGATCGAAGAGGCGCGCCCGCCAATAGCAAAGCCCACGCGCATGGCCGTAATAGACCTGCATCCACCAGTGGGAAGGCCAGAGGGTCGCACACGCCAGACGGGGGTATTGCCGAGGGGGAACCGTATTCAATCGTCGCAGGGGCCAACCCCGGTAGGGTTCGCCGGGATGGGCGGGCGCTGCTCGCGTATCCAGGCCCAATTTGTTCTGCATCGCCTTACTCCATGGCGTCAGCCAGTGGAAGGCGGACAACACCGTGGGCAGTTGCGGCATCGCCGCGGCGAGGCCCGGCCAGTCGATGGCCGGGCAATGTCCCTCGACGAGCGTGACCACGTCGGCCACATGGATGAAACGAAATGGTTCGTAAGTGAGTGGCGGCCGGAAGCCGTGGAGATAGACGTGCTGGAGCATGTCCTCCAGGCAGAGGGTGCGGGCGGGAACGCCGCCGATGGTCAGCGGCAGCGATCTGGCCAGGAGCTGCTCGAACAGCCAGCGCGGGTATTCAGGGTGGGGTGGGAAGAGCGCCCGGTGCATCTCGATGTTGAGCGACAACCCTTCCACCGTTTTCACCACAGGCACCAAATGGTAATAGTCTGGCGGGATGTCCTCACGCTCCTCGTGCCTGTATCCCAAGGAAAACAGGATTGCCTCCGCCCTGGCGGCATCGTCTGGCCTGACCAGGAGGTCGATGTCCCGCATCGGCCGCAGGGCAGGGTCGCTGTAGACCAGGTTGGCCAGGGCAATGCCCTTGACCAGCAGCACGTCAAGAGATCGGTCTCCAAAGGCGGTCAGTATCTCGGCCACGGCCCGGTTGCGGATGGCGTTGGCCTGCCTGCTGCGCAGATAGAGGCTGTGGAGCCGAAGACGCGCCTGATCGGGCGCCGCCACCCCAACTGCCCCCAGGTGCTTGTGGAGCAGAGGGGCCATACCCTGTTCCTCGGCATCATTGAGCAGTTCGTCCCAGGCGGGGCTTTGCTGGGCAAAGGCCTCCACCTGGGCGCGCAGCCGGGAGTACATCGCCGCTGCGCCGACATCCCGCGCGCAGAGGCCCAGTATAGTCCGGATCACGTCACCTCCAAACCTGCAAGCAACTCGGGCAGAGCCGTAGCCAACTCCTCGAACCGGCTGTAGAGGACCCGGTGGGCAGGGGCGGATCTGGCCAGGCGGGTGACCCGGGCAAACCCATGGTTCAAGAGGTTGCGGCCGTTAACATTGCAACCCATGAGCAGGGCGATGGTCTTGGCGGTGGAGACCCGTTCCACCGTAATTGGTAACCCGGGTTGATAGGCGGGGAAGAGGATGAGCGCCGGCAGCGAGGCGATCGGGGCAAATTCAGGGTTGACGGCGCGGTGCGGCACGATCAGACCCTGGTCGTCTTCCAGGACGGCGGGAACCTCTGTCCTGATCAGTGGCCTGACTACCGGCGCCGCGCCCGATTTGATGCACAGGGGCCGGGTGAAGGCCAGCATCCGGGCAGGGAGATCGTCAGCAAAGAAGACAAGTTCATCGGTCAGATACGAGTAGCCTTGAGCGACCAGCCAGGCAGTGAGGGTGCTCTTGCCCGCGCCGCTCACGCCGGGCAGCAGGACTACCTTGCCATAGCTGGCAACGGCCCCGGCGTGGAGGGCCAGGCCCTCGGCATTCCGCTCGATCAGGCCTGTAATGACGGCGTCGAAAAGCAGTGCCGCCAGTCCGACCCCCAGGGGGCCGCCACCGAAGACCGTCCCGTCGCCTTCGAGCAGGTAGCCGCCTGCTTCCGGGCTTGGGCGCAAGGTCAGGGAGGTCTCCGGGCATGCCGTCCCGTCTCCGGAAAGGTCCTGGAAGAGAAAATTGATGAACTGCAGGGCCGCCCTGTCGCCGCAGCGGATGGACACGGCCCGGCCGGCAAAGGATACGAGAACGTCAGTCATGGGCTGGAACAGGACGGATTCGGCCGATCACTGCAGGCTGGCGATGCCATGCGCCACCAGCCGGCCGATAATGTCGGCCACATCCTGTTCGATCTGGGCCCGGCTTTCCGGATAGACCTCGGCAAGCAGGCGGATGATGTCGGCGGTGGTGGCGGAACCGTTGCAGAGTTCCCAGACCAGGGCGCCGGTTTCGTTCAGGTAGATCGAGGTGGTCGAGGAGGGATGGTAGACGATGATTTCCTTGTCGATGCGTTCCAGGAGGAAATCGGGCTGCAGCAGCACTTTTTTATTGAGATCCATGAATGCGTCGTTTGCTTGGTCTTGTGGCGGCCTCACCGCCGGGGGCAAGGGAGGCGCCGGGTGACAGTCATGTGCCCAGCCTCGGGCCGACAGACGAGAGCGAAAATAAACCATATTCCCCTTGCGGACAAGGAAAAGCAGCCTCCGTGGCCGAGATCGCCCCTGCTGCCGGAACACTGGGCAGGATGCGGCTGCTGCCCGGTTGAAATGCATCGCGCTCCTCCACCGACCGTTGACAAAGCTGAGGATGTCGCTTACTTCTGTGCCAGCCCCGTGGGCATGAAAGAATGGGGAAGACAAGGCAACCGAAGGCCGGAGAGCTGGAAAAATGACTGTTATCACACATACTCTTGATCTGGACGGCTGCGCCGTGCACCTGCTTGAGGCGGGCAATCCTGCCGGCCGGGCTGTGGTGTTGCTGCACGGGATGAAGTTCCAGGCCGAGACTTGGCGGGAATTGGGCACGCTCGAAGCGTTGGCCGCCCTTGGACAACGCGTATTAGCAGTGGACATGCCCGGTTTTGGCAAAAGTACGGCCGCCGAGCGGCCCCCGGGCGAGGTGCTGCTCCAGTTGCTCGACGCCCTGGGAGTGAACCAAGTCTTACTGATTGGCCCCTCCATGGGCGGCCGCATCGCCCTGGAGTTTGCCATCGCGCATCCGGAGCGGGTCGCCGGCCTGGTCCTGGCCGGTCCGGTGGGCGTGGCCGAAAACCGTGAACATCTAGGCAATATTACCGCTCCCACCCTGCTGGTCTGGGGGAGCGAGGATCAGGTTTCGCCGCCGGCCAACAGCGACATCCTTCTGGCCGGCATTGCCGGCAGCAGTCGGGAGGTCTTCGAGGGCGCGCCGCACCCCTGTTATCTGGCCCAGCCGCAGCGCTGGCATGAACTCCTTCGCGCCTTCCTCGCCACCTTGCCAGCCTGAACGGAACACATCGGATACATGGGAAAAACACTGATCATCGCCGAGAAGCCAAGCGTCGCCACCGACATCGTCAAGGTGCTTCCCGGCAAATTCACCAAGACCAAGACCCATTTCGAGAGCGACGACCACATCGTCTCTTTTGCCATCGGCCATCTGGTTACCATCGCCTATCCCGAGGAGATCGACCCCGAGTTGCATAAATGGTCGCTGGACAACCTGCCCATCCTGCCCGAGGAGTTTCCCTTGGCGGTGCTGCCGGAAACCAAGGCCCAGTTCAGCGCCCTGAGCAAGCTCATGCGGCGCAAGGACGTGGACGTGATCGTCAACGGCTGCGACGCCGGCCGCGAGGGGGAACTGATCTTCAAATACATCCTCAAGCAGGCCGGCGGCCGTTCCCTTGGCAGCAAGGCCATCCGGCGGCTGTGGCTCCAGTCCATGACCCAGGACGCCATCCGGACCGGTTTGAACAATCTCCGCGACAACAGCGAGATGCTGCCGCTGGAGGATACCGCCCTCTGCCGTTCCGAGGCCGACTGGCTGATCGGCATCAACGCCACCCGGGCGCTCACCTGCTACAACTCGCGCTTCGGTGGCTTTCGCAAAACCCCCTGCGGCCGGGTGCAGACTCCGACCCTGTCGCTGTTGGTCAAGCGGGAGACCGAACGGCGGGAGTTCGTGGCCGAGACCTACTGGGAACTGCATGCCCGCTTTCTCTGCGGCCCGGTGGAGTACGCAGGCGTCTGGATCGATCCCGCTTTTGCCAAAGAGGATGCCAAGGACGAGGGGCAGGCCCATGCCCGTCGTAACCGCCTCTGGGAAGAAGAGCGGGCTGCGGCCTTTGTCGAGCGCTGCACCGGTCTTCCGGCAACGGTCGAAGAGACCAGCAAGCGGTCGACCAAGGGCGCGCCGCCCCTGTACGACCTGACCCTGCTGCAGCGCGAGGCCAACAGCCGCTTCGGCTTCTCGGCCAAGAACACCCTGGGGCTTGCCCAGGCCCTGTACGAGCGGCACAAGCTGATCACCTACCCGCGGACCGACAGTCGCTGCCTGCCCGAGGATTACCTGCCCACGGTGAAGCAGGTGGTCGCGCGCCAGCAGGACTGGCAGTACGGCCGGTTCGCGACCGAGGCTTTGGCGAAAAACTACCTGAAAAAGGACAAGCGGATCTTCGACGACAAGAAGATCACCGACCACTTCGCCATCATCCCCACCACTGGCCTGCCCAAAACCCTGTCCGAGCCGGAGCTGAAGATCTACCAGATGATCGTGCAGCGCTTTCTCGCGGTCTTTTTTCCGCCAGCGGTCTACCACAACACCCGGCGGCTGTCCCTGGTCGAGGGCGAGACCTTCCTCACCGAGGGCAAGATCCTGGTCGAACCGGGCTGGCGGGCCATCTACGGCGCGGTCAGTGAGGAGGACGGCGACAAGGAACTGCAGGCCCTGCCGGCGGACACCGCGGTCCAGTGCGAGGAGATCGATAAACAGGAGCACCAGACCAAGCCGCCGCCCCGATTCACCGAGGCGACGCTGCTCTCGGCTATGGAGCATTCCGGCAAGCTGGTTGAGGACGAGGAACTGGCCCAGGCCATGAAAGAGCGGGGCTTGGGCACGCCCGCCACCCGGGCGGCGATCATCGAGAAGCTGATCAACGAGAAGTACGTGGTCCGGGAGCAGCGCGAGCTGGCGCCCACGGGCAAGGCCTTTGAACTGATGAGCCTGCTTGCGGCCCGGCAGATCGACGTCCTTGCCTCGCCCGAACTGACCGGCGAGTGGGAGTACAAGCTCAACCAGATCCTCAAGGGCGCCATGACCCGGCCGCAGTTCATGCGCGAGATCCGGGCCATGACCAGCACCATCGTCGACAAGGTTCGACAGGGCGGCAATGGCGAGCGGCACGCGGCCGCCTTTTCCCCGGTGGCCGGCGCCATCTTTTATGAGACCGCCTCGGCCTACGAGTCCGAGGACCGCCAACTGGTCATCCGCAAGGTCCTGGGCGGCCGGGTGATGAAGGAGGAGGAAATCGTGGCGCTCATCCGCGGCGAGACCGTGGGACCGTTCGATGATTTCCGCTCCAAGAAGGGCAAACCCTTCACCGCCACGATCCATCTGGCCGGCGGCAAGGTGGAGTTCGTGTTCGCCGAATCCGGCGAAGAGCTCGATCTCGAGGAGATCCGCCACCAGGAGCCTCTGGGGCTCTCGCCAGTGGACCAGACCAAGGTCTTTGCCACCCCCGCCGGTTTCCTTTCCGAGTCGGCGCTTGCGGGCGACCACAAGAAAGGGCTGCGCATCTCGCGGACCATTCTCGGCCGCCGCCTGGATCCGGAACATATCAGCCAGTTGCTGCGGGATGGCCGCACCGAACTGATCACCGGTTTCATCTCCAAGAAAAAGAGGCCGTTTGACGCCTTTCTCCTGCTCGACGCCAAGGGCAAGCTCGGCTTTGAATTTCCGCCCAGGGCCAAGAAGCCGGGCAAGACCAGGGCGTCCGCCCCGGAGACCAAGGAATAATTCCTGAGACCGGCCCGATTTCCGCCGGACAAAACAGTAGAAGAGACGTACAGTAGGGTTTATGAGACATTTAAAGAAAGAGTATGCGGACAGGGAAGGACAGGAGTTGGCCGCGGCCTGCGTGCGGGTCGCCCGGGACACCAAGGCCGAGGAACTGGTGGTGCTCGACGTGCGCGGCCTCGCCTCGTTTACCGATTATTTCGTGGTCATGAGCGGACGCTCAACCCGTCATGTCCAGGGTCTGGCCGAGGCCATCGACGGCGAGTTGCGCGCCAAGCGAGTCAGCAGCAGGCATAGCGAGGGGTTGCGCGAGGGCCTGTGGGTACTGCTCGATTTTGGCGATGTGGTGGCCCATATCTTCTACCACGAGAGCCGCGCCTTCTACGACCTGGAAGGACTGTGGCACGACGCCCCGCGCGTCGACCCCGACGCCCTGCTGGCCGAGACGCCGGGACAGTAACACCCAGCACGAGGTTCCTCATGTCCGCACCTGTCATCCTCACCATCCTCGACGGCTGGGGCATTGCCGTGCCTTCGGCCACCAATGCGGTCTTTGTTGCCGACACCCCCAACATGGACCGGCTCGGTCGGGACTTCCCCATGACCACTCTGGTGGCCCACAACGGCTTGGTCGGCCTGCCCGAGGGGCAGATGGGCAACTCCGAGGTCGGCCATCTCAACATCGGCGCCGGCCGCATCGTCTATCAGGACTTCACCCGCATCAACCTGGCGGCTGAGCGCGGCGAATTTGCCGCCAACCCGGTCCTGAGCGGCATCATGGATGCGGTCAAGGCGGCGGGCTCACGCCTGCATTGCTGCGGCCTGCTCTCCGACGGCGGCGTCCATTCCCACATCCTGCAACTGATCGCCCTGCTCGAACTGGCTGCCAGCAAGGGGCTGACCGAGGTCTGCGTCCACTGTTTCATGGATGGGCGGGACACCCCGCCATCCAGCGGCGCCGGGTACATGGAGGAGCTGGTGGAGGCCTTGGATCGCACAGGCGCGGGCCGAGTGGCCACGGTTTCCGGCCGCTACTGGGCCATGGACAG
>JBGSPP010000190.1:0-15096 GCA_041738515.1 Desulfobulbus sp.
CCGTGGGCGACTGCGCCGTCACCGGCAACGTGCCGGCCATGCGCAACGCCATGGGCGCGGAGGCGATGCTTCGGGGAGTCTATGCGGATACGGCCATGCCGGGCGGGTACATTCCCGCAATCGACCTGCCAGTACTGCGCGACCGGGCTCTGCCGCTGCATCAGTTCGTGCGGGTGGATCTCTTCATCCCCGGATGCCCGCCCGCTGCCGACACCCTGTTCGCCGCCCTCGACGCCCTGCTCGCGGGCATCGACCCGGTCCCCCGGCTTGACACCCGGTTCGGGGCCTAAAGGAGGAGCTGGCATGCAGCGAATCACCATCGAGCCGGTCACCCGCATCGAGGGACACGCCCGGATCAGCCTCCAACTCGATGAGGACGGCAGGGTCGGTGACGCCCGCTTCCAGGTCACCCAGATCCGCGGTTTTGAGCAGTTCATCAAGGGACGGCCTTTTGCCGAGATGCCCTCGCTCATGGCCCGCATCTGCGGCATCTGTCCGGTCAGCCATGCCCTGGCCGCGGCTAAAGCCTGTGACCAGGTGCTGTCGGTCGCCATCCCGGAGGCCGCAGTCAACCTGCGCCGCCTCCTCCACTTCGGCCAGATCATCCAATCGCACGCGCTCAGTTTTTTCTATCTTGCCGGGCCTGACCTGCTGCTCGGCATGGACCACCCGCCGGAGCACCGCAACTTCTTCGGCCTTGCCGCAGCCGACCCCCAATATGCCCGCGACGGCATCCGACTGCGCCAGTTCGGCCAGCAGGTTATCGAGCGCCTGGCCGGACGCCGCATACACCCCACCTGGGTTGTGCCCGGCGGGGTCAGTTCGCCGCTGAGCCCTGAGGCGCGCACCACAATTCTGGATGAACTGCCGGCAATACAGGCATTGGTGCTGGCCCATCTGGAGCGGTACCAACAGTCGCTTGACCGCCACGGGGAACACATCCAGTTCTTTGGCCGGTTTCCCAGCCTGTTCCTGGGTCTGGTCGATGGCCAAGAGCGGCTTGAATACTACGACGGCCGCTTGCGAGTCATCGACGCCGCCGGGTTGCTGGTTGCTGAGGAACCTGATCCCCGTAAGTATGCGGAGATGATTGAGGAGGCGATCGAGCCCTGGACCTGGCTCAAGTTCCCGTACTACAAGCCAATGGGGTATCCGGCGGGGATGTACCGGGTCGGCCCGCTGGCCCGGCTCAATCTGGCAAACTCCTGCGGCACGAATCTGGCCGACCGGGCACTGGCATTCTTTCGTTCGTTGGACGACGGCCCGGTGCTCGGTTCCTTCCACGCCCACCTGGCCCGCCTGATCGAGATGCTGCACGCAGTGGAGATGATCGAGATCCTGCTGACTGACCCGGTCACCAGCGACAAGCACGTCCGGGCGACTGCCGGGGTGAACAACCTGACTGGCATCGGCATTACCGAGGCGCCGCGCGGCACCCTGATCCACCACTACGAGGTCGATGACAACGGCCTGATCGAGTGGGCCAACCTGATCATCGCCACCGGCCACAACAACCTGGCCATGAACCGGGGCATCCTCCAGGCAGCACAGCATTTCCTTGATAGCGCCACGCTCCATGAAGGGTTACTCAACCGCATCGAGGCCGTGATCCGCACCTTTGACCCCTGCCTGTCCTGTTCCACCCACGCGGTCGGGGGCATGCCTCTGGTGGTCGAGTTGTTCAGCCCCGACGGCTCGATCCTCGAACAGCTTCAACGATGAGCGCACGCCGGACCGTGTGCCGGCATTGACCGGAACACGCCTATCAGCAGATCAACCCACCCGCCGTCGGGTTCCATCCCCGGCATTGACCGCTTCGTGCAGCCCCGCTTTCGATGGCCTTCCTGCTCCGGTTGCCGCTGAAGCGGGCCGCACAGACCTGACCATCGCTCCTGCCGATTAGGGAGCCCAAACATTGACAAGCACCCCTGATCATCTTACTTTCATCGCAGGATCCAAGTTGTTTCCTCCGGGAACTTATGGACAGGAAAGGAGTTTGACTCCTGCCAGAGCAAGTGCTGCAAAGCGCCGACGGTGACAACAAGGGCAAAGCCAACCCCTGCAACACGGTGAACGACCATGAACTATACCTGTATGAACTGTGGATCAAGCTCGCAGAAGGCCGACGAACTCTGCAATCCGACCAGCGACAGCGTGGAGGCCAAATTTTGCGCCACTTCCATCGACAAGGTCTGCGAGGAGAAAGTGCCGGCAATGCATTTTACCTGCGACTCCTGCGGAGGCATGTCCCCGGATGCCGAGCATCTGTGCAATCCAAGAGGAATCTGATCGCTTTTACTTGTCTTTCTTTTCTTTCATAACCTCTTCACTCCAGGACAGGGCCGCCATAACTTGGGGAAATCCTATGGTCGACACCAGCAGCAACAGGGTGTGATGGATTTCCTCGGGACGTGCGCCCGCCTGCAGCGCTCTGCGCGTATGGGAACAGACAGCCCCCGCCGATTGTGAGGCAGCCGCCGCGGCCAACTGGATGAGATGCGATGTCTTTTCATCAATGGGGCCAGCCTGGCGCAGGGTTGTGCCAAGCTGTTCCAGCGCAGTGAACACCTCGGGGAATTTCTTGTTCGCCTTCTTGTAGAAACCGGGCTTGTCATTCTTGGGCATGGCGTTCTCCTTGAGGGTGGATGGAAAATGCTGCCCTCGAAGCCAAACATCCCGCCCCTTCCATTGCAATAGTTTTTCAGTTTTCAGCCGCCAGCGGGAGCAAACCTGGCGTTCCCAGTTCCTCCGATGGCGGTAAAAGAAACGAGCGGCCCGGATCACCGGGCCGCTCGTTTCTTTGGGGCGGTCTGCGGGAATCAAACCCGCACCTGCCTGTATAATACCAGGATAATAAAAGAAAAATATTATCCGTGTGATACCGATGTGATACGAAGAAAAACCCGCTCACCAATTACATCCGAACCAGTGTAAATTGACTATGAAGTCGAAGCGAGATATTGACCTCGCCAAAAATCGATATCTTGCATTATTGAAGGTGGTCAATCAAATGAAAGAGACGGAAACGTTTGCTTCTGTATGGGACGTCAGAGCCGACACGCTGGAGCAGGCTGCCAATCCACGAACAAGGGCCGAACTGATGCGCCAGATTGCCGACATCATCAAGGCCAACGAAGGAAGCAGGCCGAGGCGGCCCTACATTGCTGCGTAACCCAACCACGGGGCAATGATCTCCTTCGTGGCCGCGTCTCCCGTTTTCCCTGGATGCCTTGGTTAATATCGCAACCGCATTGGGTCATCGCGTGCATGTAGAACTGGATCCGGCGCGAAAGGCCGTTTAGGGGAGATCAAGGCTGTTCCACCCAACGCATTGGAGGGCTTTCACGCCATCCCGTAGCTTCAGAAAACAACATCATTCCTTCAAAAGGCCCCAGTGCGGCCGCCAGAGTATGCGATCATTGCGGGGCTAAGGCGTTTGAATTACCCGATAGAACTGATCTACAGGTAGCTCTCCGGTATCACCAAAGATGGTCATGATTAGCTTTGAATATTCCTCATCATTGTCCATTTCAGCATCGATTCTCTCGTATTCAGCCAACGAAGGATACCGCGTCTGAATCGTTGCCCGGCCCCTCTGTCCTGCTAAGTTGTACATGAGCTCAACCGACACTTCAGGATGCTTTTGTTCCAAATAGGCCTTGGCCTTGACAAGCGCCTCAAAGAATACCGAGTAATTCTTGCTATATTCGATTTCTCTCTGGTGTATGATCATTTTGTCCTCCGAACCTTGTTTCGATAGAGATAGCGGAAATAACTGGAGCCTATCATCCATCTCAAAAGATAGAGAAAAACCACGTATCCAAAACGTGTTAAAAAAAATAAGGGATGAATATCCCTAGTCAAGAGGGTCGAGCAAGAATGACCGAACTAGTTATGCCCCCTCTGTCTCTCAAGAGTCAATATTGCCACCAGTTATCATGCCTTCTTCAATACTAGTAAAATCTATCTTGGCAGTAGCAAGTTAATGAGGTAGAGGAATTACGATATGAACAATGAGCACATTAAAAAGAATTATTACTGCATCAATAAAGATATCGCGCAATTCTTCGACTTGGCGAATGGACATGGAACCTCAAGGAATCAAAATCCCTGATATACTTAAAATTGAAAATTCATTCACTACGCTGCTTGTTCAATCAAAAGGAGATCCGAACAAGTACG
This sequence comes from Desulfobulbus sp., assembly GCA_041738515.1. Taxonomy (GTDB): domain Bacteria; phylum Desulfobacterota; class Desulfobulbia; order Desulfobulbales; family Desulfobulbaceae; genus Desulfobulbus. The sequence continues at coordinate 4,183 of JBGSPP010000190.1, forward strand.
GTATTGTGTATATGTACCCAGGAGGCCACAAGTATGTACAATTGTTTAATTCAGAATTTGCTTTCGGATATAAAAAATTGATTTCGGATTTTCGTATCGGGTTTACCACAGGAGCAATTGTTGGTTTAGCGAGGGCGCGAACTCCGGCCGACGCCTGGCAAAGTGATACCATTGAAAGAAGCCTTAAGGATAAAAACAGTATTCACCAGGGAATTTTGAGAATCATCAACGAGGAAGACGGCATCCCTGTTTTCATTAAATCCACAAGTACCATAGGCAATATCTCACCAGCCTTGGGGTATTTACAGGGAGGGAATCCTTTGGAAATCAAGCAGGCTTTGGAACGATATAATTTCATTCAAAAGAGCATCGTTTCGAAAATTGAGGAAGGCAAGCCAAGACAGCATGAGGATGTATTGATAACCGCCCACCGTGTCGGGGATGGTTTCAAATCTGATAGCCGCGCAGATGCCATCAGTCGGGCTCTTGGCACTATGACACCCTTACATTGAGTGGTTCATCTTCACACGGGGAGTGAAGCAACCTCTCTGGCCTGTTTTGTGCTCGTCATGGAGCGTTCGCGGAATTAGATTCCACATATCGAATTGCCCAACTTCTTGATTCCACCTCACTCGCGTGTCTTTTGTTGGGTCATGTCCTGCTCCTTGCTTGGTCAATTCAAAGGCACCTCGGCAGGAGTTTTTCTACTCTGCGGCCTGTTTAAATTCCCGGAGCCACTCCTGTCGTTGCGTGTAATTTAAACCAGAACCGGGGTGAGCCTGCCTACAGCCTCCTTTTATTGATGCAAGTAAGAATTAATTTCATCGTAACCAATAATCTGGATCTCTGCCTCCATATTGCGTGATTTCACTTTCACTGGCGGAGTTTGATGTTGACGCAACGGGATGAGTTCAGGTTTCCTGTCATCAACAAAAATGACTATTGCCGGAGCTCTAATTGTATCTTCAAGCCGGAATCCTTGAAGTTTAAAGGTCTCCTGATCAACATATAGACAATCATCTTCTATAATAGCCATGCATACCTCTAATGTTTTTTATAATCTGAAATACTTATAGCAATATATCCAATAAAAATTCCATTTTATTCATATTCATGCTATATTATGCTTACTAAAATATTAAAGATACACGAGAATATGGTCTAGGCATAGCTCTTTGATTCACGAAAAACGACTCATCTTGAAATTATCCCAGAATAACCTGTCCAAGATTTTATAAATTGCAATCGCTTAGAAGTAAATTAGATAAAAAAGCGTGGCGATGAATCCGAAAATCAGAAGCGCCCCGAGAGTGGCGGCTTGCCTAGCGGTTCTGGCAAATACTATCAGAGGCATCAGGCCAATCATCATTGTAAGAATGCCGATCTCCTGAGCTTCTGGGCCATAAAAGGGACCGGCTAATCCGAAGCGAGTTGATCTTTGAGGGGAATATTCGGTGAGGAAAGTCAAGGCGCCAACTGACACAAAAACAAAACTCATGAGCCCGAAAAGGATTTTGGCAGATCGGGGAATTTTCTTGCCGGATTCCTTCATATAGTTACTTGAGATTACAACAGGATAATGACCAGAATAGAGGTGGTCTCGTTCGCTTGAACCAATTTTTTTTTCACTCTTAAGTGGAAACACTGCCTGGTTTTGGGCTGCGAGATTTACGACGATTTCCGGTTGGCGACAACGAGCACGATCGTACCCAGGACGAGCCAGTAAAGCCCAAGACCGAACGAGCCAAGATGCGAGTAAAGGAACATCTGCAATTTACCCCACCGAACTGACGACGATGGAGTTGCGCCAGATATCCACTGCAGCAGACCAACGGCGATACACCCCAGGCCAACGATCCGTACGTAAAAAAGAGTTGCGGATTGGCCTAAACCTCGCACCTGGCGTAGCCCGACACTTGAAGTAATCCACTACCGGAATCCAGAAACACACCTGCCCTCTCTTTTTGCGAATTTCTTGAGTTAACCCGCGCACCTCTTCATTTTCCGAATGTTATCGAACAAATTCAGAATGATATTATTCCGGAGGTTCCTGAAAGTAATGAGCAAATTTTCTGTCAATTTCCCTTGTGTGATGGAGGAACCAATCGCCAAGAAAGGCGATAAGTTCTGCCGCTGCAACGTTTCCATCTCTAAGGAGCAGTTGATTTCCCCTGGTGGACAACTGTTGTATAAGTTCAAAGTGCAGATTCTTATGATACGAAAAACCCGGATAATTTGATTTCCGCATCATATTTTCTTCGCTGATAAAATGAAATTTTGCGTATGCGTTGAGCTCGTTGATCAAATCCATCCGGTATTGAGTATCCTGTGTCTTTAGCAACTCCGCGGCAAGTCGGTTGATCAGGTTGAAAAAGAATCTGTGTTGCAAGTCGATATCTTCGACTCCCAGTTCGTAATTACTTTGCCACAGGCCAAGGGATTCCACCATGCGCCCATCTCCTTTTCTCAATGAAATCTGGTCGGGCAGAGGAATTTGAACACTCGGCCTCCTGCTCCCAAGGCAACAGCACCGTGAAAACCTGCTCTATATTGTTAAAATTGCGGCACGAGTTTGGCTATATTGCCGTGAAAACGTAACGCCGAAAGAGGAATCGCCACCTAATCCACCACCGTACCAGTACCGGAACCGAACCGATAACCTAGAGGATAGTGTCAAACCCTGGGCATCGTTCACCGGACAGATACTTGTTAAGGCTTTCACGGGACAGTCCTGCATCTCGTGCAACCTGTGTCACTCCTTTCGCTCGGGCAATATCGCCAAGTGCCTTGGCGATAAAGGCGGCATCACCGTTGGCTTACTCGAAGCATGCTTCAAGATAAGCGGCCAATTCCCCCGGTGTTCTCAGATGCTCACTGACGTCAAAACGGGGGTAGTAGTTTTGTTCATCTTCTTCAGCGATTGCTTTATCCAACTTTGCCACGCCAGAACAGATCAAGAGGGCGACGATGCATGCCACGAACGCCGCATTTGAACGATATTACCAGGTCACGGTTGATGAAGTTCGCAACGTATATCAGGCCTCAAGATGCGTTACCGCTGTGACACCAAAAACCAAGGCTCCCCTGTTTTACCCCTTAATAATATTAAGAAAAAAGTGGTGCGGTCTGCGGGAATCGAACCCGCATAGCCAAAGGCCGGGAGATTTTAAGTCTCCTGTGTCTACCAGTTCCACCAAGACCGCCAAGACCGCCTGCAGTGTATGCGGGCGCTTTCTGAAAAATCATTAAAACAAGGGGATAACGGTAAGCCTTCCGGGATATCGCATCCTATGCGCCCCGTCCCGTTCCGCCATCCTTCGTGCGAGTGGTTGTGTGTATACAATCCCGGTTCTGCTTTGTCAAACAGCAATTAGAACAAGACCTTGAAGTTCCGGCATGTTAAGAGTAGCATTCCCTGTCGGGGCTGTGCTATGATGGGCGACCTTTTTCCGGACCCTCAGCGGCAATGCGAAGCGAAAAACAAAAAATCATCTTCATCGCCATCAGTTTCCTGGTGCTGCTCTTCGGCGGTACCTTCGGCTACATGCTCCTAGAAAACACCGGGTTCTGGATGGGCATGTACCTCACGGTCATCACCGTCTTCACCGTCGGCTACGGCGACATCGTGCCTGTGCATCCCGCCGGTCGGATCTTCACGGTCTTTCTGGTTATCACCAGCGTCAGCTTTGTCTTCTACACCTTCAGCAAGATCACTGAGATAATGATCGAGGGCGAACTGCGCGGTCTCTATAGGAGGAGAAAAATGCACCGACAGATCAACAAGTTGCGGGAACACTACATCATCTGCGGTTTTGGCCGGATCGGCAAGGAGATCTGCAAGATACTGCAGGAACACAACCGTGACTTCGTGGTCATCGAGAAGGATGGCACGGAGATCAAGGCCTTGGAAGAACTGGAGTACTTTCGCATCCAGGGCGACGCCTCGGACGACGAGACCCTGCAGGCCGCCGGCATCGAGCATGCCAAGGGACTGGTGTCGGTGGTCGCCTCGGACGCCGACAACCTCTACATCACTCTCACTGCCCGCGGCCTGAACCCCCATCTCTACATCATGGCGCGTTCCAGCGGCACGCCCGGGGTGCAGACCAAGCTCAAGCGGGCTGGCGCAACCCGCGTTATCTCGCCCTATTCCATCGGCGCCCGCCGCATGGCCCATTTGATCGTCCGGCCGACGGTCACCGACTTCATCGACCTGACCATGCGCGCCGGCGAGCTTGACCTGATCATGGAGGAACTGCTGGTCAGTCCCGAGTCGCACCTCAACGGCAAAAACCTGATCGAATCCGAGATCAGGAAAAAATACGACGTTATTGTGGTGGCAATCAAGCGCCAGGACGGCGCCATGCTGTTCAACCCCAAGCCGGACAACATCATCATGGCCGGCGACATCCTTATCGTGCTCGGCGCCAGCGAGCACATCGCCGGCCTGAGCAAGGAAATGTAAGGCTGCCGGTCCCCCCTCCGCTACATTCCACGCACCACCGCCAGCATCTCCCGCACCGCCTGGTCGAGCCCGACCAGCACCGCCCGACTGATGACCGCATGGCCGATGCTCAACTCCTCGATGAAGGGCAGGTCGGCGACAGGCCCGGTGTTGCGGTAATCCAACCCGTGGCCGGCGTTGACCCGCAGGCCTGACTCATAGGCCAGTTCCGCCGACTGCTCGATCAGCCGGAACTGCTCGTCCACGTCTTTGGTGGTCCGCGCTTCGCAGTAGCGGCCGGTGTGCAGTTCGACAAAGGTCGCGCCGGCGTCCAGGGCCGCCTGGATCTGAGTGGCGTCGGCGTCGATAAAGACCGACACCGGAATCCCCGCCTTGGTCATCTTCTGGATGGCCTTGGCCACCTTCTTGGCATTCTCGATCACATCCAGCCCGCCCTCGGTGGTCAGTTCCTTGCGCTTTTCCGGCACCAGGGTCACCATGTCCGGCACGATCTCGAGGGCAAAGTCGACGATCTCCGGCGTCACCGCCATCTCCAGATTGAGCTTGGTTTTGACCGTCTCCCGCAGGATGCGCACGTCGCGGTCCTGGATGTGCCGCCGGTCCTCGCGGAGATGGACGACGATGCCGTCGGCCCCGGCCAGTTCACAGATGCCGGCCGCCTGCACCGGGTCCGGCTCGACGCCGCCTCTGGCCTGGCGGATGGTGGCGACATGGTCAATGTTGATGGCAAGATAGGGCATGCTGGCTCTCCTTGTGTGCTGAATCTGTTGCATGAGTTGTTGCTCGAAATCCCACATCTGCGCCGCTTCCTCTTCCGAGCGCTCGTGGTCGTAGCCGATCAGGTGGAGCATGCCGTGGACAATCAGCTCGCTCAGCCGATGATGCAGGCTGCGCTTGTCGCGCCGGGCCTCGCGCCGGGCGGTCTCGACCGAAACGAGGATGTCGCCCAGTTCCCCCTCGGGCAGCAGGCCGCCGGCTCCGCTGCGTTCCACCGGGAAACTGAGAACATTGGTCGCCCCCTGCTTCTTGCGGTATTGCTCGTTGTAGCCGGCCATCTCCGCGTCGCTCATCAGCACCACGCTGGCGTCTGCAGCGTCCAGCTGCAGGAGGCGCATCAGCTGCTGGCAGCGCTGGCGGATCAGGCTCAGGTTGATCGGGACGCCGGCGACGTCCTCGGTCAGGCTCAGGTGCACGGCCATGGCTCAGCTCTCCTCGGCCGCACGTTTACCGCCGGCGCGGCGGCTCGCGTCCTGCTGCTCGTAAGCCTGGATGATCTCCTGCACCAGCGGGTGCCGGACCACGTCGGCCTTGGAAAAATGGCGAAAGGCGATGCCCTTGATGTCCTTGAGGATGCGCTCCGCCTGGATCAGCCCCGACTTCTGCGTGCCCGGCAGGTCGATCTGGGTGACATCGCCGGTGATCACCGCCTGCGAGTCGAAGCCGATGCGGGTGAGGAACATCTTCATCTGCTCGCGGGTGGTGTTCTGGGCCTCATCGAGGATGATGAAGGCGTTGTTGAGGGTGCGGCCGCGCATGAAGGCCAGCGGCGCCACCTCGATGACGCCGCGTTCCGTCAGCTCGACGGTGCGCTCCTGGCCCATCATGTCGTTGATGGCGTCGGTGAGCGGCCGCAGGTAGGGATCCACCTTCTGGGCCATGTCGCCTGGCAGAAAGCCGAGTTTCTCCCCAGCCTCGACCGCCGGCCGGGTGAGGATAATGCGCGCCACCTGCTCCTTGGCCAGGGCTGAAACCGCCATGGCCACGGCCAAGTAGGTCTTGCCGGTGCCGGCCGGACCGATGCCGAAGACGATGTCGTTTTCGCGGATCGCCTCGATGTAGAGCTTCTGGTTGACCGACTTGGGCGAGATCACCCGTTTGCGCGAGGTGATGCAGACTTTGTCGAGGAAGATCTCCTCCAGCCTGGCCTGGGGCGCGGACTCGAGGATCTTGACCCCAAAGGCCATGTCCTGGCTGAACACCGGGTAGCCCTTGAGCAGCAGGCCGTACATCTGCTGCAGGGTGGAGGCGGCCAGCTCGACGGCGTGCAGCCGGCCATTGATCTGCAGGCTGTTGCCGCGGGCATTGATCGTCACCCCGGTGGCCAGCTCCACGGTGTGCAGGTTCTTGTTGAGGTCGCCGAACAGCCGCTGGGCCACGCCGTTGTCGGCGAACTCGAGCTCGCGGCTGGTCTGAGCGTTGAGGGCTGCCGAGGGCTTCACCTCACTTCGCTCCTCCGGCGGCCAGGGCCTCGTCGATCATGGCCTGCAGCGCTGCCACCGAGCGCTCGCGCGCCGGACGGCCGTTGATGAACATTGTCGGCGTCGCCGAGACGTCGGCGTTCTGGGCGTCGGCCTTGTCCTTGGTCAGCTGCATGCGCACGTCCGGCGCGTTCATGTCGGTCTTCAGTTTCTGCAGATCAAGGCCGACCTTGCGGGCCGCCTCGTCCACCGAAGCCGCCGACCAGTTGGGCGTCTGGAAGAGGGCGTCGTGCATCTCCCAGAACTTGCCCTGCTTCTGGGCGGCGATGGCGGCAATGGACGCCGCTTCAGCCTGGGGATGCATGGGCAGCGGCAGGTGCTTGAAAACGATACGCAATTTGTCCTTGTTGGCCTCGAGCAGTTTGGCCAGTTCCGGCTCGAGCTTGCCGCACCATGGGCACTCGAAGTCGGAGAACAGCACCAGTGTGACCGGGGCGTCAGCCCTGCCCCGCACCGGTGAACCGGTAATGTCGATTTTCTGGCTAATACTGATCTCGATGGCGGTATAACCATTGGTCTTGCCGTTGATCAGGTAGAGCATCTCGCCCCTGGGGGCGATGTCGATGGCAATGGTATCCGCATCGACCGGCAGGTCGCCCAGTTTCTTGCCTTCAGCGTTGAAGATGTGCACCTTGGCGTCGGCGCCGAGGACAAAGACCTTCTTGTTGTCCAGCGACTGGACAAAGCCCAGCGGCTTGACCGGCAGGTTCCAGGTTGCTTCCACAGACCAGTTGAGATCGCCGGAGGTGTTGTTCTTTTTGAGCTCCACGGCCTGGGCAGTAAGCGGCAGGATGAGAAGGGCGGCGGCGAGGCATTTTTTCAGCATGATGGGGTGTCCTTGATTGGGGCAGGCGCAAGGCAGCCCGCCGTTTTGATTTTGTCGCCGTCGAACGGATGGACGGCATGGTTTATCTTCCTGTTTTTCAGACGCTCTTGCGCACAGGCGCACAGCCTGAAAAAGGTGCTGCACTATACTGGGGCTTGGACAACAACGCAAGGAACAAGAACAATTCGCCCCAGGCCCCCGCCCCAACCTGGACCCGGGCGCCCCGCCAAAATCGGGACTTTTTGACCCGATCTAGCCTCACGACAACTGAACCCCTTGAAAACAGGTAGTTTTACAAAGCACAACATATGGCAGCATTTATGGTTGATGCTCGCTATATGTTGTGATATGGTGCCTTCGCAGTTCGCAACCGATCCGACCGCGCTCTCCCGCGCCCAGGGGCCGATCTGCCGCCGCTCCCCGGCGTCCAGGCCGACCTGGGGCTTCGCCCCGCACCTCCACCCATGATCCACGCCAACCACAAGAGGCCGAGATGACCAGACGCATACCCAAACAGAAGCTGACCGAGACCGCGGAGACCGTGCTTGAGCGGCGATACTACCTCAAGGACGAGAACGGCAAGGTGCTGGAAAACTGGGAGGCGCTCTGTCGCCGGGTGGCGGGCGCGGTGGCCGACGTCGATCGCGGCATGGCCGATTTCGACGACCTGCCCGACCGCTTCTTCGACATGATCTACTCGCTCGACTTCCTGCCCAACTCGCCCTGTCTGATGAATGCCGGCACCGATCTCGGCCAGCTCTCGGCCTGCTTTGTCCTGCCCATCGAGGACTCCATGGAGGGCATCTTCACTGCGGTCCGCAACGGCGCCCTGGTGCATAAAACCGGCGGCGGCACCGGCTACTCCTTTTCCCGGCTGCGGCCCAAGAACTCGGCGGTGCAGTCGACCCAGGGCGTGGCCTCCGGCCCCTTGAGCTTCGCCGAGGTCTTCGACGTGGCCACCGAGACCATCAAGCAGGGTGGCAAGCGACGCGGCGCCAACATGGGCGTGCTCCGGGTCGATCACCCGGACATCCTCGAGTTCATCACCGCCAAGCAGGACCAGACCCGCTATACCAACTTCAATTTCAGCGTCGCCATCACCGACCTGTTCATGGATGCGGTCAAAAACGGACAGGAATATGATCTGATCGACCCCTCCTCCGGCCAGGTGGTCGAGACCCTGCAGGCGCGCGAGGTCTTCGAGCGGATCGTCGACCTGGCCTGGCACAACGGCGAGCCCGGGGTGCTGTTCATCGACGCCGCCAACCGCGACAACGCCACCCCCCAGCTGGGCAAGTTCGAGGCGACCAACCCGTGCGGCGAACAGTGGTTGCTGCCCTACGAGAGCTGCAACCTGGGCAGCATCAATCTGGGTCAGTATGTCAAGGACGGCCGGGTCGACTGGGACCGGCTGGGCCAGACCGCGCGACTGGCGGTCCGCTTCCTCGACAACGTCATCGACTGCAACCGCTTTCCCATCCCGGAAATTGCCGAGATGACCCATAAGACCCGCAAGGTGGGACTGGGCATCATGGGCATGCACGACATGCTCATCCAGCTGGAACTGCCCTATGGCAGCGAGCAGGGCCGAACCGCCGCGGCCGAGGCCATGGCCTTCATCCGCCGGGAGGCCGAGGCCGCCTCCATCGAACTGGCCGCACTCAAGGGACCGTTTCCCGCCTACGACGAGAAGATCAACACCTACCCGGCCCGCCGCAACGCGGCCCTGACCTCGATCCAGCCCACCGGCACGGTATCGATGATCGCCGACTGCGCCTCGGGCTGCGAACCCTACTTCTCCATCGTCATGGTCAAGAACGTCATGGACGGTGACCGACTGCTGATGATCAACAAGCATTTCGAGCGGATCGCCCGGGCCGAGGGCTTCTACTCGGCGGCCCTGATGGAGCAGGTGGCTTCCAGCGGCACGGTCATCGGCCATCTCGAAATCCCGGCCAAATGGCAGGAGGTGTTCCGTACTGCCCAGGACATCAGCCCGGAAAGCCATATCCGCATGCAGGGCATCCTGCAGAAGAACGGCGTGGACTCGTCGATCAGCAAGACCATCAACCTGCCCGGCTCGGCCACCCTGGAGGATGTGCGCACCTCCTACATGCTCGGCTTCGAGTTGGGCTGCAAGGGGTTGACCGTGTACCGCGACGGCTCGCGCGACCACCAGGTGCTCAACACCCTGACCTCGGGCGAGAACCGGACCGCAACCACCTCCACCGAGGGGCTGGTGCGCAAGGCCACCCTGCCGGATATGCTCAGTGCCAAGCGGTATCGGCTCAAAGACATCAACCAGGAGACCATCTACCTGATCGTCTGTTTCGACGAGGACGAGAAACCCATGGAGGTGTTTGCCAAGTTCCCCTTCGATAACCGGGTGGACCTGAAAGACAAGTCCACCATGTGGACCACCACCTGCCGGCTGGTGTCGCTGGCCCTGCGCTACCAGATCCCCATGGGCGAGATCATCAAGCAGCTGGACCGTTCCAGCGGCCACATGCTCGACCTGCCCGCCCAGCTGGGCAAGCTGCTCAAGTCATTCATGGCCGCCACCCAGTATGGGTTCGCCTCGGTCTGCCCGGAGTGCCAGGGCCAGTTGGTATTCGAAGAAGGGTGTGAGGTATGTCGGGATTGCGGGTACTCGAAGTGTTCGTGATAGGGAGAGTCTAACGGAGATTTTTCCTGTCTAATAAACAGCTAAATTTCAAAGAATATAACAATTAGGGGAGAACCACTCCGGTGCCACTCATAGCGCGAACTTTGAACGTGCCGCAGCGGAACTCCCTGGCGGATAGGCATATCCGTCATTTGGAGGCCAATAGACCGGACAAAACGTCATGTTCGCGCATGGCCATTTTCTCCGACAATCTAGTAACCTCCGAAGTGCAACCAACTGAAAAGCGGTTGCGCAGGCCTGCTGCAACTGCACTATTCATACGTAAAACAATGAAAGTGCAAATTACAACGCAGGTGAAGATGGATGTAGCGTTGACCATCAGAGAAGTTTCAAGGCTGATTCTCATCATCTACATTATCATCTCTACCTAGGTTTGTGGGGGCGGCTTTATGTCTTATGTCGCCCCCACAAACCTAATTTTAAACACATTTCAAGAAATAGGGGACAGATCTATTTTTAAATTTGATCGTTCCCACGTTCCAGCGTGGGAACGCATTCGAGACGCTCCAGCGTCACCAAGCCGACTGTGTTATTACCCAAAATAGGTCTGTTTGAATGCATAAGTGGCTGAGAAATGGAGAAGCCTCCAAGTGGGTATATAATGCCTAAGGCAAGGCTGGGTCGAGGCAGGCTCGCCCAGAATTACACCACAAGGAGGCTTCAATGGATGCATATTACT